>JAGOEI010000061.1 GCA_017997795.1 Thauera sp. | reverse complement strand
GCCTGCATCGCCGCCGCGCCGGCGCGCGTGGCCTTCATCAACACCGGCTTCCTCGACCGCACCGGCGACGAGATGCACACCGCCATGGAAGCCGGCCCGGTGATGCGCAAGGGCGACATCAAGAACAGCAAGTGGATCGCCGCCTACGAGCGCCGCAACGTGCTGATCGGGCTGGCCTCCGGCCTGCGCGGCCGCGCTCAGATCGGCAAGGGCATGTGGGCCATGCCCGACCTGATGGCCGCGATGCTCGAGCAGAAGATCGGTCACCCCAAGTCCGGCGCCAACACCGCCTGGGTGCCGTCGCCCACCGCGGCCACGCTGCACGCGCTGCACTACCACCAGGTCAATGTGGCCGCGGTGCAGCAGGACATCGAGAAGCTCGACCTCAACGCCGAGTCCGAGGCGCTGCTCGACGACCTGCTCACCATCCCGGTGGTGGCGAAGGCCGAGTGGAGCGAGACCGAGCGCCAGCAGGAACTCGACAACAACTGCCAGGGCATCCTCGGCTACGTGGTGCGCTGGGTGGAGCAGGGCGTGGGTTGCTCCAAGGTGCCCGACATCAACAACATCGGCCTGATGGAAGACCGCGCCACGCTGCGCATCTCCAGCCAGCACATCGCCAACTGGCTGCGCCATGGCGTGGTGCCCGCCGCGCAGGTCGAGGCCACGCTCAAGCGCATGGCCGCGGTGGTGGATGGCCAGAACGCGGGCGACCCGCTTTACCGCCCGATGGCGCCGAACTTCGACGACTCGGTGGCCTACGCGGCCGCCCGTGCGCTGATCTTCGAAGGCTGCGCCCAGCCCAGCGGCTACACCGAGCCGCTGCTGCACCGTTACCGCCAGCAGTTCAAGGCGAAGTTCGGCGCCTGATCGCTGCTAGCTGCGCGTAAAAAAAGGCCGTGCCTGTGAGCGATCACCGGCACGGCTTTTTGTTGCCCTGCTGGCAGGGCTCACGTTGGGACTCCAACGCCAGCCCTGAAAACAACGAAGGCGCCAGAGCGGCGCCTTCGTTGTTAGGTGAGGCCACGTCCGTGCAGGACGGGGCCGGCACAGCATGTCACCAGAGCTGCCACCACGGCCTGTCGTCTTCCGGCCCGCCGCGGAAATAGACGCTGTCGGGGAAGTTCGTCCGCATCACGCGCTCGGCGTCGTCGCGCAACTGGGCCAGGCCCATCGCGTCGTAGCTCTTGACCAGCAGGAACAGGGCTTCTTCGGTGGCCGGCGCCTGCGGGAAGTTGCTGACTGCGGTCTGCGCGCGATTGGCCGCGGCGACATACGCGCCGCGGTTGTAGTAGTAGCGCGCCACGTGTACTTCGTGCGAGGCGAGCGAATTCACCAGGTACTGCATGCGCGCGCGCGAATCGTCGGCGTAGCGGCTCTCGGGGAAGCGCTCGGTGAGTTCGCGGAAGCTGTCGAAGGCCTCGCGTGCGCCCTTGGGGTCGCGCTCGGACAGGTCCTGGCGCGACAGGCCGGCGAGCAGGCCGAGGTCTTCGTTGAAGTTGACCAGGCCCTTGAGGTAGTAGGCGTAATCGACGTTCTGGTGGTTGGGGTGGAGCTTGATGAAGCGGTCCGCCGCCGCCAGCGCCAGCGCCTGCTCGCCCTGCTTGTAGTAGGCGTAGGCGACCTCGAGCTGGGCTTGCTGGGCGAAGCGACCGTACGGGTAGCGCGCCTCGAGCTTCTCGAAGAGCTGGATCGCGCGGTCGTAGCCGCCTTCGGACATCGAGGCCTTGGCTTCGGAATAGAGCGTCTGCGCGTTCCAGCCAGCCGTCTCGTCGATCTGCTCGGGTAGCAGACCGCAGCCGCCGAGCAGCAGTGCGCCAATGAGGGCGGCTTTTGCCGTTAAACTTCCGGGGGTGAACCTGGCCATCGAAGACACTCGCGTGAATGAACGCGCCGATTATATCCCAGCCGCCCTCCCTGCCGATGATGCCGACTCGTGCGATGTCGTGACGATTCCGGCCGCGCTGGGCGGTTTGCGCCTCGACCAGGCGCTGGCAAAACTCTTCCCTGAACACTCGCGCAGCCGCCTGCAGGGCTGGCTCAGGGACGGCTACATCCGTGTCGACGGCGCCTCGCCCGATGCGCGCAAGAAAGTGTGTGGCGGCGAAGCGGTCGAGATCGACGCGCCGCCGCCGCCGGAGATCGCCGCCGAGTTGCCGGAAGACATCCCGCTCGACGTGGTGTTCGAGGACGAGCACCTGCTGGTCATCAACAAGCCGGTAGGGCTGGTGGTCCATCCGGGCAATGGCAACTGGAGCGGTACGCTGCTCAACGCCTTGCTGCATCGCGACCCTGCGCTCGCTGCCGTGCCGCGCGCCGGCATCGTGCATCGCCTGGACAAGGACACCAGCGGCCTGATGGTGGTGGCGAGGACGCTCGCCGCGCACACCGAGCTCGTCCGCCAGTTGCAGGCGCGCAGCGTGAAGCGGCATTACTGGGCGCTGGTGCAGGGCGAACTCGGCACGGGCGGCACGGTGGATGCGCCGATCGGCCGCCATCCAACGCAGCGGATCAAGATGGCGGTCGTGGGCAATGGACGGCCGGCGCTCACGCACTATCTGGTGGTGGAGCGCTTCGCGCGCTGCACGCTCGTCGAGTGCAGGCTGGAGACCGGGCGCACGCACCAGATCCGCGTGCATATGGCGCATGTCGGGCATCCGCTCGTGGGCGATCCGGTCTATGGTCAGCGCCGCACCGGCAATGGCGCACTCGATGGCTTTCCGCGGCAGGCTCTGCATGCTTTCCGCCTCGGATTGCTGCACCCGCAGACGGGCGTCGCGATGGAATGGACCGTGCCGATGGCTGCGGACTTTGCGGCGCTGCTTGATGAGTTGCGCAGGCAGAAGGCGGGGGAGCGGCGATGACGGGGAAAGGCTTGGTCGAGATCGCGCCGGGTTTGTTGCGGCCCGACTGGGATCTGCCCGCCGGTGTCGGCGCGCTGCTGACGACGCGCGCAGGTGGCCGGAGCGTGGGGCCGTTCGCGAGTCTCAATCTCGGCAGCCATGTCGGTGACGACCCGCTTGCGGTTGCTGCCAACCGTGCGCGCCTGCGCAGTTTTCTGCCGGCAGATCCGCTGTGGTTGAACCAGGTGCACGGCGCCGCGGTGGCCGACGCCGACGTGGCCGAGGGCGTGCCAGAGGCCGACGCCGTGCTCGCGCGCAGCAGCCGGCGGGTTTGTGCGGTGCTCACGGCCGATTGTCTGCCGGTGCTGTTCTGCGATGACGACGCTTCGGTGGTTGCGGCCGCGCACGCCGGCTGGCGCGGGCTGGCGGCGGGGGTGCTGGAAAACACCGTGCGCGAGATGGGCGTGCCGCCGCATCGGCTCCGTGCCTGGCTGGGGCCCGCAATCGGGGCGGAGGCGTTCGAGGTGGGTGATGAGGTGCGGGCGGCGTTCGTCGCCGACGACGCGGGGGCGGCCACCGCCTTCGTCGCCCGCCCGCTGGCGGGGAAATGGCTTGCCGACCTGTTCATGCTTGCCCGCCGGCGACTTGTCGCGGCGGGTGTGACCCGGATTTCGGGAGGCGGGGTGTGCACGGTGTCGGCGCCGCAGCGCTTTTATTCTTACCGGCGTGATGGCGTCACCGGTCGCTTTGCGTCGATGGTGTGGCTGGACAAGCGCTGAGCAGCCTTCAGGTTTCGGCTGACGGGGCTGCGCCGTTGCTGGCGCATCCGCGTCGCATGCAGGGGCGCGAGCCTGCGGCTATTGATCGGCGCCTGTTTCAGCTCTATCGTTGCGGTCGAGCGCTTCTTTTTCCAGGCGTCGCCGTCGGCGCGCAGGCGTGCCGAACAGCCACAGGAAAAGGGCAAGCGGTGCAAGGCCCCAGAACACGAAAGTCAGCGCCGCGGCGACGAGGGTGTCTTCCGCAGCGGCAACGAGGATGACGACGTAGAGCCAGGCGATCGGGATCAAGTACATGCGCTGATTCTAGCGTGCCACGGCGATCGCGGCGGCGCATGCAACAATACAAATGAACGCGCAGCCACGGCTGCCAGAACATGAAGGCTCAGGAGGTTTCGATGTCGGATTCAGCGGGCAAGCAGGTACCGCCGGGGGTGCAGGCGCTTTTCGCCAGCGGGCAGGCCATGGCGCAGGGCTTCTTCGATGCGTTGACGCGCCAGCATGCGGCAATGCAGGACTCTTCCGGCGTGGCGGCGCCCAAGCTGCCGCTGCCGGAGTCGGACGTGATGGCCGCGATGCAGAAGGAGTACGCCGAGAAGCATGCGGCGCTGTGGTCTTCGATGCTTGGGCGCAAGCCGGGCGAACCGGGCGATGCGGTCGTGCAACCGGAGCCGGGCGACAAGCGCTTCGTCGCGCCGGAGTGGTCCGAGAGCCCGGTATTCGACTACATGCGCCAGGCTTATCTGATCAACGCCGACCTGCTGCGCAAGGTGGCCGACGCGATGCCGATCGCCGATGGTCGTGCCAAGTCGCGCATCCAGTTCCTGACCCGGCAGTACATCGACGCCCTGTCGCCGAGCAACTTCGCGGCGACTAACCCCGAGTTCATCAAGACGGCGATCGAGACCAAGGGCGAGAGCATCGCCCGCGGCGTGCAGAACCTGCTCGGTGACCTCGAGAAGGGCCGGATCTCGATGACCGACGATTCGGCTTTCGAGATCGGCCGCAACCTGGCGCTGACGCCGGGCTCGGTGGTCTTCGAGAACGAACTGATGCAGCTCATCCAGTACGCGCCGCTGACCGAAAAGGTCGCGCAGGTGCCGCTGCTGATCGTGCCGCCGTGCATCAACAAGTTCTACATCATGGACCTGCAGCCGGAGAATTCGCTGGTCCGCTTCGCCATCGAGCAAGGCTTCACGGTGTTCCTGGTGTCGTGGAGAAACCCGCGCCCCGACACGGGCGGGCACTACACCTGGGACGACTACCTCGACAAGGGGCCGCTCGCGGCGCTGGAGGTGGTGCGCTCGATCACCCGCGTCAAGAAGCCGAACGTGCTGGGTTTCTGCGTCGGCGGCACCATCCTGACCTCTGCGCTCGCGGTCGCGCGGGCGCGCGGCGAAGACCCGGTGGCGAGCCTCACGCTGATGACCACGCTGCTCGATTTCTCCGACGCGGGCGAGCTCGGCTGCCTGGTGGACGAGGCGAGCGTCACCGCGCGCGAGGCGGCGATCGGCAAGGGCGGTGTGCTCAAGGGCCAGGAGCTGGCCAATGTGTTCTCCTTCCTGCGCGCCAACGACCTCGTCTGGCAGTACGTGGTGGGCAACTACCTCAAGGGCAACAAGCCGGTCGCGTTCGACCTGCTGTACTGGAACTCGGATTCCACCAACCTGCCGGGACCGTTCCTGACCTGGTACCTGCGCAACATGTACCTCGAGAACAACCTGCGCGTGCCGGGCAAGCTGAAGATGCTCGGCCAGAAGGTGGATCTCGGCAAGGTCGATGTGCCTGCCTACCTGATGGCCGCCCGCGAGGACCACATCGTGCCGTGGAAGAGCGCCTACCTGGCGCGCAATCTGCTCGGCGGCGACACCCGCTTCGTGCTCGGCGCCAGCGGCCACATCGCCGGCGCGATCAATCCGGCGTCGAAGAACCGTCGCAGCTACTGGACCGCCGAGGCGCGTCCCGCGGATCCCGACGAGTGGCTGGAAGGTGCAACCGAGCACAAGGGCAGTTGGTGGCTCGACTGGGCCGCGTGGTTGCGTCAGCATGGCGGCAAGGAAGTCGCGGCGCGCGGGCGCCTGGGGAGCACGAAGTACGAGCCGATCGAGCCGGCTCCGGGGCGCTACGTCAAGGAGCGCTCCTGACAGGGTCGATCGGCAGTTTTTCTTTCGCAACGGCAGCGAGTGGGGCGGTGGCTGTCGTGGTGTTCGAATACCGTCCAGCAGACAAGTACCCGCATAGGGAGAGGAGAGAACAATGGCAAGAGTTGCACTGGTAACGGGTGGTATGGGTGGTCTGGGCGAGGCGATCTGCATCAAGCTGGCAGCGCTCGGCTACAAGGTGGTCACGACGCATTCCCCGGGCAACACCAAGGCGCACGACTGGCTGCAGACCATGAACAACATGGGCTACGGCTTCAAGGCCGTGCCCTGCGACGTGGCCGATTTCGACTCGTGCAAGGCCTGCGTCGAGCAGGTGATCAAGGAAGTCGGTCCGGTCGACGTGCTGGTCAATAACGCCGGCATCACGCGCGACATGACCTTCAAGAAGATGACCAAGGCCGACTGGGATGCGGTCATCAGCACCAACCTCGACTCGGCCTTCAACATGACCAAGCAGGTCATGGACGGCATGGTCGAGCGCAAGTGGGGCCGCGTCATCAACGTGTCCTCGGTCAACGGCCAGAAGGGTGCCTTCGGCCAGACCAACTACGCCGCGGCCAAGGCCGGCATGCACGGCTTCACCAAGGCGCTGGCGCTCGAAGTGGCGCGCAACGGGGTGACCGTCAACACCATCTCGCCGGGCTACATCGGCACCAAGATGGTGATGGCGATCCCGCAGGAAATCCTCGACTCGAAGATCCTGCCGCAGATTCCGGTTTCCCGCCTGGGCAAGCCGGAAGAGATCGCCGGCCTCGTGGCCTACCTGTCGTCGGACGAGGCCGCCTTCGTGACCGGGGCGAACATCTCGATCAACGGTGGCCAGCACATGTTCTGATCCGGTACCAGCCGGACCACGGAACCGAAAAACGCGCCCGGGAGGGCGCGTTTTTTATCCGCACTGCAATATTTTCTGGGGTATTGCATCGCAACATGTTCCGTCAACAGTGGATATAATGGGCTGGTGAGGTGGCTGATGCGCTGCCGCATGTAGTGCCGAAGAGGATGCGGGCAAGGGTGCCTGCCAGTGGCTTCGGTTTCCAAAATTGCCCCAGAAGGATTTGAAGATGTCCCAGAAAATCGCTCTCGTTACCGGCGCCATGGGTGGTCTCGGCACGGCGATCTGCCAGTCCCTCGCCAAGGACGGCTTCAAGGTCGTGGCGAACTGCCTGCCGAACTTCGACCAGAAGGATGGTTGGCTGTCCGCCCAACGCGACCTGGGTTTCGATTTCGTTGCCGCCGAAGGTGATGTGTCGAACTACGAATCGTGTGCCGCCATGGTCGCGAAGGTCGAAGCCGAGCTCGGCCCGATCGACGTCCTGGTGAACAACGCCGGCATCACCCGCGACAAGTTCTTCCCCAAGATGGAGAAGGGCCAGTGGGATGCGGTGATCAACACCAACCTGAACAGCCTGTTCAACGTCACCCACCACGTCTCCGCCAAGATGGCCGAGCGCGGCTGGGGTCGCATCATCAACATCTCGTCGGTCAACGGCGTCAAGGGCCAGGCCGGCCAGACCAACTACTCGACCGCCAAGGCGGGCGTGCTGGGCTTCACCAAGGCGCTGGCCGCCGAACTCGCCACCAAGGGCGTGACGGTCAATGCGATCGCCCCGGGCTACATCGGTACCGACATGGTCATGGCCATCCGCGAGGACATCCGCCAGGGCATCATCGACACCGTGCCGATGAAGCGCCTCGGCCGTCCGGACGAGATCGGCGACCTGTGCGCCTACCTCGCTTCCGACAAGGCTGCCTACATCACCGGCGCCACCATCAACATCAACGGCGGCCTGCACATGTGCTGATGTTGCATCGTGCCATGCGCGAAATCACGAAACCCCGTCGAAGGACGGGGTTTCGTTTTCGCGGCGCGATATAATTTTTCTGTAAAGAGCGAAGACACCGCCGCCGAGGAGATGGAGAAATGCCCGAACAGCAGCGCCTGATCAAGAAGTACCCGAACCGCCGTCTGTATGACACGCGGACGAGTTCGTACATCACCCTGGCGGACGTCAAGGAGCTGGTGCTCAATAACGAGCTTTTCCAGGTCGTCGACGCCAAGACCAGCGAGGATCTGACGCGCAGCATCCTGCTGCAGATCATCCTGGAGGAAGAGGCCGGTGGTGCGCCGATGTTCACCAGCGACCTGCTGTCGCACATGATCCGTTTCTACGGCAACGCGATGCAGGGCATGATGGGCAAGTACCTCGAGAGCAACATCAAGGCCTTCACCGAGATGCAGGCCAAACTGCAGGATCAGGCGCGTTCCATTTACGGCGAGAACAGCCCGGTCGGGCAGGATCTATGGGCGCAGTTCCTGAACTTCCAGGGGCCGGCGCTGCAGAGCATGATGGGCGCCTACGTCGATCAGTCGAAGAAGATGTTCGAGCAGATGCAGAGTCAGCTCGAGAGCCAGACCCGCAACATGTTCACCGGCTTCCAGTTCCCCAACTACACCAAGCCCGAGGACGGCCAGCCGCTTGTGCCCGCCGGCAAGGACGAAGGCAAGAAGTGACCGGCTGAGCGCGGACCGTCCGCGCGCGTCCGTTTCGACCCGACAGGTTTCCCACGCATGACCACTTTCAAGACTCCGGACCTGCCGCGCGTCGGCTTCGTTTCCCTCGGCTGCCCCAAGGCGACCGTCGACTCCGAGCACATCCTCACCCGGCTGCGCGCCGAGGGCTACACGATCTCGGGCAGCTACGACGACGCCGATCTGGTGGTCGTCAATACCTGCGGCTTCATCGACGCCGCGGTCGAGGAGTCGCTCGACGCGATCGGCGAGGCGCTCGCCGAGAACGGCAAGGTGATCGTCACCGGCTGCCTCGGCGCCAAGGACGATGTGATCCTCGCCGCGCACCCGCAGGTGCTCGCCGTCACCGGCCCGCACGCCACCGACGAGGTCATGCACGCAGTGCATCGGCACCTGCCCAAGCCGCACGACCCGTTCACCGACCTCGTGCCGCCGCAGGGCATCCGCCTGACGCCGCAGCACTACGCTTATCTCAAGATATCCGAAGGCTGCAACCACCGCTGCAGCTTCTGCATCATCCCGTCGATGCGCGGCGACCTCGTCAGCCGACCGATCCACGAGGTCATGCGCGAGGCCGAGGCGCTCGCCGACGCCGGTGTGAAGGAGATCCTGGTCATCTCGCAGGACACCTCGGCCTACGGCGTCGACGTCAAGTACCGCACCGGCTTCTGGGGCGGGCGGCCGGTCAAGACGCGCCTGCTCGATCTCGCCAAGGCGCTCGGCGAACTCGGCATCTGGATCCGGATGCACTACGTGTATCCCTATCCCAGCGTGGATGACCTGATCCCGCTGATGGCCGAAGGCAAGATCCTGCCTTACCTCGATGTGCCCTTCCAGCACGCCAGCCCGCGCATCCTGAAGGCCATGAAGCGCCCGGCCAACGCCGAGAACGTGCTCGAGCGCGTGCGCAAGTGGCGCAGCATCTGCCCGGACCTGACCATCCGCTCGACCTTCATCACCGGCTTCCCCGGCGAGACCGAGGAAGATTTCGAGCTGCTGCTCAACTTCCTCGAAGAAGCGCAACTCGACCGCGTCGGTGCCTTCGCCTACTCGCCGGTCGAGGGCGCGACCGCCAACGAGCTGCCCGGCGCGGTGCCGGACGAGGTGCGCGAGGAACGCCGTGTGCGCCTGATGGATTTCCAGGAAGACATCTCCACCCAGCGCCTCGAGGCCAAGATCGACCGCGAGATGACCGTGCTGGTCGATGAGGTCGATGAAGAGGGCGCGCTCGCACGTTCGCCGGGCGATGCGCCCGAGGTCGACGGCCTCGTCATCATCCCCGACGGCGAAGGCCTGGCCCCGGGCGACTTCGTGCGGGTGCGCATCACCGACTGCGATGTGCACGACCTCTACGCCGAACGCATCGAGTAAGCCCGCTGCCGGCCTGCCGGGGACGGTGCTGCGATGAGCGGCGCCGGCGTCCTCGGTGCGGTCGGCCTGGCCTGCGCGAAGTCCGCCAGCGACGGGCCGGTGATCGGCCTCGCGCTCGGCAGTGGCGCGGCGCGCGGTTGGGCGCACCTGGGGGTGCTGCAGGAACTCGCGCGCGAAGGCGTGACGCCACAGATCATCACAGGTTGTTCCATCGGCGCCTTCGTCGGTGCTGCAGCGGCATCGGGCGACCTCGAAAAGCTGGTGCGCTGGGCCGAGACCCTCAAGTGGCAGGACGTCGTGTCGCTGCTCGACGTGTCGCTGCGCGGCGGCCTGATCAAGGGCCAGAAGCTGATCGACTTCTTCGAGCGCAACTTCGTCGATCGCGACTTCACCGAACTCGACCAGCGCTTCGCCTGTGTCGCCACCGAACTGTCCACCGGGCGCGAGATCTGGCTGCACGAAGGCAGCGTCTCCGCCGCGGTGCGGGCCTCGATTGCGCTTCCCGGGCTGATGACGCCGGTGCTGCACGAGGGCCGCATGCTGGTCGATGGCGGGCTTGTCAATCCAGTGCCGGTGTCGCTGTGCCGTGCGATGGGGGCCGACGTGGTGATCGCGGTCGACCTAGGTTCGGACATGGTGGGGCGCGCCATCCGGCGCTCGGCGGTGGAGCCGGCGCCGGTCGAGGAAACCGAAGCGGGATGGACCGAGCGTCTGCTCGCACGCTTCGGCTTCAGCGCCGAGGAGACCGGCCTGGTGCCGACTGCGGTTGCAGACAGCGCTGACAACCTGCCTTCGCTGGTGTCGGTGATCAGCTCCAGCATCAACATCATGCAGGTGCGTATCGCACGCAGTCGCCTCGCCGGCGAGCCCGCCGACCTGCTGATCTCGCCGCGCGTCTCGCAGCTCGGGCTGATGGACTACCACCGCGCCGACGAGGCGATCGCCGAGGGCGTGGCTGCGGTTGCGCGCGTGCGGCCGCTGCTGCGCGAACTGCTCGGCACCGCCAATGAGTGAGGATGCGATGACCGACCCACTGATCGATGCCCTGCGCGGGATTGTCGGCGTGCCCCATGTGCTCGACTCCGCGCCCGACATGGCGCCCTTCCTGAGCGACTGGCGCGGTCGCTATCACGGCGCTGCGCGCGCGGTGGTGCGCCCGCACGATACCGCCGAGCTCGCCGCGGTGGTCGGCACCTGCGCGGCGGCCGGGGTACCGATGGTGCCGCAGGGCGGCAACACCGGACTCTGTGGTGGCGCGACGCCGCTCGCCGACGGCGCCGCCGTGGTGATCAGCCTCGCACGCCTGAACCGCATCCGCGTCATCGACGCCGACAACGACACGCTCACGGTCGAGGCCGGGTGCACGCTCGCCGCAGTCCAGGAGGCGGCGGCGGCGGTGGGGCGCCTGTTCCCGCTCGCGCTCGCCTCCGAGGGCAGTTGCATGATCGGCGGCAACCTGTCGACCAATGCGGGCGGGGTGCAGGTGCTGCGCTACGGCAACACCCGCGAGCTTGTTCTCGGCCTCGAAGTGGTGCTGCCCGACGGTCGCGTATGGGACGGCCTGCGCGGCCTGCGCAAGGACAACACCGGCTATGACCTCAAGCAGCTCTTCATCGGCGCCGAGGGTACGCTCGGCATCGTCACCGCGGCCGTGCTCAAGCTCTTTCCGGCGATCCGCAGCCGCGCCACCGCCTGGGTTGCAGTGCCCGATCCTGCAGCCGCAGTGCGCCTGCTTGGGCGCTTGCGCGCGGACTGCGGCGAGCGCGTGAGTGCGTTCGAGATCGTCGGTCGCAAGGCGCTCGAGCTGGTGCTGCAACACATCCCGGGCGCCCGCGACCCGCTCGGCGGCGCCCCCGCCTGGACGGTGCTGGTGGAGCTGTCCGATCCTGCCGTCGATGCGCCGCTCGCGGCGCAGCTCGAGGCGGCGTTGGCGGCGGCCTGCGAAGCGGGCCTGGCGAGCGACGCGGCGGTCGCGGTGAGCGACGCGCAGGCGCAGGCCCTGTGGGCGCTGCGCGAGAACATCTCCGAGGCACAGCGTATCGAGGGCATCAGCATCAAGCACGACGTGTCGGTGCCGGTCAGCCGCATCCCCGAGTTCCTCGAGCGCGCGGGCAGGGCGCTCGCGCAACGCTGGCCCGACGTGCGCGTCGTCGCCTTCGGGCACATCGGCGACGGCAACCTGCATTACAACCTCTCCAGGCCTTCAGGCGCCGACAACCCCGCATTCATCGCGGCGACGCCCGAGGTCAATCGCATCGTGCATGATCTGGTGGCCGAACTGGGTGGGTCGATCTCCGCAGAGCACGGCTTGGGACAGCTCAAGCGTGAGGAGATCGCGCGCTACAAATCGCCGGTCGAGATCGATCTCATGCGGAGCATCAAGCGCGCCCTCGATCCGCTGGGGCTGATGAACCCCGGTAAGCTTCTGCCTGGTGACGGGGCGGTGGGCGACGCAGCCGTGCGCCGAGTGGTGGTGAGTTGATGGGCGCACTGGATCCCCTTGTCGCTCGCAAGATTTTCGTGGAAAAGCGTTTACAAGGTCGAGGTCACAACCTATAATGCGCGCTCTTCGGTGCCGGGGGTATAGCTCAGCTGGGAGAGCGCTTGCATGGCATGCAAGAGGTCAGCGGTTCGATCCCGCTTACCTCCACCAACCAGAAGAATTGCAGTTTGTAGTCCCCATCGTCTAGAGGCCTAGGACACCGCCCTTTCACGGCGATAACCGGGGTTCGAATCCCCGTGGGGACGCCAGATACCGCGTCGCAGTGTTTGGCTGGGACGCAAAGCCGGCAGATGCCGGTGCAGGTCAAGTGCGGAGTGGTAGTTCAGTCGGTTAGAATACCGGCCTGTCACGCCGGGGGTCGCGGGTTCGAGTCCCGTCCACTCCGCCAGTTTTTCTCAGGGGAGACCCTGAAATGCTTCAGAGGTGACAATCTGAAGCAGTTGCGGTGAGCTTGAACGGAAGCTATAATCGCCGACTCGTTGTGGGGGTATAGCTCAGCTGGGAGAGCGCTTGCATGGCATGCAAGAGGTCAGCGGTTCGATCCCGCTTACCTCCACCAACAGATTTTGAGCAGTAGATAGGCTTGCAGTCCCCATCGTCTAGAGGCCTAGGACACCGCCCTTTCACGGCGATAACCGGGGTTCGAATCCCCGTGGGGACGCCAAGATAAGTGGTCTGGCGTCATGGTCAGGCCGCGAACCCTGTAGCAGTGCAGGGATGATCAGCGCGGAGTGGTAGTTCAGTCGGTTAGAATACCGGCCTGTCACGCCGGGGGTCGCGGGTTCGAGTCCCGTCCACTCCGCCACCAAAAAGCCCTTCGTCGTGTAAAAGCGACCAAGGGCTTTTT
>JAGOEI010000060.1 GCA_017997795.1 Thauera sp. | reverse complement strand
TTGTTGGCCGCGACCTGGGCCGCGACCTCGGTGACGCCGGTCGCGTCCGATCCGACCACCGTGATCATGTCCTTGCCATCGCCTTCGGCGGTGTTGGTTGCGGTCGGCAACACCTGTAGCGCGGTGGCGGTGGCGAGCTCGGGCGCGATCAGGATGTTGATCGTCTCCTTGAGCAGCTCGGCGGCAGCAGCGGCGAAGGCGGCCTGGTCGGAACCGGTGGCCACTGCGCGGGCGTAGACCGTGCGCGCGCCGTTGGCGAACAGCAGGGCGAGACCACGCATCAGGTTCTGCGTGCCGGCCGACAGCGCGTCGGACGGCGCGTAGAGCTTGGCTGCGTCCTCCATGCTGCCGAGGATGTGGGTCTTGCCGATCGCGTCGCTGACCCCGGCGACTGCCGTTGCCGTGCCGACGATGCCGACGTTGCCGAAGCTCACGCCTTTGGGCGCGATCAAGCCCTCGGCCTGGACCCGGATGAATGTGCCGGGAACGATCTGTTCCGCAAAGTTCTCTTCCATCGCCCGCTCCTTCGATCCCCGCTGGGGAGTCCGTTCGCCCCGCGCGGGGCATTGCCGATGCATGTCGCGAGCTGCGCGCCATGCGGTTTTCGATCCCGTGCGCTCAGCCGTCGGGCTCGATGTCGAGGACGAGATCGGTGATGACGCCCTCGCCTGTGGTGGGTGTGCTGATGAACTCGAAGTCGACGTCGAAGGCGAGCGTGCGCGCATCTTCGACCGGCACCCGGTCGAGGCGCTGCACGCCGCGCGCGAGGCGTTCAGTGCGCGACAGGCTGAGCAGCTCGCTGCCGAGGCCGACGATGTAGCTGCGTGCGGCGGTGTCGTTGCCGCCGGTGACGCCGACGGAGACGCGCGCCTGCACGCGGCGGCCGTACTGTCCGGCAGCGGGAGAGACGTGATTGCCGACGTAGCCACCCAGCCCGAGCGGGCGGATGCGGCTCGGCTCGATGCGCACGGTCCGCGTCATCCCGCCAGGGACAGCGGATGGCAGCAGCCCCGCGATCGCGCTGTCGAGCGCGGCGAGCGCGTCCTGTGCCAGCACGTCGGGCATCGTCTCCTCCTGCGGGCGTCGTATGCAACGGTGTCGGGGGTGCTGCTGGAAGCCGCGCCGGTGCTTGTTCTTGTTCACATGACCGGCCCCTCATTTCTAGTAGCCCATTCTGGGTTTGTCAAACCGGCTGCATGGATGACGTCGCCAGTGCGCCAATTCGGGCCAGCACGGTCAGGGAATCGGGACTCGCGCATGAACTGCCATGCGCCGTGAAATGCGTCGCGTCGGCGCTGCCGGGAGGTCTTCAGACCCTCGCGTGCGAGGTGTACCCTTGCGGCGATGATGAAGATCGAAGACACCGTGCTGCTGCATTTCGAGGGCGAGACCGACGAGGCCACCCGCCTCGCCCGGGCTGCCGGCCTCGATGCGGCCGTGATCGAGCGCCACCGCTTCCCCGACGACGAGCTGCGCCTGCGCCTGCCTGCCTCTCTGCCCGCGCGCGTCGTGCTCTACCGCAGCCTGCACCGCCCCAACGAAAAACTGCTCGAACTGCTGCTGGTCGCGCGTAGCGCGGGGAAGATGGGCGCGCAGCACCTGACCCTGGTCGCGCCGTATCTCGCCTACATGCGCCAGGACAAGGCCTTCCGCGCCGGCGAGGTGGTGAGCCAGCGCATCGTCGGCGAGTTCCTGGCGGGCCTGTTCGATGGCGTGATCACGGTCGATCCGCATCTGCACCGCATCGCCACGCTGGCCGAGGCCATCCCGGTGCCGCACGCGATCGCGCTCTCGGGCGCCGGCCTGCTCGCCGATGTCGCCGTGTCGCATCGTGCCCGCCCGCTGCTCGTGGGCCCCGATCTCGAGTCGCGGCAATGGGTGGAAGCTGCTGCGCAGCGCCACGGGCTCGACTTCATCGTGTGCGAGAAGCTGCGCCACGATGACCGCCAGGTCGACATCGCACTGCCCGCGGGCGCCGACGTACGCGGGCAGGCGGTGGTAATCCTCGACGACGTGGCGAGTTCGGGTCACACCCTGGCGCGCGCTGCCGAGCGCGTGCTGGCGGCCGGCGCGGCGTCGGTCGATGTGGCGGTGACGCATGCATTGTTCGCGGGCGACGCGCTCGCGCTGATCCGCGCCGCGGGCGTGGGTGAGGTCTGGAGCACCGACTGCATCGTGCACGCGAGCAACGCGGTGCAGGTGGCGCCGATGCTGGCCGAGGCCCTGCGCTCGATCGTGCGTGACTGAACTGGGCTGGCCTCGTTAACCGCCGCGCGCCCGTTCCCGGTTCTTGTCCTATCTCATTCCGTACATCTCACCGGCGTTTCTGTCAACGGCGCTGGCGCATGGCTGCAATGTCAGTCAGCGTGCCCCGGCGCTTGCTGGTCCAGCGCTTTAGCCTTCCCTTACGGCAACTTGCATTCTCTATGGCATATCGCTTAGGCTTCGCGCTCATTCGATCCGGGTGCTCTGTCATAAAGCCTTATGACAGGGTGAAACGGGAAGTCCGGTGACGTTGTTCGCCCCGCGCGAACGACCAGTCCGGCGCAGCCCCCGCTGCTGTAAGCCTGACGACTCCGCCATACGCCACTGAGCCTTGTGCTCGGGAAGGTCGGCGGACGAGGAAGAAGGCAAGCCAGAAGACCGGCCCGATCGAGTTTGGTTGATGTGAGCCCCGGGGTGAGGGTTCGGTCCGACTGGTTTTCCGCCGGCTGCCTGCGCGCGCCGGAAGCTCCAGCCGATTCGTATTGCATGCTTTCGTACGTCCGCGGACTTCCCGCGGACTGCGCACGCACGCGCTCCCCGCTGTCGTGGCTCCCATCGTTTATCGAAGCACTCGTGGGGAGTCATCATGCATATCGAACCGGGCATTCTTTCCAGCGCCAAAATCGCTGCCGCCAACCTTGCCGCCACCAGTCTGCTTGCCGTTCAGGCACCGCAGCTCATCAAGCAGCCGCAACTCATCCTGCGCACGCTGCTTGCGGCGCTGTTCTTTTCGGTCTTCATGCAGAGCTTCCACATGCCTGCCGGCGCGTCGGAGCTGCACTTCATCGGCGCAATGCCGATCTACCTCACGCTCGGTTTCGTGCCCACGCTGCTTGGCTTCGGGCTGGGCTTGCTGCTGCAGGGCGTGATCTTCGAGCCCGCCGACCTGCTGCACCTGGGCGTGAACATCCTGTCGCTGGCTGTGCCGCTGGTGGCGCTGCACCTCGGCCTGGGGCGCAAGCTCGTGGCCGGCGCCGCCACCGAGGTCAGGTCGGTGTTGAAGCTCGATGCCACCTATTACGCAGGTGTCGCGGCGATGGTCGGCTTCTGGCTGTCGATGGGGCAGGTGGCCACGCCGTTCGCGCAGTGGGCCACGTTTGCCGCGGCCTATCTGCCGGTGGTGCTGATCGAGCCGGTGCTGACGGTGGCGGTGGTCAAGCTGCTGCATTCGCAGGCACATCGCCCGCTGGTGCAACTGTGCTTTGCCGTGCCGGCGCGTGGCTGATGAACGCTGGCAAGGGCAGCTCCGTCGGCACGGTCTGGTTCGTCGGTGCCGGGCCCGGCGATCCGGACCTCATCACGGTGAAGGGGCGCCGCCTGCTCGAGCAGGCGGGCGCGATCCTGTTCGCCGGTTCGCTGGTCGACCAGACGGCGACGCACCATGCGCCCAGCGGTTGCGAGATTCGCGACTCCAAGGACATGACGCTCGAGCAGATGAGCGTCTGGCTGCTCGATGCCTGCGCTCGCCACCTCACCGTGGTGCGCCTGCAGACCGGCGACCCAGGCCTGTACGGCGCGCTGGTCGAGATGACACGTCCGCTCGATGCAGCCGGCATTGACTGGAAGGTGGTGCCGGGGGTGTCGTCGGCGATGGCTTCGGCGGCTGCAGCCGGTGAGACCCTGACCCTGCCCGAGGTGACGCAGACCGTCATTCTCACCCGCGTCGCCGGCCGCACGCCGATGCCGGCGGGCGAAGACCTGGAGGCGCTCGCCGCGCACCGCACGACGCTGTGCATCTTCCTGTCGATCACGCTACTGCACGAGGTACAGCGCGCGCTGCGCGCCGCCGGCTGGCCGGAAGAGGCGCCCATCGTGGTGGTGCAGAAGGCAAGCTGGCCGGGGATGGAGAAGATCGTCCGCGGCACGCTGGCCAACATCAAGCGCCGCTGCCAGGAGGAGAAGATCGCCAGCCAGGCCATGATCATCGCCAGCCCCGCGCTCGGCGCCCGCCACTGGCCCGACATCGCCCGCTCGAAACTGTACGACCCGGGCTTCGGCCATCGCTTCCGCAAGGCGTCTGCGACTGCTGCGACTGCTGCCCCGGCAGATGCCGACACCACGGCGACAGACACGGATCTGCCCACCGGAGAACCCACATGAACGATACCGCCATCCTCCTCGTCGGCCACGGCTCGCGCAATCGCGAGGGCAACAAGGAGATCCTGCATTTCGCCGCTCAATGGCGTGAGCGCCACCCCGACTGGCACATCGAAACCTGCTTCATCGAGCATGCCGACGTGCTGCTCGATGAAGGCCTGGATCGCGCCGCCCGGGGTGCCCGCCAGGTGCTCACGATTCCCTTCATCCTCAACGCTGCCGGCCACGTCAAGATGGAACTGCCGGCTGCGATCGAAGATGCGCGCCAGCGTCACCCCGGCGTCAGCTTCGCCTGCGCCCGCCACCTCGGCATGGGGCGCGAGATCTTCGGTGTGCTCAAGGGTCAGCTCGACCGCCTGCTGAAGCAGCTCGACATGCCCGACCCGCAGACCACCGGTGTGGTGCTGCTCGGCCGTGGCTCGTCGGACGCCGGCGCCAATGGCGAACTCGCCAAGATGGCGCGCTGGCTGTTCGAGGACGGCGACCACGAACTGGTGGACCTCGCCTTCACCAGCGTCACCTGGCCACGGCTCGAGACCGTGGTGCAGCGCCAGGCGCGCTTGGGCATGACGCAGATCTGCATCGTGCCGGTGTATCTCTTCAGCGGCGTGCTGATGGATCGCATCAAGGCCCAGGTCGAGCGCCTGCAGCGCCAGTACCCGCACATCGTGTTTGCGCTCGGCACCCACTTCGGCTTCGACAAGGGCATCTTCGAGCTGCTCGACAGCAAGGTGGGCGGGCACGAACTGCCGGAAGGCGCGCTGCTGGAGTGCGACGGCTGCAAGTACCGCCTTGCCGCCGAGGCCGAGCACCTGCACGACCACAGCCACACCCATGTGCATCACGCGCACGAGCATCACCATGCTCACGCCCATGAAAACGCCCACGCCTGAGCCTGGAGCCGCGATGAACACCAACACCGTCACCGAGCAGCTCACCGCCGCCGGCCGCGCGATCGAGCATGACTCCTTTGCCATCATCGACGCCGAGGTCGACGCACATGCCTACACGGCCAGCCAGTGGCCGGTGGTGCGGCGCATGATCCACGCCAACGCCGACTTCGACTTCAACGGCCTCACCGACTTCCACCCCGATGCGGTGGAGGCCGGCCTCGCCGCCATCGTCCGCGGCGGCACCCACATCGTCGCCGACGTCGAAATGATCTGCGTTGGCCTGTCGGCTTCGCGTCTGGCGCACTTCGGCATGCGCCCCCATCAGTTCATCTCTGACACCGACGTCATCGAACGTGCCCGCATCGAGAACACCACGCGCGCGGTGCAGGCGATGCGCAAGGCCCACCGCCTCGGCCTGCTTGACGGCAGCATCGTCGGCATTGGCAATGCACCCACCGCGCTGATCGAGCTGGTGCGGCTGATCCGCGAGGATGGGGTGCGTCCTGCGCTGGTCGTCGGCATGCCGGTCGGTTTCGTGTCGGCAGCCGAATCCAAGGACCTGATGGCCGAACTCGACGACGTGCCATGGATCATCATCCGCGGCCGCAAGGGCGGCTCCACCCTGGTGGTGGCAGCGATCCATGCCCTGCTCGGACTGGCCGAAGCGCGCCAGTTGCAGGCGCTGCAGGGCTGAGGGCGCACGATGGCGGCGGGACATGCCCTTCCTGACAAGGTGCGCAAGGGCGATGCCAAACGCGACCGCGGCAATCGCACCGGCTTCTCGACCGGCGCCAACTCGGCCGCGGCCGCCGCGGCGGCCACTCTCGGCCTGGTGCAAGGCGAGGTACCGGACGCGGTGGAGTGCGTGCTGCCCAACACGATGCGGGTGCATTTCAAGATCACCGACGGCCGCGTCGATGGCGACCAGGCGCATGCGGTGTCGGTCAAGGACGCCGGCGACGACCCCGACGCCACCCATGGCGCCCATCTCACCGCCGACGTCTGCCGCATCCGCGGTGGCGGCGGCGAGGTGATCCTCAAGGGCGGGCCCGGTGTGGGTGTGGTCACCAAGCCAGGCCTTGGCCTGGACGTGGGCTGCCCGGCGATCAACCCGGTGCCACGGCGCAACATCATCGACAACGTGCGCGCGGCCGGGGCGCCCATCCTCGAGGCCGGCGACAGCCTGGCGGTGACGATCTCGGTGCCCGGCGGCGAAGAGATGGCGAAGAAGACGCTCAACGCCCGCCTTGGCATCCTCGGTGGCATCAGCATCCTCGGCACCACCGGCATTGTGCGTCCGTATTCGACTGCGGCCTTCCGCGCCAGCGTCGTCCAGGCGGTCGACGTCGCCGCCAACCAGGGCCAGACCAGCGTTGTGTTCACTACTGGCGGGCGCACCGAGAAATGCGCGATGCGCGAGTTCCCGCAACTGGACGAAGCCTGCTTCGTACAGA
This sequence comes from Thauera sp., assembly GCA_017997795.1. Lineage (GTDB taxonomy): Bacteria > Pseudomonadota > Gammaproteobacteria > Burkholderiales > Rhodocyclaceae > Thauera. The sequence continues at coordinate 6,347 of JAGOEI010000060.1, read as the reverse complement.
TGGGCGACTTCGTCAAGGCGGCCTTCACCACCGCGGTGAAGCAGGGCATGCAGCACATCATCGTCGGGGCTATGGTCGGCAAGCTGACCAAGATCGCCCAGGGCCTGTCGGTGACGCACGCCTGGCGCGAGGAGGTCGACCGCGAACTGATCGCTGGTGCCGCCGCAGAGGTGGGCGCACCGCCCGATCTGGTGGCCGAGATCCGCGCCGCCGAAACTGCCCGCTTCGCCGCCGAGCGTCTGGCCGACCTGGGCCTGGCGGTCGCCTTTCACCGCGCCCTGGCCGAGCGCGCCATCCGCAGCCTGCGCCAACGCTACCCCGGCCCGCATCGGCTCACGGTGCTGGCCTGCAATTTTGAAGGGGTGCCGATCGTCACGGTGGACGAATCGGACCTGATGGAGACCTCTCATGCCTGAATCTATCGCTACCGTCTGCAGCATCATCGGCCTGCTCGACGATGGCTGGGACGGCCTTGGCGCGACAGCCCGCGCCCACATCGCCCGCGCCACCTGCCTCATCGGTGCCGGCCGCACGCTGGAACTGATTGCGCCGCACGCCCCTGCAGCCCGTGCGCACAACATGGACGGCGCGCTCACCCGCACGCCCGGCTGGATCGAGGACGCTGCGGCAGCCGGTGGCTACAGCGTGGTGCTCGCCACCGGCGATCCGCTCTGCCACGGCATCGCCCACTTCCTCGTTGGCAAGCTCGGCGCCGCGCGCGTCGAGGTGCTACCGGCGCCCTCCACGCTGCAGCTTGCCTTCGCCCGCCTGAAAAAGCCGTGGCAGGCGGCGCGCTTTGCGTCCTGCCATGGTGCGGATGCGGGCGAATGGCAGCCGGATCCGCTGCAGCCCAGCCCGGGGCCGGCGCACGGCCTGTATGGTCTGATGCGCGCCGTCGCCCAGCACCCGCTGGTCGCCAGTTTCACCAGCCCTGCCAACAGCCCCGACCGCATCGCCCGTGCGCTGCTGGCCGCCGGTTACGGCGCGCCCGGCGGTGGCGAGGACCTGCGCCTGTCGGTCGTCGCCCGCCTGTGCCTGGCTGATGAAGCGGTGTTCGCCGATCTGACGCTCGAAGAGGCGGCCGGGTGCACCTTCCCCCAGCCCAACGTCGTCGTCATCGAGCGCCGCCCGCAGCCGCTCGAGCGCGGCACAGCGGCGGACGAAGCCTTGGCGCCCGTGGCGGCCATTGCGGCCGACGCACCCCGCTTCGGGCTCGACGACCTCGACTACGTCCAGCGCACCCCCGAAAAGGGCCTGATCACCAAGCTCGAAGCACGCGCCGTCTCCCTCGCCAAACTGGCGCTGCGCAGCGACAGCCGGTTGTGGGACATCGGCGCGGGCTCCGGGTCGGTTGGGCTGGAAGCCAGCCGCATCGCACACGGCGGCCATGTGTGGGCCATGGAGAAGAACGCCGGCGACGCCGCCAACGCCCGTGCCAATGCCCGCCGCCTGCGCGCCAGCAATTACAGCCTGTTCGAGGGCAGGGCCCCGGCCGGGCTGGATGAATGGCCCGACCCCGACGCGGTATTCATCGGTGGTTCGGGCGGCGAACTGGCCGAGCTGATCGCCCTCGTGCTGCTGCGCCTGAAACCCGGTGGCCGGCTGGTGATGAACTTCGTCACCCTGGAAAACCTCGCCACCGCCACCACCGCGCTGACCGCCGCCGGCGCCGTGTGGGACGTGACCATGCTGTCGGCCGCGCGCAGCCAGCCCATCCTCGACATGCATCGGCTCGCTGCGCAGAACCCGGTGTGGATCGTCACCGCCCGCAAGGAGATTTCATGAACGCGCCTGCTCTGCCGCCCTCCCGCTTCGGCCGCCTGATTGGCGTTTCGCTCGGTCCTGGCGACCCTGACCTGATCACCCGTCGTGGCTGGCGGGCACTCCAGTCCGGCGCGCGCTGGGCCTATCCGGTCAAGCGCGCCGAAGAAGCGTCTTACGCCCTGGACATCGCCTGCCGTGGCGGGCTGGACGTTCCACCCGATGCAGTCGAACTCGTGTTCCCGATGACGCGCGATGCGGTCGCGCTGGCCAAGGCCTGGGCGCGCGCTGCCGCGCAGACGATGCAGCTGCTGGCCGAAGGCCGCGATGTGGCCTTCCTGGTCGAGGGCGACGCCTCCACCTATTCCACCTTCCGCCATCTGGCGCGCGCGGTGCGCGAGCTCGCGCCCGAGGTCGAGGTGGAAACCATCCCCGGCGTCAGCTCTTTCGCGGCCGCCGCTGCAGTCGCCGATGTGGCGCTGGCGGAAGAGGACGAGACCGTCGCGGTGATTCCCGCGGCCTACGGCACCACCGTCATCGACCATCTGCTCGACGAATTCGACACCCTGGTACTGATGAAGGTGAAACCGCTGCTCGATGAGGTGCTCGACCTGCTCGAGCGCCGCGAGCTGCTCGCCACCAGTTGCTTCATCGAAAAGGTGGGCGCGCCCGAGCAGCGTGTCGTCCACGACGTGGCCAGCCTGCGCGGCGAAAAGGTCAATTACCTGTCGCTGCTGCTGGTGCAGAACCCCAAGCGCGCGCGTGGCGAGCTGCGCCGCGGCTGCCGCAAGCGCGCCCAACAACCTACCGCCGAGGCGCTCTCCTGATGTCTGCACACCCCATCGATCAACACCTGCCCTTTCCCAAAAACCGCATCGCCGTGGTGTCGATCACCCGCCATGGCATCGCACTGGCGGGGCGCATCATCGCCGCGCTGCCCGGTGCCACCTTGTTCGCACCGCAGAAGTTCCACACCGAAGCGGCCGCCGCCGCGCCGGGCGCCTTCGCCTGCTACGAGGGCAAGGTGGGCGACCAGGTAACGGCGCTGTTCGCCGGCTTCGACGGCATCATCGCCATCGTCTCGCTCGGCGCGGTGGTGCGCCTGATCGCGCCGCACCTGAAAAAGAAGGAAACCGACCCTGGCGTGGTCGTGGTCGACGAAGCCGGACGCTGGGCGATCCCGGTGCTGTCCGGCCACCTCGGCGGCGCCAACGCCATTGCTGGCGTGCTGCACCATGCGCTGGGCGCCACCCCGGTATTGACCACGGCATCGGATGCGCGCGAGACCCTGGCGGTGGACCTGCTCGGTCGCGAGCTGGGCTGGACCTTCGACGCCAGCCACGACGAGATCGTGCGCGCCAGCGCCGCGGTGGTGAATGACGAACCGGTCGCACTGGTGCAGGAAGCGGGCAGCACCGACTGGTGGGCCCGCCATGCCAACGGTCGCAGCGGCCCGCTGCCGACCAACATCCAGCGCTTCGCTCGGCTGGAGGACGTCGAGCCCGAGCGCTTCGGCGCGGTGCTATGGATCAGCCAGCGCCCACTGCCCGCGGGCTATGCCGCACGGCTGCACGGCAAGCGGGTGATTTATCGCCCGGCGGCGGAAGGCACGCCGGAGGCCGCATGAACGCTGGCCCGGCAAGCACTGCAGCCGCCCGCCTGAAGCTGGCCCTGGGCCTGGGCTGCGACCGCGGCACGCCGGCAGCGACGATCGCACACGCCATCGACCAGGCGCTGGCCAGCGTCGGCGCCAGCCGTGCCGATGTCGTGGCTGCGGCCAGCATCAACCTGAAGGCCGACGAAGCCGGCCTTCTCGAAGTCGCGGCGGGTGCGGGGTGGACGCTGCACTTCCATTCCCCGCAAACGCTGGCAGCCGTCACCGTCCCCAACCCATCCGAAACCGTCCGTAAATACACCGGCACGCCCTCGGTGTCGGAAGCCGCCGCACTGCTTGCCGCCGGCGCCAGCCTCGCCACCGACCCTGCCGCCCTCATCGTTGAAAAGCACAAGCTGCGCGGCCCCGACGGCCGCAACGCCACCGTCTCGATCGCAAGGATTCCGCAATGAACGCTCCACTGAACGCCCCCCACCCGCAGCCGGCCCGGACCGGCGGCAAGATCATGCTCGTCGGTCTCGGCCCCGGCAGCCACGACCACCTCACCGCGCGCGCGCGCGCAGCGATCGCCGAAGCCGACACCATCATCGGCTACGTCACTTACATCCGCCTGGTGGCCGATCTGCTCGAAGGCAAGGAGGTGATCAAGAAATCGATGACCGAGGAACTCGACCGCGCCATCGAATCGCTCGAGCGCGCACGCCAGGGCAAGAAGGTGGCGCTGATATCCTCCGGCGACGCCGGTGTCTACGGCATGGCCGGCCCCACCTTCGAGGTGCTGTTCCAGGCCGGCTGGACCCCTGACTCGGACATCGAGGTCGAGATCATCCCGGGCGCTTCCGCGCTCAACACCTGCGCCGCACTCGTCGGTGCGCCGCTGACCCACGACTTCTGCGCGATTTCGCTGTCCGATCTGCTCACGCCGTGGCCGACCATCGCGCGCCGGCTCGACGCGGTGGCCTATGCGGACTTCGTCGTCGCCCTCTACAACCCCAAGAGTGGCCGCCGCACGCGCCAGATCGTCGAAGCCCAGCGCCTGTTCCTGCGCCATCGCCGCTCCGACACGCCGGTCGCCATCGTGAAATCGGCCTACCGCCCCAAGCAGCGCATCGAATTCACTACCCTTCAGCGCATGGCCGAGGCCGATATCGGCATGCTGACCACGGTGCTGATCGGCAATTCCAACACCTTCGTGCGCGACGGCCTGATGGTGACCCCGCGCGGCTACAGCAACAAATACGAAGTCGCCGACGGCGAGCGCGCCACCCGCGAGGGTGAACAGGCCGGGCGTTCGCTGTCGACCGGGCTCAATGGCTGGCTGCAGACTATCCGTGCGAGCGGACTGGATGCGGCACAACTGGCGGTGGACTATCGATTGCCGCAGGACTACATCGAAGGCCTGCTGGCCGGTACCGACATCGACTTGGTACCGGCTGCCATTGGCGACACCCAGGAGACCGCGGCCTGAAGCGGTTGGGGGCAAGCCTGTGGCAACAGCACGATTGAGGGCCGGGCTTGCTCGGGGGCGGGGGAGGTCATGCGTGCCGTACGGCCTCGCCGATGACGGTTTCAAGCCTTAGTGCTAGCATCCGGTCTTGCGCAACGCAGCGAACCGCCGCCGCTCGGGCTGGCGGGGAGATGTCGCGCGAACAAGAATCGGAGCGAGGAGGCGCGTGGAGCAATCGGTCAGGACCGTGGTATTCGCCGATCTGACGGGGAGTACCGGGCTGTTCGAGTCGGCAGGCAATGTGGCGGCGACGCAGATCGTCACCCGGTGCACGCACGCGCTCGGCCGTCACCTGGCCTGTGCAGGCGGGCACGTCGTCAAGTATCTGGGTGATGGCGTGCTGGTGTTGTTCGACGATCCGGTGGCGGCGGTGCAATCGGGCGCGCGCCTGCAGGAGGTGCTGCAGGAGTTCGCCAGTGTCGAACTGCGCCGCGCGCCGTTGGGCGTCAAGACCGGCATCGATCGCGGCGCCATCGTGGAGCACGACGGCGACTGCTACGGCGACGCGGTGAACGTTGCCGCTCGCCTCAGCGACCGCGCGCAGACCGGGGAGACGCTGATCGGCGACGCGGTGTTCGCCAGCCTGCCCGAATCGCTTCGCATCGCCTGCCACAGTCTCGACCGCATCACCATCAAGGGCAAGGCAGAGCCCTTGCGGGTGTGGCGGGTCGATTTCGCGCGCACGGCCGAGACCACGCTCACCACCTTGCTCGGCTTCAACGAGCTGATCGATGGCGAGCGCTCCGTGCGCCGCGTCGACATCGACCGCCTCGACCAGCATATCGAGTTGCACGCCGACGATGCGCCGCTGATCATCGGCCGCGGTGACGGCGCCGGTTTTTCCATCGACGATCCGCGGGTGTCGCGCCGCCACGCCCGCGTCGAGTGGATGGGCGGGCAGTGCCTGCTCACCGACTTCAGCAGCAACGGCAGTTGGGTGCGTTTCACCGGGTCGGCCGCGCCGGTGATGTTGCGTCGTGACACCTGCACGCTCTATGGCGAAGGCGAGATCGGCCTGGGCGCAACGCCCGACGACTTCACCGCGCCGACGCTCAGCTTCAGGGTCATCGACCACGGCTGATGGCGTTCTGCGCCGCCGCCGGTCGCCCGGCGAGCGACGCCCAATCTTCCTGATCGAGTTGCGATGAGACCGGTCCGACTGCTCGCCCTGATCCTGCTTCCGTTTCTGTTGCTGTTTTCCTCGCCGCTGCGTGCGGCCGAATGGTCGCCGCGACCGCTCGCCGAGATCGCCGTCTATCCCGAGTACCGCGCGCCCGCCACCGTGGTGGCGCAGGAGGAGGCGCGCATCGCCGCCGAGCTGTCGGCGCGCGTCGTCGCCATGCCCGCGCGCGTCGGCGCCTCCATCCGGCGGGGGGGCGAACTCGTCCGTCTCGACGACGCGAGCTTTCGCATCGAACTCGAGCGTGTGCGCGCCCAGATCGCGCTCATCGACAGCCGCATCCG
>JAGOEI010000232.1 GCA_017997795.1 Thauera sp. | reverse complement strand
CCGAGGGCCTGCTGCAGACCCTGATCGAGGTCGGCCCGCAGGCGCTGGCCACCCCGCACGAGTACGCCGTGCGCGCCAACCTGATGTGGGCCGCCACCCAGGCGCTCAACGGCCTGATCGGCGCCGGTGTGCCGCAGGACTGGGCGACCCACATGATCGGCCACGAACTCACCGCGCTGCACGGCCTGGACCACGCGCAGACGCTCGCCGTCGTGCTCCCCAGCCTGCTCCAGGACCGCCGCGCGCCCAAGCGCGACAAGCTGCTGCAGTACGCGGCGCGGGTGTGGAACATCCACGACGGCAGCGAGGACGCGCGCATCGACGCGGCGATCGCCCGCACGCGCGAGTTCTTCGAGTCGCTCGACGTCAAGACTCGCCTCTCGGACTACGGCATCGGCGCCGACGCGATCGCCAGGATCGTCGCCCAACTCGAGGCGCACGGCATGACCGCGCTTGGTGAGCACGGCGACATCGACCTCGCCACCAGCCGCCGCATCCTCGAAGCCAGCCTCTAAGCCCCAACTTATTCCCGTCAAGCCCCCAACAAAGGACAACTCACATGTCAGCCCTCTTCCAGCCCTTCAAGCTCAAGGACGTCACCCTGCGCAACCGCATCGCCGTGCCGCCGATGTGCCAGTACATGGCCACCGACGGCGTGGTCAATGACTGGCACCGCGTGCATTACCCCGCGATCGCGCGCGGCGGCGCCGGCCTGGTGATCGTCGAAGCCACCGCGGTGTCGCCCGAAGGCCGCATCTCGCCCAACTGCACTGGCTTGTGGAACAACGCGCAAGCCGCCGCGCTGGCGCCGATCGCCGCCTCGATCAAGGCCGCGGGCGCCGTGCCCGGCATCCAGATCGGCCACGCCGGCCGCAAGGCCAGCGCCAACCGGCCGTGGGACGGCGACGACCACATCGCGGCCGATGATGCGCGCGGCTGGCCGACGATCTCGCCCTCGGCGACCGCCTTCGGCGCCAACCTGCCCAGGGTGCCGCGCGCGATGACGGTGGAAGACATCGCCCGCGTGCGCGCGGACTTCGTCGCCGCCGCCCGGCGTGCGCTCGAGGCCGGCTTCGAGTGGCTGGAGCTGCACTTCGCGCACGGCTATCTCGCCCAGAGCTTCTTCTCGGTGCATGCCAACCAGCGCGACGACGCCTATGGCGGCAGCTTCGACAACCGCAGCCGCTTCCTGCTCGAGACCCTGCAGGCGGTGCGCAAGGTGTGGCCGGAACACCTGCCGCTGACCGCGCGCTTCGGCGTGCTCGAATACGACGGCCGCGACGAAGAGACGCTGGCCGAATCGATCGAGCTCACCCGCCAGTTCAAGCGCGAAGGCCTCGACCTGCTGAGCGTGAGCGTGGGCTTCTCGACGCCGAGCGCAAACATCCCCTGGGCGCCGGCCTTCCTCGCCCCGATCGCCGAACGCGTGCGTCGCGAAGCGGGACTGCCGGTGGCCTCGGCCTGGGGCATCGACAACCCCGCCACCGCCGACGCCACCGTGCGCGACGGCCAGCTCGACCTGGTGATGGTCGGCCGCGCCCATCTGGCCAACCCGCACTGGCCGCGGCAGGCCGCACGCGCGCTCGGCGTCGAGCGCCCGACCTGGGTGCTGCCCGCGCCTTACGCGCACTGGCTCGAGCGCTACCGCAGCGCGTAATCCGCGCGGCGCCCGTCAGGACGACGGGCGCTGCAGCGCGCGACCTTTGTCGAGGTAGGCGGCAAACTCGCTATCCGGCACCATGCTGCCGCCCGTGCCCCACACCAGATGCGTGGCCCGGGCGAGCCGCGCCGGGGTGACCCCGATGCGATCGAGATAGGCCGCATCGCGCAGCACGCACACCATGCCCGGCACGCCCGCGAGCGCCGAAGGCTCCAGGCGCAATCCTTCGTCGTCGTGGGCGAGCGCCAGCAGCCGGAACAGCGCCTCGTCGCTCACCGTGTAGTAGCCGTCGATGAGGCGCTGCATGGCCTTGCCGACGAAGCCGGACGGACGGCCCACCGCCAGGCCGTCGGCCGCGGTGACATTGTCGATGCCGAAGTCCTGCACACTGACCTGGTCGTGCAGCCCGGTGTACACACCCAACAACATGCAGGGCGAATGCGTCGGCTCGGCAAAGATGCAATGCACCGCATCACCGAACACGCGTTTGAGCCCGAAGGCCACACCGCCCGGCCCACCCCCGACACCGCAGGGCAGATACACGAACAGCGGATGCTCTGCATCGACGCGCACGCCGGCACGCTGCAGTTGCCCGGCCAGGCGCTCGGCTGCGACCGCGTAGCCGAGAAAGAGCTGCGGCGAGTTCTCGTCATCGACGAAGTGGCAGGCCGGGTCGGAGGCCGCCTCGCGCCGCCCCTGCGCCACCGCCACGCTGTAGTCCGAGGCATGCTCGACCACCGTGACGCCGCTCGCGCGCAGGCGGTCCTTCTTCCACTGGCGCGCATCGGCCGACATGTGCACCGTGGCCTGAAAGCCCAGCTTCGCGCTCATGATGCCGATCGACAGGCCGAGGTTGCCGGTGGAGCCGACCGCGATGCGGTGGCGCCCGAAGAACGCACGCGCCGCATCGCTGGCCAGCACCGTGTAGTCGTCGCCCGCGCGGATCAGCCCGGCCTGCAGCGCCAGCCGCTCGGCGTGCCACAGCACCTCGTGGATGCCCCCGCGGGCCTTGATCGAGCCGGAGATCGGCAGCGCATTGTCGGTCTTGAGCCACAGCGCGCCGGCGGCGTTCAGGCCCACCTCGCCCGTCTTCCCCGCCTCTTCGAGGATGCGGCGCTGCAGCTTCGGCAACGGCACGATGCCCGACTCGATGATCCCGCCGGCGGCCGCGGTCTCGGGAAACACCTTGGCGATGTAGGGCGCGAAACGCTGCAGCCGCGCGCTGGCCTCGGCGACGTCGTCCGCGCCCAGGCCCACATCGGCAAGCGCCGTCGCTGCCGGCGCGATGGCCGGGTTGAACCAGCGCGTCTCGCGCAAGGCGACCAGGTCGCGGATGAGGGGATGGCTGGCGCACCAGGCTTCGAGGGATTTGGCGTGGATCATGAGCGCTCCGGGGGCGTGATTGCGGTGAAGCTCAGCGCGCCTCGGGCGCGCCGGGAGTGACGGATAGCGCGCTTGCGGCGGGCGCGGCGGCGCCCTCCTCGCCAAGCACCTCGAGCGCCTCATCGTACCAGGCGATCCAGCCCTGCTCGTACTGGATGCCGGCCTTGAGGATCAGATGGTGGATGCGGCGCTTGCGCGTGGGCTCGGCCTCGGGCGCAAAGTCGCGCGCCTCGATCGCGCGGTAGGCGCGCAGCTTGTCGACGTGCAGCGCGCGGCGGCGCCGGAGTTCGGGCACCATGTCGAGCGGCCCGATGACGGCGTCCGCGCGCAGGCGGACCATGAACTCGTCGCGCAGATCGGCCAACGGCGCCGCCTCGGCCGCCCAGCGCATCAGCTCGTCGCGCCCGGCGGGCAGCACGGCGTAGGTGCGCTTGCGTGAGCGGCCCGCCTCGGGGTCGGGCTCGGAGCGGATCCAGCCCGCCTTTTCCATGCGGCCGAGCTCGCGGTAGATCTGCTGGTGGGTGGCCTGCCAGAAGTGGCCGATGGACTTGTCGAAGCGCCGCGCCAGGTCGTAGCCGGACGAGGCTTGTTCGAGCAGCGAGGTGAGCAGGGCGTGGGCGAGCGACATGGTCGGAGTCTAGCCGTGCGCCGCGCGATCGTGCA
>JAGOEI010000231.1 GCA_017997795.1 Thauera sp. | reverse complement strand
TGTGGGCGAGCGGGCGCGGCTCGGCGCTGGGGCCCGGGGCGAGTGCCGTCGCGCTCGCCGACGAAGCCTGGCAGGCCGCGCTGTGGCGCCACATCCGCGACGGCATGGGGCTGCGCCAGGAACATCCGGCCCAGGCCTTCCTGCGCCGCGTCAGCGCGATGACGGCCGACGAGCTGGCCGCCGTCGGCCTGCCGGCCACGGTGCACGTGTTCGCGCTGCCCGCGCTGCCGCCGCTCTACCTCGACCTGCTGCGTGCGCTGGCGCCGGTGGTGGACGTGCGCCTGTACGTGCTCAACCCGTGCCGCGAGTTCTGGTTCGACATCGTCGATGCGCGCCGCCTGTCCTGGCTGGCGGCGCAGCAGAAGGACATGTTCTTCGACACCGGCAACAGCCTGCTCGCCGCCTGGGGCAAGCAGACCCGCGCCCACATCGGCCTGCTGTTCGAGGGCGAGCATGCGGTGGAGGAAGACGCCGCCTTCGCGCCCCACCCCGGCCGCCACCTGCTGGCGCGGCTGCACAACGCCATCCTCGACCTGGAGGAACTGCCGCCTGCGGGCGTGCGCCTGGCGGCCAGCGACCGCAGCATCGAGGTGCATGTCTGCCACTCGCGCACCCGTGAGCTGGAGGTGTTGCACGACCGCCTGCTCGGTCTGTTCAAGCTGCATGCCGGCACCGACGATGCGCTGCGCCCGGCCGACGTGGTGGTGCTGACGCCCGACCTGGAGACCGCCGCGCCGCTGATCGAGGCTGTGTTCGGCACCGCGCCGGCGGCGCGCCGCATCCCGTGGCGCATCACCGGCCTCGGCGGCACGCGCGACAACCCGGTGGCGCGCGTGCTCGACCAGGCCCTGCACCTGGCCGCCAGCCGCTTCCCGGCGAGCCGCGTGTTCGACCTGCTGCAGCAGGCGCCGGTGGCGACGCGCTTCGGGCTCGATGAGGCGGCGCTGGAGACCGTACACGACTGGCTGCGCGCGGCGGGGGTGCGCTGGGGGCTGGATGCGGAAAATGCCGCGGCGCCCGCTTCGGGCGCCAGCGTCAATGCCACCGCCACCGCCACCGCCAACGTTGCGGGTACGACGTCGGCCGCCGCGGGCGCCGATGGTCGGGCGCACGCCGCAGCCGGCATGGCCCCTGCCCACACGCTCGACGAGGGCCTGCACCGCCTCTTCCTTGCCTGGGCAGCCGGTGAGGCCGCCGATCAGGCCAGCTTCGCCGGCCGCGTCGGCGCCGCCGCGCCCGAGGGCCAGGCCGCGTCCGCCCTCGGCAGCCTGTGGCGCTATGCCGACAGCCTGCGCCGCGTGCGCGACCTGCTGCTGCGCGAACACACCGGCGCCGGCTGGCGAAGCGTGCTCAACGAGGTGCTCGACCGCCTGGTCGGCGACCCCGCCGAGCATGCCGACGCGCTGCGCGAGGTGCGCGCCGCGATCGCCGCGCTCGCCGACGACATCGCCGCCGCCGAGCTCGAGGCCACGGTGCCGCTCGCGGTCGTGCATCCGGCGCTGGCTGCGCTGCTCGACGACCCGGCGCGTGGCGGCGTGCCCGGCGGCACGGTCACCTTCTCCGCCTTGCCCGCGCTGCGCAGCCTGCCCTACCGCGTGGTGTGCGTGATCGGGCTCGACCAGGGCGCCTTCCCCGGCAGCGACCGCCCGGCCGAGTTCGACCTCATGGCCGCCCGCCCGCAAGCCGGCGACCGCCAGCGCCGGCTCGACGACCGCAACCTCTTCCTCGACCTGATCCTGTCTGCGCGCGAGGTGCTGCACCTGTCCTGGGTCGGCCGCAGCGTGCGCGACGGCAGCGCGCTGCCGCCCTCGGTGCTGATCGACGAGCTGCTCGACTCGCTCGCCACCGCCTGCGCCAACACCCCGGGTGATCCGGCGGCGCTGGCCGAGGCGCGGCGGCGGCTCACCGTGGTCCATCCGCTGCAGGCCTTTGCCCCCGACTACTTCATCGCCGGAGCACGCAAGGATGATCGGCTGACAAGCTTCAACGAGGACTATGCGCAGGCGCTGGCCAGTCGGCTGGCGGCGTCCGCGACGGCAGCGGCGGCGATGGAGACGACCGCGAACGTGACGGCGCCTTCGGCGACGCCGACTGCGGGCGCTGCTGCGAACGCTGGGCTTGGCGAAGCCGGAGCGGGGGGCGCCGGGGCCCCCCCTGCGTCAGCCGCTGCGCAGGCGCGATCGCCTGTGGGCGCGGCGGGTGCCGTCGAGGTGGGTGCCGTCGGCGGCGAGAACGACGCCGATGATGGAGATGGATTCAGCACCACGGATGCCGCACCTTTCTTCACCGCGCCGCTGCCGCCGCCGGACCCAGCCTGGCGCGAGGTCGAGCTGCTGCAACTGATCCGCTTCTTCGCCAACCCCTGCCGCTACCTGCTGCGCGAGCGCGTGGGGCTGGACCTGCCCGAATCGGCCGAGGTGCTCGACGACGTCGAACCGATGCTGCCCGACTGGTCGGGTCAGCGTGCGTTGGCCGCGCGCCTGCTGCCGGTGATGCTTGACGAGGCGATGCACGCCGCCACGGACGGGGCGGACGCGCTGGAGGGGGCGAAGGCCGGCACCGGGGCGTTCGGCGTGAAAGTGGCGGAGGTACAGCGTGTCGGCGCGAAAGTGGCGGACGGCGTGGAGTCCGGCGCTACGGTCTGCCTGGCGGACGGTGCGGCGGCACCTGACGCGGGCGCCCGCGAGGCCCGCGCCCGCCTGTGGGCGCTGGCGCGTGCCGGCAATGAATACCCGGCCGGCGCGCTCGGCGAAGCCGCGCTCGCGCGCGAGTTCGACAGCCTGCTGGCCTTCGCCCGTCGCCAGCGCGCGCTGCGGGCCGCACCCGCGCAGCCGCCGCATCGGGCACGCTTCGAGTGCCGGATCGACGGCGAGGCCTGGTCCCTGAGCGCCAGCTTTGCCGACCTGCGCGCCGACGGCCTGCTGCGCGCGCGCTACGACGACACCCGCGCCAGCGACTACCTCGGCGCCTGGCTCGCCCACCTGCTGCTGTGCGCCGACCCCGCGCCGGGCGTTCGTGGCGAGACGCGTGGGCTGTCGCGCGACGGCGAATTCCGCTTCGCGGCGCTGGAGCCGGCCGCGGCCGGGCAGGTGCTCGAAGCCTTGCTCGGGCTTTACCGCCAGGGCTTGTGTGCGCCGCTGCGCTTCTTCCCAAAGTCGGCCTGGGCCTGCGCGAAGAACGGACACAACCCGCGCAAGGCGGTCGATAAATGGACCGGCGGCATGCGGCCCGAATTCGGCGAGTCCGCCGACCCGGCCTACCGGCTGGCGCTGCGCGGGGTGCAGGACGCGCTCGATGAGACCTTCTTCACCCTCGCCGACCGGGTCTTCGGCCCGCTGCTCGACGCACTGGTCGACCCGCGCCTGGGCTGAGGATGCAGCGCAACGGACCGGCGCGCGAGCGGCTCGGGTGGCCGCAGGCAAGGGGCGGCGACTGGGGCACACGCGTGTTAGGGTAGGGGCGACCCGCCGGGTTGCCACTGTCGCGCCCCTTGGCAAGCCCCTGACCACGCCCCTGTCACGCCCCCTTTTCGCGCCCCCTTTTCGCCCCCATGCCGCTCACCCTCGCCGCCCCCGTCCATAGCGAACTGATCATCAAGAAGAGCCGCTTCATCGGCTGCGTGCAGCCGATGGCCGACCGCGCGAGCGCGCAGAAGGTGGTGGCGGAACTGTGGGCGCAGCATCCCGGCGCGCGCCACGTGTGCTGGGCGCTGCTCGC
>JAGOEI010000230.1 GCA_017997795.1 Thauera sp. | reverse complement strand
CCCGGGCGCGGCCACGACGACGAGGGCGTCACCGCCTTCTGGTGGGCGCTCTGCCGCGCCCGGCTGGGCGACTTCAAGCCCTTCGACGCGCTGTTCTCGAATCGGCCCGCGCGCGCGGACTGGCGCGCACCCGGGCTGTTCTGGGGCAGCCCGTGGTCCGCATACGCCGAGATCGCGGCCATCCGCCCGATTCCCGCGCGCATGCGCCGGCACCTGCTCACGGCACTCGAAAAATGGGGCGTGCAGGACGAACAGCGCGGCAGCGATCACGACCGCGTGCGCGCACTGGAGATCACCGTCCGTGCGGCCACCGGGATCGCCGACGCACAAGGCCTGCCCCTCGAACCCGCACGCGACCCCGGCCCGGTTACCCTGCCCGAGCCCTTCAACCCGCCCGCGTCGGTCGCCGTCCTCGCGCAGCGCCAGTTGCAGACGCCGCAGCCGGGCTTCGGCGCCCCACAATCCGGGTTCGACGATGGCCAGGTCGGGTGGATGATCGCGCGCGAGCCGGCTGCGGTGTTCGTGCCCGCGCTGCTGGCGCTCGACGGCCCCGGCCTCGATACCGCGACCCGGGTGCGCCTGCTGCGCCTGATCGGCCTGGCGGCGGATGCGCAAGCCGGACGCGCCGGCTCGCCCTGGCGCGGCGCCGGCGCCGGGCCCGGCGACGCACCGGCAGACCGCCCTGCGCTGATCGACGACCTGCCGCGTGCCGCCACCCGCGGCGTCGACAACCTGCGCAACTTCACGGTTGGCGCCGCCCCGCACGACACATCCGCGCGCACGCTGCCCGCCAGGGAGGCGCGCCGGGTCAACGCGCTGCTGCTGCACGAAGACCGCCAGCACAATTATTTCGTCGCCGGCGCGCGCACCACCGTGCGCTGCTGGATCGGCCTGCGACAGGCCGGCATCCCGAGCGCGAATGCGCCGATCCAGCACACCGAGCTCCCCCCCGAGGGCCTCGAGCTCGTCGTCGAGCTGTGCTGGACCGGCCTGCGCGACGGCCAGCCCACCTGCCACGGCAACGGCCCCGCGGGGCGCATCCACCTGCCAGCCGACCGTGCCAAGCCCACCGAGCCCTGCGAGCTCGCGATCGACGTACCGGCGGACATCGACCAGCTCGCGGCGCAGATCATGTTCCGCTACCGCGGCAAGGTCTTCGAGGCGGTCTCGGTGTCCGCCCCGGTCCTGCCTGCGGGCACGGCGGACGACGGGCTCGATGATCCGCGCATCGATGTGAGCTTTGCCCAGCGCGAGGTGATCCAGCTTGCCGAGCGCACGCCGGTCGACGCCACGCTGGTCTTCGGCCCGCGCCATCTGCGCCTCTTCGGCGGCAGCGGCGGCAAGGTCTTCGACCTCGGCGACACCGCAGGCCTGCAGGGTTTCCTGAACGACAACCTGTACCTCACCGAGACGAACATGGTGCGCCGCCGGGCGCGCGCGGGCATCGAGGAAGGCGAGGCGCTGCTCGATGCCGACGACGAGGAAGTCACGAAGTTCTTTCGCCTGCTCGCCCGGCATGGCTCGGCGCTGTTCCAGCAACTCAGGCGCCAGGGCTTCACCGACCCCGGCGACCGCATCCAGGTCATCAACCTCGACGAGGAGCGCGTGGTTCCGCTGGAATTCATCTACGACCGCGCCATGCCGAAATCGACCGCGCAATTATGCGCGGGCTGGCTGGCCGCACTCACGGGCGAAGGCAGCCGCTGTGCGGTCTGCGACGCCGCCGGGGACGGCGCGAGTGCGAGCGACACGATCTGCCCGCTCGGTTTCTGGGCGATGCGCAAGGTCGTCGAACGCTTCGACACCGAGCGCCTCACCGACCTGTCGCTGCCCGCCCCGCAGCGGCGCAGCCTGCGCCCCTTCGACGCCGCGCTGTGCGCCAGCATCGGCACCGTCCCCGAGCGCGAACGCGACCTGATGCAGGCGGCGCTCACCGCGCGCATCCCCAGGCCGACGATCGTCGACGACTGGAACCAGTGGGAGCACGAAGTCGCGCAGCACAATCCGCCCCTGCTGATCCTGCTCGCCCACCACGGCCTCGACGCCGGCCTCGACTACCTCGAGATCGGTCAAGAGAGCTTCGACGAGGACCGGCGCTGGCGCTTTCGTCCGCAACTGAACGAGACCCTGATCAACCCCGCCCCGATCGATCCCGGCCCGATCGTGCTGTTGCTCGGCTGCGAGACCGAGAAGAAGGTGGCCGAAACCGGCTACGGCAGCCTCGCCGCGCAGTTCAAGGACTTCCACGCCAGCCTGGTGCTCGGCACCACGGCCAAGATCCTCGGCCGCCACGCCGCCGCGCTGGCGGCCGAGCTGCTCGCCGAACTGGCCGCGGTCGACACGCCCGACGCCGACTTCGGCAGCATCCTGCGCCGCATCCGCCGCCGGCTGCTGGCGCATGGCGTGCTGATGGCGTTCGCGCTGGTGGCGATCGGCGATGCGGACTGGCGCCTGCCGCTGCGCCGCGACGCGCCGCCCGCGCGCGCCACCCCCTCCGCTGCACCCTGACCCCGAGAGGAGACCCGCCATGCTCCGCATCGAGATGCTCCCCGCCGCACACGGCGACTGCCTGTGGATCGAGTATGGCAGCGGCACCACCGTCCATCGCATCCTCATCGACGGCGGCCCCGCCCACACCTACCCCGCACTGCGCGAGCGCATCCTGCACCTGCCCGCCAACGCGCGCCGCTTCGACCTGCTGGTGATCACGCACGTGGACGCCGACCACATCGAGGGCGTCATCCGCCTGCTGATGGACGCGGAGGCGCTGCACTGCCAGTTCGATCGCATCTGGTTCAACGGCCGCGACCAGCTCAACGCCGTGCCCGACCCCGCCGGGCAGCCGCTCGGCGCGCTGCAGGGCGAGATCCTCGGCATGCTGATCGCCGACTACGAGGCGCGCACCGGCACCCAGGTGTGGAACCTCGACTTCGCACGCGGGCCGGCCGGCATCGACCGCACGCAGGGCACGCTGCCGACGGTGGATCTGCCCGGCGACTGCCGGCTGACCCTGCTGTCGCCCGACCACGACGGCCTGCTCTACCTGAAGGACCGCTGGAAGACAGAGCTCGACCGCGCCCACGTGAAGTCGGGCGACGTCACCGCGCTGCGCCAGAAGCTCGCCGCCAGCCGCAGCCTGCGGCCGCTCGGCGACGTGCTCGGCGCCGCGGACGAAGACGCGTTCGCTGCGGCGGGCGAGCATCGCTTCGAGCTGCCCGCCGACGACGACAGCGATCTCGACGCCGGCCTCGAGGACGCGCTCGGCCGCGGCAGTGGCGAGGCCGGCGCCGACGCGCCCTTCGGCGGCGACGCCAGCGCCGCCAACGGCAGCAGCATCGCCGTGCTGCTCGAATACCCCGCCGCCGCGCCCACGGTGCGCCTGCTGCTCGCGGGCGATGCATGGCCCGGCGTGCTCGAGACCTCGATCGCCACCCTGCTCGGCGACTCCGGCAAACGGCTGGCGGTCGACGCCTTCAAGCTGCCCCACCACGGCAGCGTCGCCAACCTCAGCGCCAGCCTGCTCGCGCACCTGCGCTGCAGCCACTACCTGGTGTCGACCAGCGGCGCGCTGTTCCGCCATCCGCACAAGCGCGCGCTCGACCTGATCCTGGCGCACCACGCCGGCCCCGGCCGCCCGACGCTGCACTTCAACTACCTCACGCGCTGCACCGCCCCCTGGAGCGAACAGGCCGACCAGAAGAACCGCGGCTACCGCGCACT
>JAGOEI010000059.1:11646-13206 GCA_017997795.1 Thauera sp. | reverse complement strand
GGCGCGGTGGCGTTTGTCATGCTGATCGTTCCCGGACCCGTTCGTTCACACCTTGAAGCCCGACACCGAGCCCTTGAGCTCGACAGCGAGTTCGGCGAGCTGGCCGATCGACACGGCCGTCTGGCGGGTGCCGAGCGAGGTCTGCTCGGTCACCGCGAGGATGTCCTTCATCGTCGCCGCCACCCGGCCGGCGGTCGCGGCCTGATCCTGGGTGTCGGCGGAGATGCGCTCGATCAGGCGTGCGGTCTCGGTCGACACCTCGCCGATCTCGGCCAGCGCCTGGCCGGCGGCGTCCGACAACTGCGCGCCTTCGACCACGTTGCGGGTGGCGTTCTCCATCGCGCCGACGGCGTCCTGGGTGTCGGTCTGGATGGTCTTGACGATCGCGGCGATCTGCTTGGTGGCCTCGGCCGAGCGTTCGGCCAGGCGCTGCACTTCTTCGGCGACCACGGTGAAGCCGCGCCCGGCCTCGCCGGCGGTGGCGGCCTGGATGGCGGCGTTGAGCGCGAGCACGTTGGTCTGCTCGGTGATGTCGGAGATGAGCTCGACGATCTCGCCGATCTCCTGCGAGGACTCGCCCAGGCGCTTGATGCGCTTGGCGGTCTCCTGGATCTGGGACCGGATGTCGTTCATGCCGCGGATGGTGTTTTCCACCGCGTCGGCGCCCTTGCGCGCGGCGTCGAGTGAGCGGCGGGCGACCTGGGCGGACTGCAGCGCGCGCTCGGACGAGTCGGTCATCGACTGCGCCATGCGCTCGGTGGTGGCGCCGGCTTCCTCGATCTCCTGCGACTGGCGCTCGGTGGCGGCCAGCAGCTCGTTCGAGGTGTGGCGGGCGGATTCGGTGGCGGTGGTCACGCGCGAGGCGGCGTCGTTGATGCGGCGCACCAGCACCGAGAGTTCCTCGATGGTGTAGTTGACCGAGTCGGCGATGGCGCCGGTGATGTCCTCGGTGACGGTGGCGCGGATGGTGAGGTCGCCGTCCGCGAGGTCGCCCATCTCGTTCATCAGCCGCAGGATGGCCTGCTGGGTGAGGTTGCGTTCGTCCTCGGCGTGCTGGCGCTGGCGCTCGGTCTCGAGGCGGCGGGTGGCGGCGTCGGCGCCATAGGCGCGCGCCATCATCAACAGCGAGAGCAGGGCGAGCAGGGCGCTCATCGCGGCGCCGATGTGCAGCGGACCGAAGCCGCTGGCACTGCGGGTGAGCGCCTCGGTCACGGCCGCGCTGCGCGCGAGCAGCGGTACCGAGTCGCGGGCGATGTTGCTCGCGGCTTCCTTGGCCAGCATCAGCGGATGGGTGCCGGCGACGATGCTGTTGACGGAAAGCAGCGTGGCGCCGGCGTCCGCTTCCAGGTCGGCGACGAGTTCGCTGTGCTGCGTGCCTGTGGTGCCCTGCTTGAGGCTGGCGAGCAGCGTGCGCAGGCGGTCGGCGTCCGCGGCCAGGGTGGCCGCCACTTCCGGGTTGGCGGCGTCGGCGACCATGAGCGCGTTGGCGTGGCCGGCGGCGCGCTGGGCGTGCGAGATCACGCCGTAGGCCGCGCTGATCGCGTCGGGCTGGGCGCCGCT
>JAGOEI010000059.1:7299-11546 GCA_017997795.1 Thauera sp. | reverse complement strand
CTGGTCTCGATGATGGTGGAGGTTTCCACGCCGCCCGCGTTGGCGGGGGCCTTCTTGCTGGCGAACAGTGTCAGTGCCATGTTGCGTGCTCAGTTCCGATGAAGGGTGCGAGGCGGGATGCGGGGCGAAATGAGAGGGCGGCTCATTCGAGGCCGGCGTCGAGGAAGCTTGGCTGGGCGAGCAGCCGGGCGGCGTCCACGCGCAGCCAGGGTCGCCCCTGCAGGTCGCGCAGGCGGCAGGCGACCCAGGGCCGGCCGTCGGCCTCGGGGTCGCGCTCGAAGTCGTCCTGGCTGCGCAGGCCGGTGGAGGACGACACCAGCAGCGCGCTGTGGATGCCGTGGCGCGCGCCCACCAGCAGCAGGCGCGCGCGGCCGGCGGGGACCGTGGGCGGCTGGCCGTTGAACTGGGCGAAGTCGATGACGCCGTAGAGCGTGCCGCGCACGTTGGCGAGGCCGCGGTACCACGGGCGGGTGAGCGGGACGGCCGACAGCGGCGGCGGCGGCAGGATCTCGCCGGCTTCGGG
Organism: Thauera sp.; assembly: GCA_017997795.1. Taxonomy (GTDB): domain Bacteria; phylum Pseudomonadota; class Gammaproteobacteria; order Burkholderiales; family Rhodocyclaceae; genus Thauera. The sequence continues at coordinate 11,023 of JAGOEI010000059.1, read as the reverse complement.
CAGCGGGATCAGCCAGTTCTCGCTGCCGCACTGGAAGCCGAGCAGCCCGCGATGCTCCGCCGTCTTCGCCTCGGCGAGCCGGCGGGCGAGCCGCTCCTGGAATTCGCGCAGGTTGCTGCGGGCCATGTCGCTCAGCCCATCGCCCGGATGCGGGCGAGCAGCTCGTCGTGGTCCACCGGCTTCACCAGGTAGGCGAGCGCGCCCTGGCGCATGCCCCAGATCTTGTCGGTGTCCTGGCCCTTGCTGGTGCACATGATGATCGGGATGTCGCGGGTGGCGTCCTTGCGCGAGATCGTGCGCGTGGCCTGGTAGCCGTTCATGCCGGGCATCACCACGTCCATCAGGATCAGGTCGGGCTTGTCGGCCTCGCTGCGGGCGATGGCCTGCTCGCCGTTCTCGGCGGTGATGACGTTGTAGCCGTTGCGGGTCAGCACGTCGTTGAGGGCAAGGCGTTCGGTGGGCGAATCGTCCACCACGAGAATCTTGCGGATCGTCATGTCTTTTGGGTCCTGCCCTGCTCAGCTTTCAGGTGCGGCCGCGGGCCGGGCCGCGGTGTGGCTGGCCACGGTCTTGAGCAGGCTGTCCTTGGTGAAGGGTTTGGTGAGGTATTCGTCCGAGCCGACCATGCGCCCGCGGGCGCGGTCGAACAGGCCGTCGCGCGACGACAGCATGATCACCGGCGTCGATGACAGGCGCGGGTTCTTCTTGATCAGCGCACAGGTCTGATAGCCGTCGAGGCGCGGCATCATGATGTCGACGAAGATCACGTCGGGAAGGTGGTCGGTGATCTTGGCCAGCGCGTCGAAGCCATCCTCGGCGAGCAGCACCTGGCAGCCCGCCTGGGTCAGGAAGATCTCGGCGCTGCGCCGGATCGTGTTGCTGTCGTCGATGACCATCACCTTCAGCCCGGCAATGTCCATGCTGTGTTCCCGATGCGTTGTCGAAGCAAAAAAACGACCCGAGCCGGCGGGCTCAGATCTCGACCATCTCGAAGTCTTCCTTGCGCGCGTGGCACTCCGGGCAGGTCCAGTTGGGCGGGACGTCTTCCCAGCGCGTGCCCGGCGCGATGCCCTCTTCGGGCGCACCGGCGGCCTCGTCGTAGATATAGCCGCAGATGAGGCACATCCAGGTCTTGCAGGGGGTATCGGCCATGAGTCAGCTTTACTTGAGGGTTGGCGGTAGAATCCGGGGCATCTTAACGCATCCCTCCGGATGCTCTCCGTGGTGCATTTCTCGCTCATGCCGATCGCGATTCCCGAAACACCGCCCTGCGTGATGTGCCTGTCGGCAGGCGACGCCACCGCCGGTGGCGGGCTGGCGGCCGACATCCTGACGCTCGCCAGCATGGGCTGCCATCCGCTGCCGGTGCAGACCGCCGCGCTGGTGCGTGACACGCGCGGCATCGACGAGGTGTGGCCGGTCGAGCCCGAGCTGCTGTCGCTGCAGGCACGCGCGGTGCTCGAGGACGTGCCGGTCGCCGCCTTCAAGCTCGGCTTCTGCGGCAGCGTGGAGAACGTCGCCCTGATCGCGGAGATCCTGTCCGACTACCCCGAGGTGCCGCTGGTGGTGGAGCCGGCGCTCTACGCCGCGGTGCTGCTCGGCGAGGAGGGTGACGAGGTGGTCGCGGCGCTCGCCGACCTGATCCTGCCGCAGACCACCTTGCTGGTGGCCGACCGCCACGAGCTGTGCCGGCTGGCGGGGGTGGTGGATGTCGCGCCCGATGACGATGGCGACGATGGCGATGAGGGCGATGAAGCCGACGAGGCCGAGGACGACCCCGGCATCGACGAGGCGCTGGCCCGCCTGCTCGGCGGCGGAACGGAATTCATCCTGCTCACCGGCGGCGGCGAGCACGGGCCGCAGGTCGTGAACACCTTGTTCGGCCACGAGGGCGTGGTCCGTACCGATGCCTGGCCGCGCCTGCCCGGCCGCCACCTCGGCGCCGGCACCACGCTGACCGCCGCGGCCGTGGCCGCGATCGCGCATGGCATGGCGCTGCCGGAGGCGGTGCGCGAGGCGCAGGAGTTCACCCAGCAGGCGCTGCGCCACGCCTACCGCGCTGGCATGGGGCGGGCGCTGCCCGACCGCTTCTTCTGGGCGCGCGGCAAGGGCGATGACGATGCCTGAGCCGCAGACTTGTCCGCCCGCGGGCGGCTTGGCGCCCGTGGCCGGGCCTGCCGCCTTGCGCGGACTCTATGCCGTGACCCCCGATCTCGCCGACACCGCCCGCCTTCTCGCTCTGTCCGAGCAGGTGCTGGCCGGCAAGCCGGCGCTGCTGCAGTACCGCAACAAGACCGCCGACGCCGCGCTGCGCCGGACCCAGGCGCGTGCGCTGCAGCGTCTGTGCCGCGCGGCGGGCGTGCCCTTCATCGTCAATGACGACCTCGCGCTGGCGCTGGCGATCGACGCCGACGGCGCGCATCTGGGCCGCGACGACGGCCCGCCGGCAGCGGCGCGTACGGCGCTCGGAGTGCAGCGAATCCTCGGCCTGACCTGCTATTCCGACTGGTCGCGCGCCACCGAGGGCGCCGAGATCGGGGCCGATTACATCGCCTTCGGCGCGATGTTCCCGTCGACGACCAAGCCCAACGCACCGCCCGCGCCCTTCGACCTGATCACGCGCGCAAAGCGCGAGCTCGGCCTGCCGGTGGCAGCGATCGGCGGCATCACGCTCGCCAACGCCGCACAGGTGCTCGCCGCCGGTGCCGATCTGCTCGCGGTGGTCAGCGACGTGTTCGGTGCCGAGGACCCGGTGGCGCGCGCCGCGGCGTATCGCGCGCTGTTCTGACGCCCGCGCCAGGCCGCGCCCACGGGTCTGGCGCTGTCGCCGTGCGTGGGGGCGATGCGGCTTTCGCCCCAGCGGTGCGATTCTTGACCTGTGCGGTGGACCGGTGGCGTGTGCGGCGCGACAATGCCGGCTTTCGCATGCAGCACAGGAATGACACCCCATGACCAGCCGTAACGAGACCCTCTTCCAGCGCGCCCAGCAGACCATCCCGGGCGGCGTCAATTCGCCGGTGCGCGCCTTCCGCTCGGTGGGCGGCACGCCGCGCTTTCTCGCGCGCGCCGAAGGTGCGCGCGTGTGGGACGCGGACGGCAAGGAATACATCGACTACGTCGGCTCCTGGGGCCCGGCCATCGCCGGCCACGCCCACCCGGCGATCGTCGAGGCGGTGCGCGAGGCGGCCTTGAAGGGCCTGTCCTTCGGCGCCCCGACCGAGAGCGAGGTCGACATGGCCGAGCTGATCTGCGCCATGCTGCCCTCGGTCGAGATGGTGCGCCTGGTGAGCTCCGGCACCGAGGCCACCATGAGCGCGATCCGCCTCGCCCGCGGCTTCACCGGTCGCGACGCGATCGTGAAGTTCGAGGGCTGCTACCACGGCCACGCCGACAGCCTGCTGGTGAAGGCCGGCTCCGGCCTGCTGACCTTCGGCAATCCGTCCTCGGGCGGCGTGCCGGCGGACTTCGCCAAGCACACCATCGTGCTCGACTACAACGATCTGCAGCAGGTCGAGGACGTGTTCAAGGCGCGCGGCGACGAGATCGCCGCGATCATCGTCGAGCCGGTGGCCGGCAACATGAACCTGATCAAGCCGGCGCCCGGTTTCCTGGAGGGCCTGCGCCGCATCTGCACCGAGTACGGCGCGGTGCTGATCTTCGACGAGGTGATGACGGGTTTTCGCGTCGGCCCGCAGGGCGTGCAGGGCCTGTACGGCATCACGCC
>JAGOEI010000059.1:0-7199 GCA_017997795.1 Thauera sp. | reverse complement strand
CGCCCGGTTTCCTGGAGGGCCTGCGCCGCATCTGCACCGAGTACGGCGCGGTGCTGATCTTCGACGAGGTGATGACGGGTTTTCGCGTCGGCCCGCAGGGCGTGCAGGGCCTGTACGGCATCACGCCCGACCTGACCACGCTCGGCAAGGTGATCGGCGGCGGCATGCCGGTGGGTGCCTTCGGCGGCCGCCGCGACATCATGGAGAAGATCGCTCCGCTCGGCAGCGTGTATCAGGCCGGCACGCTGTCCGGTAGCCCGGTGGCGGTGGCGGCGGGGATGGTGTCGCTGAAGCTGACGCGCGAGGCGGGGTTTTACGAGCGGCTGACGGCGAGTACGCAGCGCCTGGTTTCGGGTCTGTCGGCGGCGGCGCGTGACGCTGGCGTGACCTTCAGCGCGGATTCGGTGGGTGGCATGTTTGGCGTCTATTTCGCCGACAAGGTGCCGGCGTCGTTCGCGGACGTGATGGCCTCGAACAAGGACCGCTTCAACCGCTTCTTCCACGCCATGCTGGACGCCGGCCACTACTTCGCGCCCTCGGCCTTCGAGGCCGGCTTCGTGTCGGCGGCGCACGGCGAGGCGGAGATCGACACGACGGTGGCCGCGGCGCGCGAGGTGTTTGCGAAGCTGGGGTGATGGTTGTCGGGGCCCGGACGGTGTCGTGCACCCCCGGGCCTTGTCGCGTGCTTGCGCATAGGTAATGAGCTCGGACGGTTCGAGCTTCTACCCGCCGGGGACGCGCGGGGTGTTCCTGAAGGGGCGAGGACTGTCCGAGCGAAGCGAGTTCCGCAGCCCCGGAAGGAACACCCCGTGCGCGTCCTCGCAGCGAGCCGTCGAGTGGAGACGCTCAAGCCGCCCAACTGCGCCCCCAAGAAGCCCTCGCCAGGCCAAGCAACCCGAGGTGCGTCCCGCTTGCGAGCGCACCAGCCTCACAGCAGGAACAGCGTCGCCAGCCCCAGGAAAATGAAGAATCCCCCCGAATCGGTGAGCGCGGTGATCAGCACCGAGCCGCCGAGCGCCGGGTCGGCGCCCAGGCGCTGGCGCAGCATCGGGACCAGCACGCCGGCGCAGGCTGCAAGCAGCAGGTTCAGCGTCATCGCCCCGGTCATCACCAGACCCAGATCCACGTTGCCGTACAGCCACCACGCCAGCACCCCGAGCAGACCACCCCACACCACGCCGTTGATCAAGGCCACGCCGAGCTCCTTCTTCAGCAAGCGTGTCATCGCCGACGGCTCCACCTGACCCATCGCGATCGCGCGCACGATCATCGTCACCGTCTGGTTGCCCGAATTGCCGCCGATGCCCGCCACGATCGGCATCAGCGCCGCCAGCGCCACCAGCTTCTCGATCGAATCCTCGAACAGCCCGATCACCCGCGAGGCCACGAAGGCGGTCACCAGATTGACCGCCAGCCACGCCCACCGGTTCTTCACCGAATCCCACACCGACGCGAAGATGTCCTCCTCCTCGCGCAGACCGGCGTGGCTCAGGATCTCGGCCTCGGACTCCTCGCGGATGTAGTCCACCACCTCGGCCACCGTCACCCGGCCGATCAGGCGCTTCTCGCTGTCGATCACCGGCGCGGACACCAGGTCGTAGCGCTCGAAGGCCTGCGCGGCGTCGTCGGCTTCGTCCTCGGGTGTGAAGCTGATCACCGGCTCCTTGCGCATCACGTCCGCGACCAGGGTCTCGGGGTCGTTGATCAGCAGCGACTCCAGCGACAGGATGCCCTTGAGGTGATCGTCGCGATCGATGACGAAGAGCTTGTCGGTGTGGTCGGGCAGCTCGTCGAACAGGCGCAGGTAGCGCAGCACCACTTCGAGGGTGACGTCCTCGCGCACCGTCACCATGTCGAAGTCCATCAGCGCGCCCACCGAGTCCTCCGGGTAGGACATCGCCGTGCGCAGCTGATCGCGGCCCTCGCTGTCGAGCGACTGGAAGACGTCCTCGATGACCTCGGGCGGCAGGTCGGGGGCGAGGTCGGCGAGCTCGTCGGCGTCGAGCGATTCGGCGGCGGCCTTCAGTTCGGCCGGCGCCATCGTCTCGATCAGCGATTCGCGCACCGCGTCGGAGACCTCGAGCAGGATCTCGCCGTCGCGCTCGGCCTTGACCAGGTCCCACACGTACAGGCGCTCGTCCAGCGGCAGGGCCTCGAGCACGTAGGCGATGTCGGCCGAGTGCAGGCTCTCGAGCTTGGCGCGCAGCGCCGCCTCGTGCTGCTTGTGCACCAGGTTTTCCACCAGCTGGTGGCGCGGCATGTCCTGGCGGTGCACGAGGTCTTCCACCACCTTCTGGCGGGCGAGCAGATCCTGCACCTCCTTGAGGTGGTGCTGGACGTCGTCGGGGTGGCGTTCTTCGGGCTCGGTCATCGCACGGTGGGCAGGCTGGAGCGGGCTGGAGCGGACAGGCGGAATTCTACGGGCTCACTTGCGCGACGGGGCCGCCGATTCTGTTGCAGTGCGAAATTTTGTCGCCGGCCGCGAGGGCCGCGGGCCTCAGGGCACTTGCGAATGGATCATCCGCCGCTGCACGCGCGCGGCGTGGGCGGCGAGGCGGGGGCCGTAGTTGCGCTCGTAGTAGCGCGGATTGGGCAGCATCACGGCCAGGCGCGCGGCCTCGCCCGGTCCCAGGCTGGCGGCGGGGCGGCCGTAGTAGCGGCGCGCGGCGGCCTCGGCGCCGAACACGCCGTTGCCCCACTCGGCCACGTTCAGATACACCTCGAGGATGCGGCGCTTGTCCCAGGTGGTCTCGATCATCAGCGTGATCACCGCCTCCTGGCCCTTGCGCAGCCACGAGCGCGACGAGGACAGGAACAGGTTCTTGGCGAGCTGCTGGCTGATGGTCGAGCCGCCCGAGGCGATGCGGCCGCGCTCGGCGTTGCGTTCGAGCGCGCGCTCGATGCCCTCCCAGTCGAACCCGGCGTGGTCGAGGAAGCGGTCGTCCTCGGCGGCGACCACCGCGCGCTTGAGGTGGATCGAGATGCGCTCGTAGGGCACCCACTGGTGGCGCAGCTCGGCCTTCGGGTCGGCCTTGCGCAGCTCGGCCAGGCGGATGCGCATGAAGCTGGTGCTGCCCGGGTCGAAGCGGCTCCACCAGATCACCTGGGTCAGCAGCACCGCCTGCCAGAACAGCAGCAGCAACAGGGCGGCGACGAGGCCGCGGCCGAGCCAGGTGAGCGCGCTGCGCGGCTTGATCGCGAGCTGGACTGGCAGCGCCACACTCAGCCCGCTTCGATCTGGCGGCGCAGCGCGGCCAGCACCGGGCCGCTGTCGGGGCGCACGCCGCGCCACAGCGTGAAGCTCTCGGCCGCCTGCTCGACCAGCATGCCGAGGCCGTCCGCCGCCCGCGCCGCGCTGTCGGCCAGGGCCGCGCGCATGAAGCGGGTGGGGTCGCGGCCGTACATCATGTCGTAGGCGAGCGCGCCCTCGGCGTACAGGCCGGGCGGCAACGGCGGGAGCTCGTCGGCGAGGCTGGCGGCGGTGGCGTTGATGACCAGGTCGAAGCGCCGTCCGGCAAGCGCGTCGAAACCGCAGGCATCGAGCACGCAGTCGCCCGCGCGCGCAGCGAACAGCGCGGCCAGGGCCTCGGCCTTGGCGACGGTGCGGTTGGCGATGGTCAGGCGGGCGGGGTGGCTGTCGAGCAGCGGCAGCAGCGCGCCGCGGGTGGCGCCGCCGGCGCCGAGCAGCAGGATGCGGCGGCCGGCGAGCGCGAAGTCGAGGTTGGCGCTCAGGTCGCGCACCAGCCCGGCGCCGTCGGTGTTGTCGCCGAGGATGCCGTCGGCGCCGAAGGCGAGGGTGTTGACCGCGCCCGCCGCCTGCGCGCGCGCGGTGTGGCGTTCGGCGAGCGCGAAGGCCTCGAGCTTGAAGGGGACGGTGACGTTCAGGCCGCGCCCGCCGTGGGCGCGGAAGTCGGCGACGGTCTGTGCAAAGCCATCCACCGGCGCCAGCAGCGCCTCATAGCTCAGTTCCTGCCCGGTCTGGCGCGCGAAGGCGGCGTGGATCTGCGGCGACTTGCTGTGGGCGATCGGGTTGCCGATGACGGCGTAGCGGTCCATGGGCGGGTCTCGTGGTCAGTAGGCGCGGACGCGGTCGCTGCGCTCGAACTTCCAGGTGCGGGTGATCTCGATGATGTCGTAGTCCTTGCGGATGTCGGGCGGGAAGGGCGCATAGGGCGCCGCCATCTTCACGATCCGCACCGCGGCCTCGTCCAGCACCTTGTGGCCGGAGCTGCGCTGCACGCTGACCTTCTCGACCGAGCCGTCGGCGCGGATCGACACCGACAGCAGCAGGCTGCCGTAGAGCTTGCCGCGCGCGGCCTCGGGGTAATTTAGCGTGCCAACGCGTTCGACTTTTTGCTTCCAGCTATCTTCGTACAGCGCAAACCCGTACTCCTTCGCGCTTGGGCTGAGAAACTTACGCCGTGGTCGTTTAGCCAGCTCCTGCAGATCGCGGTCGATCTTTCCTTCGAGATGGGCAATCGCCGCGGCACTGTCGAGCAGGTCGAGGCCGCTGAGCTGCGGTGGCGGTTCCGGCTTGGGCAAGGGCTGCTCGACCTTCTTCGGCGCGGCGGCGACCTTGGCGGGCGCCTTGTCGCGGGTGATCACCTGCTTCTGGTCGCGCACCGGCTCGGGCGTGCGGCGCTTGGCCTCGATCAGCGCATCGCCGTCGCGGCGCGTGGGCTGCGGCGGCAGCGGCGTGCTCGGGCGCACGTTCTGCTCGGTGTTGCCGCCGCCGTCGACGTTGGTCTGGGCGAGCACCTCGGGCTTTTCTGGCGCTTTGGCGTGGCGGGTATTGACCAGCACCACCTCCAGGCCCTTGTCGCGCACCGGCTTGTTCTCGGGCATGCGGAACTGGATCAGCAGCAACAGGCCGTGAAGCACCAGTGAGATCGCGAACGCGGCCACCAGCAGCGGGCCGCCGAAGCGCCGCAGGCGGCCGACCCAGACCCGTGCGCCGGCACCCGCGGGAGCGGTGATCGGCGCGGCGGAGGGCGGAGTGGCCTGCGACATGGCGGGTTCGGGCGAGCGTGCTTGGCGGGTGGCTTGCGGGAGAGGGCGGCCTCAGGCGAAGCCGAAGCCCGTCTCGGTCACCGTCTCGGGGTCAGGTTCGGCCAGCGTCTGCACGAAGCGCGCCTCGACCTCGACGTCGAGCAGGTCGGTGTGTTCGACCGCCAGCTTGACCCGACTCCCGGTCATCTGCAGCGGCATCGACGGCACCCGGAACACGAGCGGGATCTCCGTCAGGCGCACGACGTTCTCGCGCAGCACGGTGGCCTCGACCTCGCCGCGGCCGTGCTGGCGCAGCCAGCGCAGGCACCAGTAGCGCTCCATGCCGCGCTGGAACTCGGCGTATTCGGCGTAGGTGAGCTCGAAGTCGCGCAGCGCCGCCATCAGGTCGGCCGACTTGGGCGCGAACGCGGGCGGCGTGCCCTGCAGCACCGAGACGATCTGCCACTGGTTGACCAGATCCACATAGCGCCGCAGCGGCGAGCTCGACCACGCGTAGCAGTCCACGCCCAGCGCCTCGTGCGGCGCGGCGACGGTGGTCATGCGCACCTTGCCGCCGCCCTGGGCGCGGTACAGGCCCGGAATGCCGGCCTTGTCGAGCAGCTTGCCCCAGGTCATGTTGGCGTAAATCATCAGCTCGGCGACGAGCTTGTCCATCGGCGAGCCGCGCAGGCGCCGGCTGATGCTGACCAGGCCGGGGCCGTCGGCGGTGTCCTGGGTCCAGTCCACGCTGAAGCCGAAGTCGATGCGGTCCTCGTTGCCGGCGGCCTTGCCGCGGCCGGCCTCCATCACGGTGGCCAGATCCCACAGCAGCGTGAGTTCGCGCTTCCACTGGAAGTCGGGTCCCTCGCCGTGGACGGTGTCGTCGTTGAACACCGGCTCGATGTCGTGGTGGCGCAGGTTGGCGACGATCGGCACGATCTCGACGCGGCTCTCCTCGCCGACGATCGCCAGGCCGGGCGTGACGTCCAGGTACAGCGACACCGCCGGGCAGTCGCGCCCCGCGGCCAGGGTGAAGGTCTGCACCACCTCGTCGGGCAGCATGGTGATCTTGCTGCCCGGCATGTAGACGGTGGACAGCCGCCGGCGGGCGATCGCGTCCACGCCCGAGCCGCGCGCGAAGCCGAGCGCGGGCGCGGCGATGTGGATGCCGATGCGCCAGCCGCCGCCGGCGCGCGGCGTCACCGAGAAGGCGTCGTCGATCTCGGTGGTGGAGGCGTCGTCGATCGAGAACGCGGCTACGTCCGCGCGCGGCAGGTCGCCGGGCAGGGTGGCGGCCTCGATGGCGGGGAAGTTCGTGCCCTCGGGGAAGTGCTCGAACAGGAAGCGGTTGTAGTGGAAGTCGTAGCTCGAGGCGAGCGCGCCGCACTTGAGCAGCAGGCGCGCGGCCGACAAGCCGCTGTCGACGCAGGCGGCTTCCAGGGCCTTGATCTCGGGGCGGTTGCGGTCGGGGCGGTAGAGCGCCTGCGGCAGCAGCGCGGCGAGCTCTGGGGGCATGCGGCCGTCGACCAGTTCGGCACGCATGTGCTCGATTGCTGCGGCTTGCTGGCGCTTCTTTTCCAGGCCGGCGAGCGCGGCCTGCAGGATGTCGGCCGGCGCCTTGCGGAATCGTCCCTTGCCCTTGCGATGGAACCAGATCGGCGCCGAGTGCAGGCGCAGCAGCACGGCGGCGGACTCCACGGCCGTCGGCTTGTGGCCCTGGTATTCGGCGGCGAAGTCGGTGAAGGCGAACTCGTCGTCGCCGCACACTTCCCACAGGAACTCGACGTCGAGCGCTTCGGCCTCGGCCTCGGCGCGGGTGAGCAGGTCAGACGGCCCGGGTTCGCGGAACTCCAGCAGCACATTGGCGCGCTTGAGCTTCACGCGTTTGCCGTGGGTGTTCTCGACCTGCAGCGTGGCTTCGTTATCGGCGAGGATCGTGCCGGCCTTGAAGGCCCCGTCCTCTTCATACAGCACGAACATCGGCATCCGCCTGAAGAAAGCAAGCGCACTAGTCTACTGGATTCGGGCCGCGGGCCCTATCGCCGGATGCGTGGCCGGGTCCGTCGGTCAGATGCGTCGGTCAGATGCGTCAGGCGGATGCGTCAGGCGGATGCGTCAGGCGGATGCGGCGGCCGGGGGCGTCGGTCTCCGCGCGGCTCCGAGCCGGCCGCGGGGCCGGGGCGGGGGGCGCCGCCTGCATTCGCGGCCCT
>JAGOEI010000058.1:1876-13246 GCA_017997795.1 Thauera sp. | reverse complement strand
AACTCGAAGGGGTCGAGCGCGCCGGCGCCGGCCATCGGCGTGCCCGGGATCTGCACCAGGTTGTTGATGGGTACCGACTCGGGCGGTGAGGGCAGGTTGGCGAGCTGGGCGATCAGCGCGGCACGCTGGGCGCGCGACTCGCCCATACCCACGATGCCGCCGCTGCACACGTTGATGCCGGCCGCACGTACCTCGCCGAGGGTGTCGAGGCGATCCTGCATGGTGTGCGTGGTGATCACCTGACCATAGAACTCGGGCGCGGTGTCGAGGTTGTGGTTGTAGTAGTCGAGGCCGGCTTCGGCGAGGCGCTCGGCCTGGCCTTCCTTGAGCATGCCGAGCGTTACGCAGGTCTGCAGGCCGAGCTTCTTGACCTCGCGCACCATGTCGAGCACCGGCTCCAGGTCCTTGTCCTTCGGCCCGCGCCACGCCGCGCCCATGCAGAAGCGGCTCGCGCCCTTGGCCTTGGCGGCGCGTGCATTGTCGAGCACCTCGTCGATCGGCATCAGGCGCTCGCGTTCGAGCCCAGTGTCGTAGCGCGCCGATTGCGAGCAGTAGCCGCAGTCTTCCGAGCAGCCACCGGTCTTGATCGACAGCAGGGTCGAGCGCTGGACTGCGTTGGGGTCGAAGTTTTCGCGGTGCACCATCTGCGCGCGGTGCACGAGGTCGAAAAAGGGCAGCTCGAACAGCGCCTGAACCTCGGCGACGGACCAGCGCTTGCGCTCGGTGGGCTGCGGCGTGGTGGAATTGCGGTCGAGCGTGGCTGAAGTCGTTGTCATTTCAGGCGTTCCGGGCTGTAATTACGAGGCACGCATGTTCTTCCATGGACCGAAATCTTGTCAAATTCCCCGCGTTCCCTTCACGCGCTGTGGCTGCACCTTGCGGACCTTGTCGCACCGCAGGACTGTTTTGTGTGCGGTGCAGAATCGGCGGGCGAGGCCGTGTGCGAGGCCTGCGCGTGTGCGCTGCCGCATCGGCCGCAAACCGCCTGCCCCTGTTGCGGGCTGCCCGGGCTCGGCGGCGGATGCTGCGCCGCCTGCGAACGCGACCAGCCGGCCTACGATGCCACGCTCGCGCTGTACGACTTCGTGTTTCCGGTCGACGCCATGGTGCATGCACTCAAGTACCGGCACCGCCTGGCAATGGCGTCGTTCTTCGGCGCGGCGCTGGCGGCGCGCGCGCACGATTTCGGGGCGCAGGCCGACCTCGTGCTGCCGATGCCGCTGCACCCGCGCCGACTGGCCGAGCGCGGCTTCAACCAGGCGGTCGAGCTTGCGCGCCCGCTGGCGCGCGCGCGCGGCCTGCCGCTCGGGCTGGCGGTGGTGCGCAAGATGAGGGACATCCCGGCGCAGGCCGGGCTGGACCGCGAGGCGCGCCTGCGTAATCCGCGGGGTGTGTTCGAGTGCGATGTCAGCCTGCAGGGGCAGCGCGTGATCGTGGTCGACGACGTGATGACGACCGGTGCCACGCTCGGCGAACTCGCCCGCACGCTCAAGCGTCAGGGCGCAAGCTGGGTCGGCAATCTCGTGGTGGCGCGCACCCCCGCCCCTTACTGAATCTTCCTGTGCCTTGTTGCCGATGTTCGAAATCGTCCTCTACCAGCCCGAAATCCCGCCCAATACCGGGAACATCATCCGCCTGGCCGCCAACACCGGCTCGAATCTCCATCTGGTGGCACCGCTCGGCTTCGATCTTTCCGACAAGCAGCTCGCGCGCGCGGGGCTGGATTATCACGACCTGACCTGCGTCACCGTGCATCCCGACTGGGCGCATTGCCGGGCGGTGCTCGAGGGGCGCCGCATGTACGCCCTCAGCACGCGCGGCAGCCGCCGCCATGACCGGGTGGAATATCAGCCCGGCGATGCCCTGGTGTTCGGACCGGAGAGCCGCGGCCTTCCCGCCGAGGTGCTGGCGGAGTTTGCGCCCGATGCACGCATCCGCATTCCGATGCGGCCGACCAACCGCAGCGTCAATCTGTCGAATGCGGTGGCGGTGGTGGTGTATGAGGGCTGGCGTCAGCAGGGTTTTGCCGGCGCCACGGACGTGTAGGAAACGGTGCCGGACCGCCCGCCGCGGGCGGTCCCCGGGGCTCACTCTTCGCGCGGGTCGCGTGCGAGCAGGCGCTCGACCGCGCTGCGCGCATTCAGCCCGTGGTGGAGCAGGGCGTCGACCGCCTCGCACACCGGCATCTCGACACCGTGGCGATGGGCGAGCTGAACGACCTCGCGCGCGGTGGATACGCCTTCGGCCACGTGGCCGAGCTCGCGCAGGATGTCGGCCAGGCTTTTGCCTTCGGCCAGCGCGAGGCCGACGCGGCGGTTGCGCGAAAGGTCGCCGGTGCAGGTGAGGATGAGGTCGCCCATGCCGGCGAGCCCCATCAGGGTCTCGCTGCGGCCGCCGAGCGCGCGGGCGAGGCGGGCGATCTCCGCCAGTCCGCGCGTGATCAGGGCGGCACGGGCGTTGAGCCCGAAGCCCATGCCGTCCGACACCCCGGCGGCGATCGCCATGACGTTCTTCACCGCACCGCCGACTTCGCAGCCGACGAGGTCGGTGTTGGCGTAGATGCGCAGGCGCGGCTGGTGCAGTACGGATACCCAATGATGGGCGAACGCGGCGTCGCGTGCGGCGAGCGTGACCGCCGCCGGCAGACCGCGTCCGACCTCGGCGGCAAAGCTCGGGCCGGTGAGCACGCCGCTGGGCGCCTCGGGGCCGAGTTCCTCGGTGATGATCTCGTGCGGAAGGCGCCCGGTGCCGGCCTCGAAGCCCTTGCACGCCCACAGCAGCGGCGTGTCGGGGCTGATGCGCTGCAACTGGCGGACGGTTTCGCGCAGGCCGGCGAGCGGGGTGACCACCAGGTGGAGGTCGGCCTGCTCGGCAGCAGCACGGAAATCGCCCTGGATGCCGAGGGTGTCGTGCAGGCGCACGCCGGGCAGATAGCGCCGGTTCTCGCGCAGGTGCGCGATCTCGTCCAGGTGTGGGCGGTCTCTACCCCAGAGGCTCACCTCATGGGTGTTGCAGAACGCCTGAGCGAGAGCCGTGCCCCAGGCCCCCGCGCCGAATACGGCAATGCGGCAACGGCTCACAGCCCCCAGACCTCGCTCGCATGGATGTAGCCTTCCAGGCCCTGGCCGTGACGCACGCGGGCCCAGCCCTGCGCGGGCTGGCCGACGACCTCGAGGACGACATTCCGGGTGGCTTCGAAGGCGGGGGATGCGCCTGGTTGCGGCTCGCGGCGGATGGTCGCCCGCTCGGCGGTGACGATCACCGTGCGCCGGGTGCTGAGCGCACCCTGCTCGACCCAGTTCAGGGCGCCGCCCGGTTCGCGCACGCGTGCCCAGCCGTCCTGGGTGACGATGATCTCGACCGGGGTGCCAGGCCGCAGGCGGAACAATTGCCGGCCCTGCGGCGACGGCGCGTCGCGGGCGATCAGTGACGCGCCGGCCGAACGATATTCGATGCCCTGCGCGACCGTGGAACCCGAGGCCGCACACAGCATGACGACAGCCAGGGCAAGTCGCCCCGGCAATGGTATTGCGGTGATGCGGCGCTCGGGGTTCATGCTGGCGGTCTCACTGGACGGGGACGTCGCCCGTAGCCTGCTGGCGCTGAGCCTGGTAGAGCGACTCGAAATTCACCGGCGACAGCAGCACGGGCTGGAAGCCGGCGCGCGTCACCGCATCCGAGACGGCTTCGCGGGCGTAGGGGAAGAGGATGTTCGGGCAGCCGATCATCATCACCGGCTCGAGGTCGCCCTCGGGGATGTTGCGGATCTGGAAGATGCCGGCCTGGGCCACTTCGACCAGGAAGAGGTTGCGGTCTTCGCCGATCTTGGCGTTGACGGTGACGGTCAGGGTCACTTCATACACGCCGTCCTCGACGGCCTGGCCGGCAGTGCGCAGTTGGACGTTGATCTGCGGCGCTTCGCGCTCGAGGAAGATCTGCGGCGCGCCCGGGACTTCCAGCGACAGGTCCTTGACGTAGAGCTTTTCGATCGAGAAGACGGGTTGAGTGTTTTCAGCCATGAACGGGCATCCAGTAATGAGTGAATTCGGGTTTGAAGTTCGAGTTCAGGTCGGCCGTGGCTCGAGGGCCGCGGCGCGCCGTGAAAGCGGTTTCAGTCGGGCTCAGGCCGGCTCGCCGTGCAGCAGCGGGTCGAGCTTGCCGGCGCGATCGAGTGCGAACAGATCGTCGCAGCCGCCGACATGGTAGTCGCCAATGAAGATCTGTGGAACCGTCCGCCGTCCGCTTGCCTTCATCATTTCTTCGCGCCGCCCCGGCTCGAGATCGACGCGGATCTTCTCCAGGCCATTAACGCCCTTGTGCTGCAGCAACTGTTCGGCGCGGATGCAGTAAGGACAGGTGGCGGTGGCGTACATGCGGACGTGGGGCTGCATGCTCATTTCCTCTTGCGGCTCACCGGCTGGCCGGCCTTCTGCCATTCCATCATGCCGCCGCGCAGGTTGAAGACCTTGGTGAAACCGGCCTTCTTCAGCGCGTTGCCCGCGCTGTTCGAGCGCGCGCCGGTCGCGCAGCACAGGATCACCGGGTGATCCTTCCACTTTTCCATTTCCTTGCTGCGGCGATCGAGCTCGCCGGCCGGAATGTGGCGTGCATTGGGGATGTGACCCTGGGCGTATTCGCCCTGTTCGCGCACGTCGATGACGATCGCGTCCTCGCGATTGACCAGCATCGTCGCCTCGACCGGCGAGAGCTGGCTCTTGTCGCCACGGTTGCGGATGAGGTCGGCCATGAGCCAGGCGCCCGAGACGGCGGCCAGGGCGGCCCAGTACCAGTTCTGTTGCAGGAATTCCACGGAAGAAGTTGCTCCGGTTGGGGTGGTGGGGATCAGTGCTCGCCCGGCTCGACGCCGCAGAAGACTTCGCGCATGAGCACGATCAACTGCAGGGTGCGTTCGTCGCAGACGCTGTAGTACACACGGTTGGCGTCCTTGCGCGTCTGCAGGACGCCCTTGTCGCGCAGGATGGCGAGGTGCTGCGAGATGTTGCTCTGCGATGTGCCCACCGCCTCGACGATGTCCTGCACGCACTCTTCGCCACCGCCGAGCACGCACAGGATCTTGAGGCGCAGGGGGTGCGCGATTGCCTTGAGCGCGCGCGCGGCCGTTTCGATGTGCTCATGCTTGTCGATGAGCGCGGAGATGTCGTCTTTGTTCACGATGGGGCCGGATCGGGCAAAGCAATAGTATAAAATATTGCGTTGCCCGGATGCAGGCGATCGTAGCCGACAGTGTTCGGCCTTGCATCCTCGATCAAGCGGAAGCCCCATGCACGGTATTGCCCCCTCCTGCCTTCAAGCGTCAGCCCGTAATCGGGAAACGTGCGTCGAAGCGCGAAGCGCGCGGCTGCCGGATGCGCGCCACCACGTCGGCGCCGGCGGCGCGGCGCAGGCTTGAGTGTTGCGGGACGCGGGGACGCTGCGCGGCATGCTGCATCGACACACCGGAACGGCGCTTGTCCTGGCCGCCGCGCTTTTCTGTGGCGCGGCATCCGACATGGCTTTCGCTCAGGCCGGGGGCGACATCGCGGAGCGGCGCTCCGACCTCGACGATCTCAAGAAGCGCATCCGCGACCTGCAGCAGGAGATGGCCCGCACCGAGGCCACCCGGTCCAGCGCGACGAAATCGCTCGCCGAGTCCGAGCGCGCGGTGTCCCGCGTGGTGCGCGAACTGGCCAGGCTCGAGGCCGAGCGCCGCGACGCCGAGAAGAAGCTCGCATTGCTCGAGGCCGAGCAGCGCGAGACCGGCCTGCGCATCGATGCGCGCCGCGGCGAGCTTGCCGAGTGGCTGCGGCGGCACTACATGCACGGCGGTGCGGACAGCATGGCGCCGCTGCTCTCGGCGCAGGACCCCAATCAGCTCGCGCGTGATGCGCATTACCTCGAGCACCTGGGACGCGCGCGGCT
Organism: Thauera sp.; assembly: GCA_017997795.1. Lineage (GTDB taxonomy): Bacteria > Pseudomonadota > Gammaproteobacteria > Burkholderiales > Rhodocyclaceae > Thauera. Next base: position 7,327 of record JAGOEI010000058.1, on the reverse strand, counting down.
CGCGCTGATCGACGGCTTGCGCGCCGACCTCGACCAGACCCGGCGTCGTGCCGAGGAGATCCAGTCCCGTCGCGACCGGCTCGCCGCGCTCGAGGGCGAGCAGCGCAGCCGGCGCAGCGAGCTGCAGTCCGAGCAGGCCCGGCGCAAGCAGGCGCTGGCTGCGGTTTCGCGCCAGTTGCAGGCGCAGAAGAAGGAGGTCGGGACGCTGCAGCAGGACGAGCAGCAACTTGCGCGGGTGATCGACACCCTCGTCAAGCGTGCGCGCGAGGCTGCCGCCCGCGAGGCGGCTCGCAGGCTGGCGGCGCAGCGCGAGGCCGAACGGCGCGCTGCCGCGGCGCGTGCCGAGCAGGAGCGCGCCGCCCAGGCGCGTGCGCCGAGCCGCTCGACTAGCCCGCCGCCACGTGCGGCGGAGCCGGTGGTCGGCGAGGTGCGCGACACCGCCGGGCCGACGCCGACGGGTGTGCGCTTCGGCCAGTTGCGCGGGCAACTGCGTTTTCCGGTGCGCGGCGAACTCGTCGGCCGTTTCGGCGCTCCAAGAGCGGACGGCGGCACGACCTGGAAGGGCGTCTTCATCCGCGCCGGGTCGGGGGCCGACGTTCGTGCCGTGGCGGGCGGGGAGGTCGTGTTTTCCGACTGGCTGCGCGGCTACGGCAACCTCATCATCGTCGACCACGGCAGCGATTACCTGTCGATCTACGGCAACAACGACGCCTTGCTGAAAGAGGTCGGCGACGCGGTGACCGGGGGCGACGCGATCGCCAGCGTAGGCGCCGGCGGGGTGGGTAGCGAATCGGGTTTATACTTTGAAATCCGTCATCAGGGGCAGCCGCTCGACCCGATGCAATGGGTCCGGCTCAACTAGTCATGACGGGATGGCCGGCAACGGAAGCCGGCGCACCACTGGAGTTCTCATGCGCAGCAGCAAGCTGAAACAGTTCGGCCTCGTGATGACCGGCATGGTGGCCGGGGTCATGATCAGTCTCAATTTTTCCGCCAACGCCGACCGCAGCACGCAGGTGCCGCTGCCGGTCGAGGAGTTGCGTGCCTACGCCGACGTGTTCAACGCGATCAAGCAGGGTTACGTCGAGCCGGTGGAAGACAAGAAGCTGATCACCGACTCGATCAGCGGCATGCTGTCCGGGCTCGATCCACACTCGGCCTATCTCGACGCCGAGGCGTTCAAGGACCTCCAGGTCGGCACCCAGGGCGAGTTCGGCGGCCTCGGCATCGAGGTCGGCATGGAAGACGGCTTCGTCAAGGTCATCTCGCCGATCGAGGACACGCCCGCCTTCCGCGCCGGCGTGCTCGCGGGCGACCTGATCGTCAAGCTCGACGACACCCCGGTCAAGGGCATGAGCCTGAACGACGCGGTCAAGCGCATGCGCGGCAAGCCGCGCACCGACATCGTGCTCACGATCATGCGCAAGGGCGAGTCGCGTCCGATCGTCATCACGCTGACGCGCGAAGTCATCAAGGTGCAGAGCGTCAAATCCAAGGTGATCGAGCCCGGCTATGCCTACCTGCGCATCGCCCAGTTCCAGGAGAACACCGCGGCGGCCGTCGTCGAGCACCTGAACAAGCTCGGCGCCGAAGGGCCGGTCAAGGGTCTGGTGCTCGACCTGCGCAACGATCCGGGCGGCCTGCTGCATGGCGCCGTGGGCGTGTCCGCGGCCTTCCTGCCCACCGACACGCTGGTGGTGTCCACCGATGGCCGCACCGAGGATGCCAAGCGCGAATATCGCGCAACGCCGGCCGACTATCTGCGCGGCACGCGTGACGATTTCCTGCGCCGGCTGCCCGACATGGCGAGGGACGTGCCGATGGTCGTGCTGGTCAATGCGGGCTCGGCGTCGGCTTCGGAGATCGTTGCCGGTGCGCTGCAGGACCACAAGCGCGCCAAGGTGCTCGGCACCCAGACCTTCGGCAAGGGCTCGGTGCAGACCATCCTGCCGCTCAACAACAACACGGCGATCAAGCTGACCACCGCGCGCTACTACACGCCGAACGGGCGCTCGATCCAGGCCAAGGGCATCGAGCCCGATATCGTGGTCGAGGAGACCGCCAACGGCTCCAGCCGTCGTGTGCGCGAGGCGGATCTGCTGCGCCACCTCGGCAACGACAAGGAAGCCGAGGCCGCGAAGAGCGCAGCGGACGCCAAGCCTGCGCCCGGCGCGCCGGGTGTGGAAGAAGACGAGGCCGAGCCGGTGCGTTTCGAGCTTGCCGGCGAAAACGACCACCAGTTGCAGCAGGCCGTCCGCCTTCTCAAGGGCGAGCAGATCGTCCAGAATGGAACAAAACCACAAGCCGAGGAGGGGAAAGATGCGGAGGGAGACCGCCTATAAGCTGGCCGGCAGGCATCACGACCGTCCGCTCCCCGGGGCGGACATCCACAAGCATCGCGAGATCCGCTTCAAGTCGCTGCCGCCCGGGCAGGTCGAGCACGCTTGGAAGGCCCTTCAACTGCTGAAGGGCCTGCAGATCGAACGCGCCAGCGATCCGCTCACCATCATCGTCCGCTATTCGGTGCTCGATTATTCGCTCGAGACCCTGGAAGAGGCGCTGCGCGACGCCGGCTTTGCACTCGAGAACTCGCTCTACGTGAAGCTGGTGCGCGCCATCGTCTATTTCAGCGAAGAGACCCAGCGCCACAATCTGCTCTCGCCCGAGCGCCTCATCAAGCAGTCGAACGAGGTCTACATCCAGGCCTGGGACCACCAGGTCCATGGCGACCACGACGACACGCCGCTCGATCTGCGCGAATACAAGTAATCCCGATGAACGACGACCAGCTCCTGCGCTACAGCCGGCACATCCTGCTGCCCGAAATTGATGTCGAGGGCCAGCAGGCCTTGCTCGATGCACGGGCGCTGATCATCGGCGCCGGCGGGCTGGGCTCGCCGGCCGCGATGTATCTCGCCGCGGCGGGGGTGGGGACGATCGCGATCGCGGACGACGACACCGTCGACCTGACCAACCTCCAGCGCCAGATCATGCATTCGGCCGACATGGTGGGGCTGCCCAAGGTCGCTTCGGCGCGGGCGACGCTGCACCGGCTCAATCCGCAGGCCCGGATCGAATCGATCCAGCGCAGGCTGGCGGGCGAGGACCTGGCGGCCGAAGTCGCGCGCGCCGACGTGGTGCTCGACTGCAGCGACAACTTCGCCACCCGCCACGCGATCAACCGCGCCTGCGTGCGTCACCGCAAGCCGCTGGTCTCTGGGGCGGCGATCCGCTTCGACGGTCAGGCCGCGGTGTTCGACCTGCGCCGGCCAGACAGCGCCTGCTACCACTGCCTGTTCCCCGAGGGCGAGGACATCGAGGAGGTCCGCTGCGCGGTCATGGGCGTGTTCGCGCCGATCGTGGGCATCATCGGTACCACGCAGGCCGCCGAGGCGCTGAAGCTGATCATCGGCTGCGGAACCTCGCTCGATGGCCGCTTGCTGCTGCTCGACGGGCTGGCAATGGAGTGGCGCAGCGTCACGCTCGGGCGCGACCCGGGCTGCGCCGTCTGCGCCCGCGAGCCCCGTCCGGCCTGAAGACTTGCCTCAGCCTGCGGGACGCAGGCGCGCAATCAGCCGCAGGTCGGGGCCGATCGTGCGCAGGTCACGAACGTCCAGCCGTGTCGCGCCCTGCAGCGAAGCGAGCTCGGGCAGGTTGAAGAGCCCCTGCGCCGCATCCCCCACCAGCATCGGCGCGAGATAGAGCAGCAGCTCGTCGACGCAGCCCTCGCGCAACAGCGAACCATTGAGCTTGAAGCCGGCCTCGACGTGCACCTCGTTGAGACCGCGTGTGCCGAACTCGGTCATCAGTCGCGGAAGATCCACCTTGCCGGCGGCGTTCGGCAGCACCAGCACGTCGTGGCCGCGTGCGCTCAGCGCCTGGATTCGTGTCGCGTTGGCGCTGGCGGTGGCGATGAGGATGGGCTCGCCCTGCAGGATGCGGGCTTCGGGCGAGACGGCGAGCGTGGCGTCGACCAGCACGCGCAGCGGTTGGCGCGAACAGGGGACGTCACGCACGGTCAGTTGCGGATCGTCCTCGCGTACCGTGCCGATGCCGGTGAGGATGGCGCAGGCGCGGGCGCGCCAGCGATGGCCGTCGGCGCGCGCGGCGGGGCCGGTGATCCATTGGCTGACGCCGTTGTTCAGCGCGGTCTTGCCGTCGAGCGTGGCGGCGGCCTTCAGGCGCACCCAGGGGCGGCCGCGGCTCATGCGCGACACGAAGCCGATGTTGAGCTCGTGCGCTTCGCTTGCGAGCAGTCCGTGTTCGGTGATGATGCCGGCGGCGCGCAGCCGCGCCATGCCCTGTCCCGCCACCAGGGGGTTCGGGTCTTCCATCGCGCTGACGACGCGGGCGACACCGGCCTCGATGAGCGCGTCGGCGCACGGTGGCGTACGCCCGTGGTGCGAACACGGCTCGAGGGTGACGTAGGCAGTGGCGCCCCGGGCAGCGGACCCCGCGGCGCGCAGGGCGTGGATCTCGGCGTGCGGCTCGCCCGCGCGCGCGTGCCAGCCTTCGCCGAGGATGCGGCCGTCCCGCATCAGCACGCAGCCGACGCGTGGGTTGGGCGAGGTCGTGGTCAGGCCGCGCGCGGCGAGTTGCAGCGCGCGCGCCATCGCCGCATGGTCAGTTGCCGAAAAGGTCATGCTCCGGGTCGGGCTCGGGCTTGCCGGTCTTGCTGCGTCGGGGGCGGCTCTGCACTTCGCGGATCACCTCGGAGAACTCATCCACGTCGGCGAAGTTGCGATACACCGACGCGAATCGGATGTAGGCGACCTTGTCGAGCTTCTTGAGCTCCTTCATCACCAGCTCGCCGATCTTCTCGCTCGGCACTTCCTGCTCGCCCATGGAGAGCAGGCGCGCCTCGATGCGGTCGACCGCGGCGTCGATGGCCTCGATGGTGACCGGGCGCTTGCGCAAGGCCAGCTTCATGCTGCCGGCGAGCTTGGCGTGGTCGAACTCGGTACGGTTGCCGTTGCGCTTGACGATATGCGGCATCTTGAGGTCGATGCGCTCGTAGGTGGTGAAGCGCTTGTCGCACTTCACGCAGCGACGGCGACGCCGGACGACGTCGCCGTCCTCGTTCTCGCGCGTGTCGGTGACCTGGGTGTTGGGGTCAGCGCAGAAGGGGCATTTCATGGCCGGGAGGCAATCGCGGGCGGGGCGGGCACCGTGTCGGCGCGCGCCCCGCCGGGCGGCTTACTTGCCGTAGACCGGGAAGCGGGCGCACAGCTCGGCCACCTGGGCGCGCACGCGCTCGATGACCGCCGCATCTTCCGGCGCGTCGAGCACGTCGGCGATCAGGTGGGCGATCTTCTCGGCCTCGATCTCGGTGAAGCCGCGCGTGGTCATCGCCGGCGAGCCGATGCGGATGCCCGAGGTGGTGAAGGGCTTCTCGGGGTCGTTCGGGATCGAGTTCTTGTTCACCGTGATGTGGGCGCTGCCCAGCACCGC
>JAGOEI010000058.1:0-1776 GCA_017997795.1 Thauera sp. | reverse complement strand
TAGCCCTCGGCGTACTTGTTGGTGAGCTGGGAGCCCTGGGCTTCCATCACCGCGTGGGAGACGTAGTTTTCGGAGGCGATCAGTTCGATGTGGTCTTCCTGGCGCTTGTTTTCGGCCTGGATGGCGGACCACAGCTCGGGGTCGACTTTGGCGAGGGTGTCTTGCGAAGAGAACATGGCGTCTGCTTACCGGATGAAGTTGGGCGGAATCGAACTGATTCGGACGGGCGATTCTAACATGCCGCGGTGCACGAAAAAGCGGCGGGCGCCCATCGGACGCCCGCCGCCGGCGGGGGAGAACGCGGTGCGCCTACCAGCCGCGCTGCTGCGTGCCGAAGCCCTCGTTGCCACCGGCCGGTGCGGCCTCTCCGGCGGGGGCCGCGCTGCCGCTCTCGGCCGGTGCAGCGCCACCCTCGGCGGGGGCGTTGCTGCCCGGCGCGGGCTCGGCGGGAGCCGCGCCGCCGCCCCAGCTGTCGGACTGCGGTGCGCCCCAGCCGCCGCCATCGCCGCCGCCGCTGCCCTCGACCTTGATCTCGATGGTGTCGAGATCGACCTCCAGCTTCTTGTCCAGCGTGAAGGTGACGAGGCCGGGGAACGCGATCAGCGCCACCACCATGACGATCTGCATCAGCACGAAGGGGATCGAGCCGGCGTAGATGTCGGTGGTCTTGACGCCGGCCACGCGTTGCTTGGTGATGCGGTCGATGTAGTCCTTCGCCGGCGCCACGCTGCGTAGGTAGAACAGCGCGAAGCCGAAGGGCGGGGTGAGGAAGGAGGTCTGCAGGTTCATCGCCAGCAGCACGCCGAACCACACCAGGTCGATGCCCAGCTTGTCGGCCACCGGCGCCAGCAGCGGGATCAGGATGAAGGCGATCTCGAAGAAGTCGATGAAGAAGCCGAGGAAGAAGATCACCGTGTTCACGAACACCAGGAAGCCGATCTCGCCGCCGGGCAGCTTGTCGAACAGGTGCTCGACCCAGATCGGACCGTCGACCGCGGTGAAGGTGAAGCTGAAGATGGTCGAGCCGATCAGGATGAACAGCACGAAGCACGACAGCCGGGCGGTGGACTCGAGGCCGTGCTTGAGCATCGCCATGTCGAGCTTGCCGCGCGAGTAGGCCATGATCATGCCGCCCACCGCGCCCATCGCGCCGCCCTCGGTCGGTGTCGCCACGCCGAGGAAGATCGTGCCCAGCACCAGGAAGATCAGCGCCAGCGGAGGGATCAGCACGAAGGTCACGCGCTCGGTGATGCGCGACAGCAGGCCCATGCCCGTCACCTTGTTCGCCATCGCGGCGACGAACGCGAACAAGGTGCCGCCAGTGAGTGCGACCACGATGGTCTCGTCCAGCGCCGCCTTGACCTCGGTGCCCTTGAACGCGCTCAGGATCTCGCTGTAGTAGATGCCGAAGGTCACCGAGACGATCGTGACGAACAGCATGAACACACCGAGCGAACGCATCCCCGAACTGCCATCGGGCTCGCGATAGGTGCGCGCCTCGGGCGGTAGCGCTGGAACCATGGCGGGCTTGAAGATCGCCAGGCCGATGATGAACAGAACGTACAGGCCGATCAGGATGAACGCGGGGATGAAGGCGCCCTTGTACAGGTCGCCGACGCTGCGCCCGAGTTGGTCGGCGATCACGATCAGCACCAGCGAGGGCGGCACGATCTGCGCCAGCGTGCCCGAGGCGGTGATCGCGCCGCTGGCGATCGCCGGGCTGTAGCCGTAGCGCAGCATGATCGGCAGCGAGATCAGGCCCATCGAGATCACCGC
>JAGOEI010000057.1 GCA_017997795.1 Thauera sp. | reverse complement strand
GGTCTGCTCGACGTACTCGCGCTTGATGTTGCGCAGCAGGTCCATCGGCTTGACGTGGTTGGCGGCGAAAGCCTGATAGGGCACGCCGAAGTAGCGCGCAGCCGCGGCGCCGAGCTCGGCGGCGCTGAGCCCGAGCTGGGCGATCAGCACCGCCTCGGTGCCGGCACCGCTCTCGCGGCCTTCGCGCGCGGCATCGGCGAACTCTTCGGCAGTGATGCGGCCGTCGACGACCAGGGCATCGAATCGCGAGCGCAGCCGCCCGGGCTGGCGGCTGTGGCGCAGGAAGGCCACGCCCAGCGTCTGCGCGAGACCGAGCACGCCCTCCTCGGCGACCTTGGAGAACGGCTCGCCGTTCAGCGTGTTGATGAGCTGGACCACCCCGAGCAGACCGCCGGTGTCGGGATCGCGGATCGGCGCCACCAGCATCTGCCGCGAATGGAATCCGGTGCTCGCATCCACCTCGCGCCGCAACTGCAGGGCCGGAGAGATGCGGCGCAGCTCCTCGTCGTCATAGACGTCGCGGATGTTCACCAGCGCACCGCTCAGGGCCACGTAACCGGCGATGCTGTTCGCGCCGATCGGCAGGCGGATGCTCTGCACGCCGCTCAAGCCGGTCTTGACCCGGGTGACGATCGTTCCGCCGCTCTCCTCGACCGCGTAGATCGTGAAGCGCTCGGCCTCGAACAGCGCGCACAGCTCGGGCGCGAGCTCGAGCATGATTTCGTCCACGTCCTTGCTGGCGTGGATACGGTTGGTCAGCAACTGCAGGCCCTTGAAGAAGGCCAGCCGGCGCGACACGACGCCGGACGGGGACGGGCTTGCGATCATCTCGCTGAGGTCTCCTCGATGTAGGCCCGGCACGCGCTGCGCCCGGGCTTGCTGGCTCGAACGCCGCCGGCCGGGCGTCGCTCAGAATTCGAGCACGTCACCCTGGTCGAGACGACGTACCGTCAGCGCGCTGCCGGCCGCACGCAACTGTTCCATGATGCGCTCGCCGACACCCGGCTTGAGGTGGCTGATGTGCACCGCCGGCGCGCCGTGCAGCTCGTCGAGCATGGTACGGGACATGCTCGGGCACAGGTGGCGCGAGGCCACCGCAAGGCCGTGCTGCTCCTCGGCGAACGCCGTCTCCAGGATCAGGTGGCGCAGGTCGGGGCAGGCGTTGATTGCGGCGACGAGCTCCGGGCAGTAGGCGGTGTCGCCCGAGAATACGAGCTGCCCGGCACCGCTGTCCAGGCGGTAGGCCACCGCCGGCACGGTATGCCGCGCCGGCAGGGCGGTCACGCCCCGACCGCCCAGCGACACGGTCTCGCCGACACCGATCGTCTGAAATCGCATGTACGGGTTGGCATGATCGGGGATGGTGGAAAAGTCCGGCCAGATCAGCCAGTTGAAGATGTGCGAATGCAGGATGCGGATGGTTTCGGCGCTCGCATGCACCACCACCGGCGACTCGCGCAGCTCGCCGACCGAGTCGATCAGCATCGGCAGGGCCGCGATGTGGTCGAGATGCGCATGGGTCAGAAAGACGTGATCGATGCCCTTGAGCACGGCGAGCGGCAGATCGCCCGCGCCCGTGCCGCAGTCGATCAGGATGTCGTCGTCAACGAGGAAGGACGTGGTCCGCGACTGCGAACCGCCGATCCCGCCGCTGCAACCCAGCACCTTGAGTTTCATCACCTCGACCACCCGCATGACCGGCAGTGCAAGGGCTGCCGCGTAATCCCCATCGTGGTGCGGACCTTATCATCCGGGCTTACGCGCGGGCGCGGCACAAAATCACGCCGCCGGCGGGCCTCAGCGCTGCAGAAAAAATTCCATCTTGACGCCCGCCAGCTCGATGATGTCGTGGTCGTGCAGCAGGCGCGCCTGGGCGTCGATGGCCTGGCCATTGACGAGCGGAAAGCTGGCGCCCTCGACATGGGTGATGAAGTAGCCGTGCGGCCGCCGGGTGATCACCGCGACCTGGCGGCCCGGCTTGCCGAGCGTGGTCAGCGACTTGGTGAGCTGCAGCTCGCGCCCGGCGTTGGCGCCACTGAGCACCTGGATGACACCGAGCCCGCCTGCCGTACCGGCGCTCGCTGCCGCGGCCTCGGCCTGCGCGACCGCCTGCCGCGCCGCGGCCGAGATGATCTGCGTCTCGCGCGGCGCCGGCCCTGCGGGGGGCGCCGGCACGTCGGTCGCGGTGCCCGGCATCTCGAAGGATGCGAGCGCGGCGGTCTCGATCATCTCGGACGCCGACAACCCGGGCCTGGTGTCGTCGACGATGAACTTGATCTTGTACTTGCCGAGCTCGATGACGTCGTTGTTGCGCAGGACATTCTTCTTGACCGGCTGACCGTTCAGGTAGGTGCCGTTGGTGCTGTTGCGGTCTTCCAGGAAGGCATCGTTGGTGATGCAGGTGATGACCGCGTGATGGCCGCTGATCGCCAGGTTGTCGATCTGGATGTCGTTGTCCGGCTTGCGGCCGATGGTCGTGCGCTCCTTGCCGAGCGGCATTTCCTTGAGCACCAGCCCGTCCATGCTGAGAACCAGTTTCGGCATTGCCCCTACCTGTACGAAAGTTGCCCTGGCGCCATTCGACGCGCGGCGGCTGAAAGTCAAGTAGAGATTCTAGCGCGCGACCGCAGCCGGTTAACAAAAAAGGCGCCGGACTTGCCGGCGCCTTCGTGACACATTCAACGCTTCAGGTTCAGAGCATGGCCTTCAACAGCTTGGCCATTTCCGACGGGTTGCGCGTGACCGTGAAACCGCACTCTTCCATGATGGCGAGCTTGGCGTCGGCGGTGTCCGCACCGCCCGAGATCAGCGCGCCGGCGTGACCCATGCGCTTGCCCGCGGGCGCGGTGACGCCGGCGATGAAGCCGACGATCGGCTTCTTCATGTTGGCCTTGCACCACATCGCGGCTTCGGCTTCGTCCGGACCGCCGATCTCGCCGATCATGATCACCGCGTCGGTGTCCGGATCGTCGTTGAACATGCGCATCACGTCGATGTGCTTCAGACCGTTGATCGGGTCGCCGCCGATGCCGACCGCCGAGGACTGGCCGAGGCCGATCTCGGTGAGCTGGGCCACGGCTTCATAGGTCAGCGTGCCGGAACGCGACACGACGCCGATGCGGCCCTTGCGGTGGATGTGGCCGGGCATGATGCCGATCTTGATCTCGTCGGGCGTGATCAGGCCGGGGCAGTTGGGGCCCAGCAGCAGGGTTTCCTTGCCGCCGGCGGCGACCTTCTGCTTCATCTTGTTGCGCACGATCAGCATGTCGCGGACCGGGATGCCTTCGGTGATGCAGATCGCCAGGTCGAGGTCGGCCTCGCAGGCTTCCCAGATGGCGTCGGCAGCGCCCGCGGGCGGCACGTAGATGACCGACACGGTGGCGCCGGTCTCGGCAGCCGCTTCCTTGACCGAGCCGTAGATCGGCACGTCGAGGATCTTCTCGCCTGCCTTCTTCGGGTTCACACCGGCGACGAAGCAGTTCTTGCCATTCGCGTACTCGATGCACTTCTCGGTGTGGAACTGACCGGTCTTGCCGGTGATGCCCTGGGTGATGACCTTGGTGTCTTTGTTGATCAGGATGGACATTCGAAGCGCTCCTTACTTGACCGCAGCGACGATCTTGGTCGCAGCTTCCGCCATGGTGTCGGCGGCGATGATCGGCAGACCCGACTCGGCGAGGATCTTCTTGCCGAGGTCTTCGTTGGTGCCCTTCATGCGCACCACGAGCGGGACGGAAAGGTTCACTTCCTTGGCCGCGGCGACCACGCCGGCGGCGATGGTGTCGCAGCGCATGATGCCGCCGAAGATGTTGACCAGGATGCCCTTGACCTTGGGGTTCTTGAGCATGATCTTGAAGGCTTCGGTGACCTTCTCGGTGGTCGCGCCGCCGCCGACGTCGAGGAAGTTGGCCGGCTCGGCGCCGAACAGCTTGATCGTGTCCATGGTGGCCATCGCCAGGCCGGCGCCGTTCACCAGGCAGCCGATGTTGCCGTCGAGGCTGATGTAGGCGAGGTCGAACTTGGAGGCCTCGATCTCGTCGGCGTCTTCTTCGTCGAAGTCACGGAAATCGACGATCTCCGGGTGACGGTAGAGGGCGTTGGAGTCGAAGTTGAACTTGGCGTCCAGGGCCTTGATGTTGCCGTTGCCTTCGAGGATCAGCGGGTTGATTTCCGCCAGCGAGGCATCGGTTTCCATGTAGCAGGTGTAGAGGCGCTTGAGCGCGTCGACCGCCTTGGCGACCGATGCCTCGGGCACGCCGATGCCGCGGGCGAGGTTCTCGGCCTGGGCGTCGGTAAGGCCGACGAGCGGATCGACGAATTCCTTGAGGATCTTCTCGGGCGTGTTGTGCGCGACTTCCTCGATGTCCATGCCGCCTTCGGACGAGGCCATCATGGCGACCTTCTGCGTGGCGCGATCGGTCAGCGCAGCAACGTAGTATTCGTGCTTGATGTCGGCGCCTTCCTCGATCAGCAGGTTGCGCACCTTCTGGCCCTCGGGGCCGGTCTGGTGGGTTACCAGTTGCATGCCGAGGATGTCGTTGGCGTGCTGGCGCACTTCGTCGAGCGAGCGGGCGAGCTTGACGCCGCCGCCCTTGCCGCGGCCGCCGGCGTGGATCTGGGCCTTGACCACCCAGATCTTGCCGCCCAGTTCCTCGGCTGCCTTGAACGCACCGTCCACGGACACGCAGTGGAAACCGCGCGGCGTGACGACGCCATACTTCCTCAGTAGTTCTTTTGCCTGATACTCATGAATCTTCATGGTTGCCCTTCGTTCTAAGTCGCGACGGCAGGCCCGCCGCAAACAGGTTGATGGCATGCTTCGGAGCGCGCGCTCCGCGATGGACGCCGTCTCCCTCGACCGTCGCCCACCGCCATGAATCGGGACCCCCCGACCCGACCCGCAGGCCGGGCAAGAACCCTCCCCGACTGCAAGACTCCATAATTATACTCAGTTTTGCGCAGTGCACAGCCGAACGCCAGTGTCGATGCGCCGAGCCCGTACCGCCCACGTCAACCCGCGCTGCCGACAGGGCGGTACCACCTGGGGTAATACACCCGCACCGCCTCGGCCGAACTCTCGAGCGCATGACAGCGGTCGAGCTGGAAGGGCTTCTCCGGCGAGTCCTCGTTGTCGCGCCGGAAGGTGGCGAAGGTCTGGATCGCCGCGGTCGGCAGCGACAGCAACAGCTCGGTCATGTGCGTACAGCCACGCACGTCGGCAAACATCTCGCCCACCGTGCGCCGGAAACCGCGCACCAGGCTCAGTCCGATCAGCTTCCTGTAGGCGGGGCCGATGGTGTCGCACATGCCGAAATAGGGCACGCCATCGGAGCAGGCGTGCGCATCGACGATGGTGAACGCCGCATCGAGCGTCACCCGCACCCGTATCAGATGCACGGGCACACCCGCCGGACGCAGGCCGGATGCGAGCGGGTAGTCGACATCCTTGACATCGACGAGCGAGGCGTCGAGTTCGTAGAGACCATCCTCGCGCAGGAAACCTTCGATCTCGATGCGCCGGACATGAGCACGGCGTCGCGGCGAGGCGGGTGCAGGTAAGGGCATGGCGGTCCTGGACGTACGTAAACGTATGGAGCCGCGATCTTAGCCGATTTTCCTGCCGTGCCCGAATGGTGCGCGGGCGCCGCTGCCCGTCGCGAGTGCGGAACCCGTCACGGCAGGCGAAATTCAAGCGGCGAAGTGCGGAACAGTTGCTGTTGCAAGCCGGGGGAGTCTGCTAAAAGCAATGCATCTGCCAACCCACCGCCGGACGCGCGGACAATGAAGACCAGACGGATACCGCTAGCCATCGCTGTCGCTGCAGCACTGCTCACCCCCACCACTGCCGCGTATGCCGCCGCACTCGGCGAGGTCGCGGCCCTGTCCGCGCTGGGCGAGCGCTTCCGCGCCGAGATCCGGCTCATGGGCGACGGCACCGCGCAGGCGAGCTGTTTCCGGGTGGTCGCACCGGCGAACGGGGCCGCCGGCATCCCGGCTGTCGACGGCGGGCGTGTGAGCATCGTCGGCCGGGGCGCCAACGCCCGCCTGGTCGTGCGCGACGATCGCACCGTCCATGACCCGGTGCTCCAGCTTGCGCTCGAGAACGTGTGCGAGACCCGCCTGCGCCGCGAATACACCTTGCTGATGCCGTTCACCGCGGCCAACCCGGTCAGCGCCCCGGTCTCCGCAGCGCCCGCGCGCAAGCCCGCGGCAACGCGGAGCGCGCCCCCGGCACAGCGCAGCGCAGCCCCGCGGTCGGCCAAGCCGCGTGCGCAGAAGACTGCCGTGCGCACCTGGAGCACGGCGGCGGGCGAGTCGCTGGCGTCGCTCGGCGAGGCGCTCTACCCCGACGATCCGGCCGCGCGCGAACGCTTCAGCGAGGCCACGGCCGCCGCCAACCCGCGGCTGTTCCCGAACCCGGGCACCCACGACCGGCCGCTGCCTGCCGGCACCCGGGTCGTGATCCCGAATCTGCGTCAGGCCACTGCCACGCCCGCGGACAAGGCCGCCACGCCGCCTGTAGCGCGCGCTGCAGTCGCAGCGCTGGCCGCACATGACAATGGGGATCGCGTGGTCGTGGACAAGTCCTTCGCGCCCACACCGGCCACTTCGCCGACGACGCAGTCAGCCTCTGATTCACGCGGCGCCCTGGCGGGGGACGACCGCGGCGCCACGCTGCTCAGTCGCGAACGCGAACTGTCTGCCGCCATCGACCGCAGCATCGTTGCCGAGATGGAGCTGCTCGCGCGCATCAAGGAACTGGAAGAACTGCAGGCCGGGCTCGAAGCGCGTCTGCGCAGCACGCTCGCCGCCGCCCCCCAGACCGCAGCCGCGCAAGCAGGCATCACCCCGGCAGTCGCGGCCGTGCCGGTGCCGGCGGCCTCGCCAGAAGTGCAGGCCGCTTCGGCCTCGCCGGCCAATGACATCTATCTCTTCGCCGGGCTCGGCGTCGCGGCCCTGCTCCTGGCGGCATTGCTGCTGCGACGCCGGCGCGACGACCACCCGGTCGGCGACAGTCGCCGGCCGAGCGCGAGCGCGGGAATGGCACAACCGACCCTGCGCGCGCCCGAGCGCACGACGACAGCCGCCGCGATCAGGAATACGCCCTTGGCCGATGAAGTGATCGACACCACGACGGACCACCGCGCCGCGGCATCGCGCGCGAACATGCAGGCGCCGGGCGATGCCACGGTGGTCGAAGAGCACAAGTCGGCGGTCGAGCTCGCCGACATCATGATCAGCTTCGGTCGCGTGCAGGGCGCCGCCGAAACGCTGGCCGAGTTCATCCGCGGCAACCCGCGCGAAGCGGTGACGCCGTGGCTGAAGCTGCTCGAGGTTTACCGCAGCGCCGGACTGCGTACGGAATTCGACACCATCGCCGGCGAGCTCAACAAGACCTTCAACGTGACCGCGGTCAACTGGGACAACTATCAGACCCTGCGCGCCGCGCGCACCAGCCTCGAGGACCTGCCGCACATCGCCGAGACGCTGCAGAAGAGCTGGCGCACCACCGCCTGCCAGCGCTACCTGCAGCAACTGCTGCGCGACAACCGCGACGGCACGCGCGTCGGCTTCCCGTTCACGGTGATCGACGAGATCCTGACCCTGTCGGCGATCCTCGAGGAAGACCTCGGCCCCTTGCCGCGTTCGACCGACAACCTGAAGACGCGGCGCTAGACCGGATTGTCGACATCGACGAACTCGGCTTCGAGGCCGAGTTCGTCCGCAAGGTAGGCCGCGATGGCCTGCGCGCCGTAACGCTCGGTCGCGTGGTGCCCGGCCGCGATATAGGGCACGCCCGATTCGCGCGCCAGGTGCACCGTCTGCTCCGAGATCTCGCCCGACACATACAGATCGGCGCCGGCCAGGATGGCCTGCTCGAAGTAACCCTGCGCACCGCCGGTGCACCACGCCACCCGGCGGACCGCGCGCTCACCGTCGCCGACCAGCAGCGGCAGGCGCCCTAGGGTCTGCGCCAGCGCGCCTGCGATGGCTTGCGCGCGCTGGCCGGGCTCGCGCGGGCGGCCGATCCAGCCGAGCTCCTGATCGGCGAAGCGCCCTTCTCCCTGCCAGCCCATGCGCTTGCCCAACTGGGCGTTGTTGCCGAGCTCCGGATGCACGTCCAGCGGCAGGTGATAGGCGAACAGGTTGATGTCGTTGGCCAGCAGGGCGCGCAGACGCTGGCGCCGGAAGCCGGTGACACGACCATCCTCGCCCTTCCAGAACAGGCCGTGATGCACGAAGACGGCGTCATGGCCGCCAGCGACCGCGCGGTCGAGCAGCGCCTGGCTCGCGGTCACGCCGCACAGCACGCGGACCACGTCGGGCCGTCCTTCCACTTGCAGACCGTTTGGGCAATAATCCTTGAGCCGCTGGGCGTCGAGCAGGATATCGAGATGGTTCCTGAGCTCGATGAGTTGCATGCAGCCTCCTCCCACAATGCGAACGACCGCGCTTGCGGGCTACGGGCCCGGGCGATGCGTTCGTGACCTTCGTCCTTGAAGCCCCACATTATGCGCCGCTTGTGGCTCATCTTCGCGCAGGCCGTGACCGTCAGCGTCGCGGTGCTGTTCGTGCTCAACACGCTCAAGCCCGAATGGCTGCGCAACGCCACGCCCGCCGCGGTCGTCGCCATCCTCGAGGCCCCGGCCGGCGCCGAGCGCGGCCCGGCGGCAGGGTCCTATGCGCCCGCGGCGCAGCAATCGATGCCCGCGGTGGTGCACATCTTCACCAGCAAGGCCGGCCGCAGCCAGCGCCATCCGCTGTTCGACGACCCGGTGTTCCGCCACTTCTTCGGCGAGCGCCCCGAGAACGACCCCAGCCAGCGCGAATCCGGCCTGGGCTCGGGCGTGATCGTCAGCCCGGACGGCTACGTGCTGACCAACAACCACGTCATCGAGACCGCCGACGCGATCGAGATCGCGCTCAACGACGGGCGCAAGTTCGCGGCGAAGCTGATCGGCCGCGACCCGGAAACCGATCTCGCCGTGCTGCGCATCGCCAGTGACGCGGTGCTGCCGGCGATCACCTTCTCGGCGACCGACAGCCTGGCGGTCGGCGACGTGGTGCTGGCGATCGGCAACCCCTTCGGCGTCGGGCAGACTGTGACGATGGGCATCGTCTCGGCGCTCGGGCGCAGCCAGCTCGGCATCAACACCTTCGAGAACTACATCCAGACCGACGCCGCGATCAACCCGGGCAATTCGGGCGGGGCGCTGGTCGACAGCGCCGGGCATCTGGTCGGCATCAACACCGCGATCTATTCGCGCTCGGGCGGCTCGCTCGGCATCGGCTTCGCGATCCCGGTGTCGATCGCGCGCAGCGTGCTCGAACAGATCGTCGCCACTGGCGAGGTCGTCCGCGGCTGGGTGGGCGTCGAAATCCAGGACCTGACGCCCGAGCTGGCCGAATCCTTCGGCTACCGCGACGCGGTCGGCGCGCTGATTGCAGGCGTGCTGCGCGGCAGCCCGGCCGATCGCGGCGGCGTGCGCCCGGGTGACGTGCTGATCGCGCTCGACGGCCAGTCGGTGCGCGACCCGCGCGCCATGCTCGACATGGTCGCCGCGCTGCCACCGGGGAAGAGCGCGGTGTTCAGGGTGCGACGTGGCGCCGAGGAGCTGGATCTGACCGTCGACGTGGGCAGGCGCCCGATCCCTGCGGCAAACCGCTGAAGTCTGGCGGCACTTTCCTTCGACGATCGGGGATCAACGGCCAAGGAAGGACAGGCCGCCTTGAAGGCCGCGGTTGGCGAGCGGGGCAGCCAAGCGCGGCGGGCAAGAACACCTCCTCGCCCGATCCGTCGCCCGCGCTCGATCAGCCCTTGCCGCCCCGCTGCTCGTCCGATTCGATGCGATCGAGTTCCTTGTCCAAGTCCTCGATCGACGGCGGCACGTAATCGGCCGCGGCTTCCTGCTGCGGTGACGGTTTGCTCATCATGTTCGCAAGCACGATGCCCAGCTCGTACAGCAGGCACATCGGCACGGCGAGCATGAACTGCGAGACCACGTCGGGCGGCGTGATGATCGCCGCGATCACGAAGGCGGCGACGATCACGTAGGGCCGCGCCTCGCGCAGCTTGGCCACGTCCACGATGCCGGCCTTGACCATCAGGATCACCGCCACCGGCACCTCGAAGGTGATGCCGAAGGCCATGAACATCGACATCACGAACGACAGGTACTGCTCGATGTCAGGCGCCGGAACGATGCTCTTGGGTGCGAATTCGGCGATGAACTTGAACACCATGCCGAACACGAAGAAGTAGCAGAACGCCATGCCGATCAGGAACAGCAGGGTGCTGCCGAGCACCAGCGGCAGGGCGAGGCGCTTCTCGTGCGCATACAGACCGGGGGCGATGAAGGCCCAGGCCTGGTAGAGCACCCAGGGCAGCGCCAGCACGAAGGCGACCATCATGGTCACCTTGACCGGCACGAAGAACGGCGTCACCACGCCGGTGGCGATCATGTTCGTGCCCGCGGGCAGCGTATCCATCATCGGCTTGGCGAGGATGTCGTAGATGTCGCCCGCCCACGGCATCAGGCACACGAAGACGATGCCGAGCGCCAGCAGCGCGCGGATCATGCGGTCGCGCAACTCGATGAGGTGCGCGATGAAGGTTTCCTGTTGTGCCGTCATACCTTGTTCTTGTCTGCGCTGGCGTCCTGACGAACGGACGCATCGAGTCCGAGCTCGAGCTGCGGGCGGACATCACCCGCGGACGCGCGATCCTGGGCCAGCAACTGACTGCCGCTGGCCGCCCCGGCCGGCGTTGTCGTCGCGGGCGCCGAATCCGCACGCGCGCCACCCGCAGCCGGCGTGGCGCCCCCCTCGGGGAGCATCGAGCGCAACTCGCCCGCCGTGCGCCCGACCTCGGATTCGACATTCGCCATGCCGGAGCGCACCGAGGATTCGAGCTCCTGCGCCTGATGCTTGACCTGCTCCTGAAGCTTCTTCAGCTCCTCGAGCTGCATCTCACGCTGGATGTCGGACTTGACGTCCGATACGTAGCGCTGGACACGACCGAGCAGATGACCGGCGGTGCGTGCGACCTTGGGCAGGCGCTCTGGCCCGACCACGACCAGCAGCACGATGCCGATCACGATGAGTTCCGAAAAACCGAAGTCGAACATGTGTGCTCGCTCGAGACGCGGAGGACCGTCAGGGCTCCGCGGTAAAACGAAGGGGCGCTCCGGTCCGGGCGCCCCTCGGGTTTCGAGACGCGTCGATCAGGACCGGTTCTGGTCGACCTTCTCGCGCGCTTCGCCCTCGATCGTCTGATCATTGCCGGCGATCTTCTGCTGGCTGGCATCGGCGGACGCACCCGTGTCGGCTTCCTTCATGCCTTCCTTGAAGCCCTTGACTGCGCCACCCAGGTCGGAACCGACGTTACGCAGCTTCTTGGTGCCGAACACCAAGAGGACGATGACCAGCACGATCAGCCAGTGCCAGATGCTGAAAGAACCCATACCGCTCTCCTTAACGCTTCAACATGGGCGGCAGGGGATTGGGCCCGCCCAGAATATGAAGGTGCAGATGATACACCTCCTGCAATCCGACTCTTCCGGTGTTCACGATGGTGCGAAAGCCGTCGGTACAGCCCTGCTCGCGTGCAATCCTGCCCGCCGCAACCATCAGACGCCCCATTGCCGCCTCGTGTTCCTCACCCAGGTGCGCCATCGAGTCGACGTGCGCCTTGGGGATCACCAGCACATGCACCGGCGCGACCGGGTTGATGTCGTGGAAGGCATAGACGTGCTCGTCTTCGTACACCTTCTTCGACGGGATCTCGCCGCGTGCGATGCGGCAGAAGATGCAGTCGCTCATGCACCGGCCTTCTGGGCAGCGCGCGACTTCTTCTCGTCGATGCCCGACACGCCCTCGCGGCGACGGAACTCGGCGAGCACGTCGTCCACCGACAGGCCGTGATGGGCGAGCAGCACCATGGAGTGGAACCACAGGTCGGTGACCTCCCACACCAGATGCAGCATGTCCTTGTCCTTGGCCGCCATGATGGTCTCGGCGGCTTCCTCGGCGACCTTCTTGCAGATCGTGTCGGTGCCCTTCTGGTACAGGCTGGAGACGTAGGAGGAATCCGGATCGGCCTTCTTGCGCGCGGCCAGGGTCTCGGACACGCGGTGCAGCACTTCGATATCGATCATTTGTAGATCTCCTGGGGGTCTTTCAAAACCGGTTCGACGGCCTCCCAGCGGCCGTCGGCGAAATACTTCTGGAAGAAGCAGCTATGGCGTCCGGTGTGGCAGGCGATGCCGCCCACCTGCTCGATCCTGAGCAGCACCACGTCGTTGTCGCAGTCGATGCGCATGTCGAGCACCTTCTGCACGTGGCCGGACTCCTCGCCCTTGTGCCACAGCTTACGGCGCGAACGTGACCAGTAGATGGCTTCGCCGGTCTCGGCGGTGCGCTGCAGGGCCTCGCGGTTCATCCAGGCGAACATCAGCACGTCGCCGCTGGAGGCCTCCTGCGCGATCACCGGCACCAGGCCGTGCTCGTCCCACTTGATCTCGTTCAACCAGCGCGTGCTCGTGCTCACAGGCGTACCTCGATGCCGCGCGCGCGCATCAGCTCCTTGGCCTCGCGCACGGTGTGCTGTCCGAAATGGAAGATGCTCGCCGCCAGCACCGCATCGGCGCGGCCCTCGGACACGCCCTCGGCGAGATGCTCGAGCGTGCCGACGCCGCCGCTGGCGATCACCGGGATGCGCACCGCGTCGGATACCGCGCGCGTGAGCGCGAGATCGAAGCCGCTCCTGGTGCCGTCGCGGTCCATGCTGGTGAGCAGGATCTCGCCCGCACCGAGCGACTCGACCTTGCGCGCCCACTCGATGGCATCGAGCCCGGTGTTGTTGCGCCCGCCGTGGGTGAAGACCTCCCACTTGCCGGGCGCGGTCTGCTTGGCGTCGATCGCCACCACGATGCACTGGCTGCCGACCTTGCTCGAGGCATCGAACACCAGTTGCGGGTTGTTCACCGCCGCGGTGTTCATGCTGACCTTGTCGGCGCCGGCGTTGAGCAGCCGGCGCACGTCCTCGACCACGCGCACGCCGCCACCGACGGTGAGCGGAATGAAGACTTGCTCGGCCACCTGCTCGACCACGTGCAGGATGATGTCGCGGTCGTCGGAGCTGGCGGTGATGTCGAGGAAGGTGATCTCGTCCGCGCCCTGCTCGTCGTAGCGGCGAGCGATCTCGACCGGATCGCCGGCATCGCGCAACTCGACGAAATTGACGCCCTTGACCACGCGCCCGGACTTCACGTCCAGGCAGGGAATGATGCGCTTGGCCAGCATCAGCAGCGCTCGCCGGAGAGAATCATTCGGTCACACCGTTCAGCTCGTCCGCGCGCGCCTGGGCGGCGGAGAAGTCGAGCGTGCCCTCGTAGATCGCACGCCCGGTGATCGCGCCGAGGATGCCTTCATCCTCGACCGCGCACAGCGCATCGATGTCACGCATGTCGGTGA
>JAGOEI010000229.1 GCA_017997795.1 Thauera sp. | reverse complement strand
GCCAGTCGGGTCTGCGCAAGGTAAAACAGGGCGTCACCTCACTTGCAGAAGTGCTGGCGTCGACCAACGAATAAAGGACGTTCGATCTCATGGCGACAGCAAGCCGGGCAGTGCGCGCCACAGGCCCGAAGGAAGATCTGTACACCTGGGAAGGCAAGGACAAGACCGGCAAGGTCGTCCGCGGCGAGATCCGCGCCACCGGCGACGCCATGGTGCAGGCGATGTTGCGCCGCCAGGGCATCCAGGTCAGCAAGGTCAAGAAGCACAAGATGACCCGCGGCGGGCGCATCAGCGACAAGGACATCGCGCTGTTCACCCGCCAGCTCGCCACCATGATGAAGTCCGGCGTGCCGCTGCTGCAGGCCTTCGACATCGCCATGAAGGGCTCGGGCAACGCCGCGCTGTCGCGCCTGCTCAACGACATCCGCACCGACGTCGAGACCGGCCTCAACCTGTCGCAGGCCTTCGCCAAGCACCCGGTGCATTTCGACAAGCTGTTCTGCAACCTGGTCGCCGCCGGCGAGCAGGCCGGCATCCTCGACAGCCTGCTCGACCGCATCGCCACCTACAAGGAAAAGATCCTCGCCATCAAGAGCAAGATCAAGTCGGCGCTGTTCTACCCGGCCGCCGTGGTCGTGGTTGCCGGCCTGGTGGTGTCGGTGATGATGCTGTTCGTGATTCCCGAGTTCAAGAGCGTGTTCTCCAGCTTCGGCGCCGACCTGCCCGCGCCGACGATGATGGTGATCGCGATGTCGGACTTCTTCGTGCAGTCCTGGTATCTCGTGTTCGGGGCCCTGATCGGGGCGATCGTCTTCATCGCCTGGAGCTACAAGCGCTCCACCGCGATGCAGATCGCGCTCGACCGCATGCTGCTGCGCTTCCCGGTCATCGGCCCGATCATCCGCAAGGCCACGGTCGCACGGTGGACGCGCACGCTGTCGACGATGTTCGCCGCCGGCGTGCCGCTGGTCGAGGCGCTCGATTCGGTCGGCGGCGCCGCCGGCAACCACGTGTATCTGGTCGCCACCCGGCAAATCCAGAGCGACGTCAGCACCGGCACCAGCCTCACCCTGGCAATGCAGACCTCGGATGTGTTCCCCACCATGGTGGTGCAGATGGTGTCGATCGGCGAGGAATCCGGCCAGCTCGATGCCATGCTGAGCAAGGTCGCGGACTTCTTCGAGCAGGAGGTGGACGACGCCGTCGCCGGTCTGTCGCAACTGCTCGAACCGCTGATCATGGTCTTCCTCGGCACCATCATCGGTGGCCTGGTGGTGGCGATGTACCTGCCGATCTTCAAGCTCGGCTCGGTCGTCTGATCCATGCTGGCGCTCCTGCACGACCCGGTGGTCTTCGCCGCATTCGCCACCCTTCTCGGCCTCTTCGTCGGCAGCTTCCTCAACGTCGTCATCCATCGCCTGCCGAAGATGATGGAGCGCGACTGGCACGCGCAGGCCGCCGAGCTGCGCGGCGAGGACGCGCCCGCGGGCGAGCGCTTCAACCTCGCCACCCCGCGCTCGCGGTGCACGCATTGCGGTCACCAGATCGGCGCGCTCGAGAATATCCCGGTGATCAGCTACGTGCTGCTGCGCGGGCGCTGCCGCCACTGCGGCGCCGGCATCAGCAAGCGCTATCCGATCGTCGAGGCCTTCACCGCGGTGCTGTCGGGCTATGCCGCGTGGCACTTCGGCTACGGACTCGCTGCGGCGGGCGCCCTGCTGTTCATCTGGGCCATGGTGGCGCTCGCCTTCATCGATCTCGACACTCAACTGCTGCCCGACGACATCACGCTGCCCTTGCTGTGGCTGGGCCTGGCCTTCAACCTGGCGGGCACCTACACGGAGCTGTCGAGCGCGGTCGTCGGCGCCATGGCCGGTTATCTGGCGCTGTGGTTGGTGTTCTGGCTGTTCAAGCTCGCGACCGGCAAGGAAGGCATGGGTTATGGCGACTTCAAGCTGCTCGGCGCGATCGGGGCGTGGCTGGGATGGCAGGTGCTGCCGCTCACCATCCTGCTGTCCTCGCTGGTCGGCGCGGTGGTCGGCATTGCGCTGATCCTCTTCGCCCGCCATGGCCGCAACGTGCCGATCCCGTTCGGACCTTACCTCGCCGCTGCCGGCGTGATCGCGCTGTTCTGGGGCGAAACGCTCACCACCCGCTATCTCGGCCTGCTCTGACGCGGTCCCCGAGCGGGGCTTGAAGCCGCCATCGGACGCCCTCATCTTCCAGGCGCGCACCGGCTACCGGAGCGCGCTTTTTCCTTATGCTGCATTGCGTTAGACTTGCGCACTTGTTTTCGGGAGCACGCCATGCCCATTTACGAATATCGTTGCCCAAGCTGCGGTTTCCAGAAGGAACACCTGCAGAAAATGAGCGACGCACCGCTTTCCGCCTGCCCGTCCTGTGGCGCCACCGGCTACGCCAAACTGCTGTCGGCCGCCGGCTTCCAGTTGAAGGGTTCGGGCTGGTACGCCACCGACTTCAAGGGCGGCGGCACGTCGGCCGCGGCCGCCTCGTCGCCTTCGCCGTCATCGTCCTCCTCTTCGGACTCCTCGCCCGCCGCCGGCTGCGGCGGCGGCTGCGCGTGCCACTGACTTGAAAAAATACTTCATCACCGGCCTGCTGATCTGGATCCCGCTGGCGATCACCTTCATGGTGCTCGCCTGGATCGTCGGCACGCTCGACGCGATCCTGCTGTGGCTGCCGACCGAACACCAGCCGAGCCGCTACATCGGCTTCGACATTCCCGGCGTCGGCGTGGTGGCGAGCCTGCTGATCATCTTCTTCACCGGCCTGATCGCGGCCAACGTGCTCGGCCAGAAGCTGGTGCGGCTGTGGGAGGCCCTGCTCGCGCGCATCCCGGTGGTGAAGTCGATCTACTACAGCGTCAAGCAGGTGTCCGACACGCTGTTCTCGAGCAGCGGCCAGGCCTTCCGCAAGGCGCTGCTGGTGCAGTACCCGCGCCAGGGCGCATGGACGATCGCCTTCCTGACCGGACAGCCGGGCGGCGATGCCGCCAACCATCTGCGCGGCGACTACGTCAGCGTGTATGTGCCGACCACGCCGAACCCCACCTCGGGCTTCTTCCTGATGATGCCGCGCGAGGACGTCATCGAGCTCGACATGAGCGTCGACGAGGCGCTCAAGTACATCATCTCCATGGGGGTCGTCGCGCCCCCGTTGCGCAAGCCGGTGCCGCGTGCCGCGCTGCTCAACGAATGACGACGGCCACCGCAGCCATACCGAACTCACCGATCATTGACTCCCCGGGGCGGCATGCCGCCCCCTGAACCGCCGGAATCCGACATGCGAACTCACTACTGCGGCAAAGTCACCGCCGCCGACCTCGACCAGATCGTCACCATCAGCGGCTGGGTGCACCGCCGCCGCGACCACGGCGGCGTCATCTTCATCGACCTGCGCGACCGCGAGGGCCTGGTGCAGGTCGTCTGCGACCCCGACCGCGCCGAGATGTTCAAGACTGCCGAGTCGGTGCGCAACGAGTTCGTGCTCAAGATGAGCGGCAAGGTGCGCCGCCGTCCCGCCGGCACCGAGAACGCCAACCTGACCTCGGGCGAGATCGAGATCCTCTGCCACGACATCGAGGTGCTCAACGCCGCCGCCACGCCGCCCTTCCAGCTCGACGAGGAGAACCTCTCCGAGACGGTGCGCCTGACCAACCGCGTCATCGACCTGCGTCGCCCGCAGATGCAGAAGAACCTGATGCTGCGCTACAAGACCACGATGGCCTTCCGCCGCTTCCTCGACGGCGCCGGCTTCATCGACGTCGAGACGCCGATGCTGACCAAGAGCACGCCCGAAGGCGCGCGCGACTACCTGGTGCCCTCGCGCGTGCATCCGGG
>JAGOEI010000228.1 GCA_017997795.1 Thauera sp. | reverse complement strand
ACCATGGCGAAGAGCGGCAACTACGACGCGCTGGTGGCGCTCGGCGCGGTGGTGCGCGGCGAGACCTACCACTTCGAGCTGGTCTCCAACGAGATGGGCGCCGGCGTCACCCGCGTCGGCCTCGACACCGGCCTGCCGATCGCCAACGGCGTGCTGACGACCGAGAACGACGACCAGGCGATCGCGCGCATGCGCGAGAAGGGCGCCGACTGCGCGCGCGCCGCGGTCGAGATGGCCAACCTGCTGAAGGCGGTGCGATGAGCGACATGGACAACACCAGCCCGGTGCCCGAGGGCGCCGGCACCCCCAACCCGACCAGCAAGATGGCCCGCCGCCGCGCGCGCGAACTCGCGCTGCAGGGCGTGTATCAGTGGCTGCTGTCGGCCAACACCATGACCACGGTGCAACGCCACCTGGAGTCCGAGACCGAGAACCTCGACAAGATCGACCGCGAGCTCTTCGTCAGCCTGCTGCGCGGCGCCATCGGCGGCGCCGACGAGCTGCGCGGCCACTTCGAGCCGCTGCTGTCGCGCCCGCTCGCCGAGCTGTCGCCGATCGAGCACGCGATCCTGCTGCTCGGCGCCTACGAGCTGCACCAGAACATCGACACGCCCTACCGCGTGGTGATCAACGAGGCCATCGAGCTGGCCAAGGGCTACGGCGGCACCGACGGGCACAAGTTCGTCAACGGCGTACTCGACAAGCTCGCCGCGCGTATCCGTCCGGAAGAAGTGGAAGCCGCGCGCGCCAAGCGCGGCTGAACGCCCGCTGCGCACGGGAAGCCCCCATTCGCGACTGCCGTCGCTCCCACAGGGCGGCGGCGTCGCACTTCAGTGGGAGCAGCAGCCGCACTTTTCCATGGAAGCAGCGGAAGTCGCGCTTTTCTGTGGGAGCAGCAGCCGCGCTTTTCTGTGGGAGCGGCGCGAGCCGCGATCTCACGGCCGCCGGGCGCGCATCAGCGCCTGGTCGCCGGCGCGCAGGATCAGGCTGCCGTCGGCCGCGATCGCGAAACTGGTGATGCGCCCGGCGGCCTCGATGAAGCGGCGCTCCTCGTCCATCGCACCCGGATCGCAGGCCATCTTCGTCGCCCCCAGCGGCGACAGGCGCAGGCCCTCGCCCGATAGCGCGTAGCTGCCGAAATAGCGGTTGCACGCGGCCATGCCGACGAGTCGGCCTTCGGGCGCGAAATCCACTGTCACGCGCGCGGGGTCGGCCACGGCCTTGCCTTCGATCTCCACCACCTCCCACGGGCCACCCTGCAGCAGCGCGGCCGGATCGCCGCCGCAGCCCTTGAGCACGCGATCCTGCCAGCGCACCTCCACGGTCTTCGGATGCGGCATGCCGCTCATGCTGTCCTCGCAGTAGCGATCGAACACCACCGCCGTCAGCGGCCCGCCGGCGGAGACGGCCTCGTAGCTGCGCATGCCGTCGCCGGCGACCACCAGCGGACTGGGGGCGAAGACGTGCGTGTCGCCATTGTCCACCAGCAGCGACAGCCCATCGGCGCGCACGTCCAGCCGCCAGCCTGGCTCGTTGCCCACGGCGCGGAACAGCGGTTTTTCGCCCACCAGACGGCATTCGGGCTGCGCCACGCCGGCCAATTCAAGCATCGCCGCGTCGCCCTTGACCCAGATCGATGTGCGCTCGTCATCCACCGACACCAGCTTTGCGCCGGACGCGGTGCGCACCGGATGCAGGGTGTAGGTGCGCCCCGCCGCCTGCAGGGTCGAGAGCTCGCCGAAATGGCGCAAGGTCACGGTCTGCGCGCCGCAGCGGAATTGCACCGGCGGCTGGGGGTCGAGCGCCAGCACGGCCGTGCTGCGGCCTGCCTCCTCAGCCTCGGCCGGCCGGGTTGCAGACGCGGCCGCCTGCGACTGCGCCGACGACGTGGCGGGCGAAGTCACCGTCGACCCCGTGCGATCGCTGAACAGCGAGCAGCCGCCCAGCACCACGGCAAGCGGAAGAACAAAAAGCGAACGAAGCACCATGGAGTAAACTTTCCTCTGTATCGAATGACGGCGGGCGAACCGGCCCGTCTGCGCCGTGACCCAGGCCGTGACCCAGCCGACGCCGGCAAGCGTGACGACAGCGGCGGCGACTCTAGCACGCCCTCCCGGACAGACCCGAATGCACGAAATGTCGCTCGCCGAGAATGTGCGCGAGATCATCGAAGACGCCGCCGGCACGCAGGGGTTCCGCCATGTGCGCCGGATCGTGCTCGAGATCGGCGAGCTGGCGGCGGTCGAGACCGATGCGCTGCAGTTCTGCCTGGACGTCGTGCTCGAGGGCTCGGTCGCCGAGGGCGCGGCGCTGGAATTCGTCAGCACGCCCGGCGCGGGCTGGTGCGCGGCATGCGCGCAGACCGTGGCGCTACACGAACGCTACGACCCCTGCCCGCACTGCGGCGCCTACGGGCTGGAGGTGCGCGCCGGGGCGCAGATGCGGGTGAGCGCGCTCGAGGTCGACTGACGGCGCCACAACGGAGGAAAGGAAACGATGTGCACGGTATGCGGCTGCGGGGGTGAAGCACAGGTCGGGCTGGCCTATGGTGGCGTGCGGGCCAGGCGCGCCGCCGGCGCACGCACCGTGGAGAAGCCCGCCGACGCAACGCACCAGTGGCGCGCGCTCGGAGATAACGCCAGTGCACAAATCGGTTCGGTATCGGGCGAGACGCTGCAGGCAGCCTTGAAGCCCGAGAACCGCGACCGAATCACCTCGCCCGCCCCTGAAGTGTCCGCCGAGCGCGCTGACGCTGGCGGCGCAAATCCCGCGCTCGCAACCCGCCCCAGCGGCCATCACCACCTGCACTTCGGCGAAGGCCCGGCGCGCGCCCACGTCCCCGGCATGAGCCAGGGCGAGATGTTGCGCATCGAGCGCGACATCCTCGGCAAGAACGACGCGCTCGCCGCGCGCAACCGCGCCACGCTCGCCGCGCACGGCATCCTCGCGCTCAACCTGGTGTCCAGCCCCGGCTCGGGCAAGACCTCGCTGCTGGTGAGCACGCTCGAGAAGCTCGCCGGTCGCATCCCGGCCGCAGTCATCGAAGGCGACCAGCAGACCGAGTTCGACGCCGAGCGCATCCGCGCCACCGGCGTCGCCGCGCTGCAGATCAACACCGGCAAGGGCTGCCACCTCGACGCCGACATGATCGCGCGCGCCCTGCCCCGGCTCGCCCTCGCCGACGGCGGACTGCTGTTCATCGAGAACGTCGGCAACCTCGTCTGCCCCGCGGCCTTCGACCTCGGCGAGGCGCACAAGGTGGTGATCCTGTCGGTCACCGAAGGCGAGGACAAGCCGCTGAAATACCCCGACATGTTCGCCGCCGCCGACCTGATGCTGCTCAACAAGACCGACCTGCTGCCCTACCTGAGCTTCGACGTGGCGCGCGCAATCGGCTACGCGCTGCGGGTGAATCCGCGCCTGCAGGTGATCCAGACCTCGGCCACCAGTGGCGAAGGGCTGGACCAATGGCTCGCCTGGCTCGAAACCCGCCTCGAAACCACCCGCAAGTCCCTCGCGCAAAGATGAACCTTCCGGCCCGCAGCGAGCATGCGCACGCCCTGCCCATCCTCGCCCTCGGCGCCTGGTTCAAGCACGCGGCCTGCCTGCTCGACGCGCACGGCTGGACCTTCGGCCCCAACCTCGGCGACCTCGACAACGCGGACGCCTGCGCCGACGTCGAACCGGCGGTGGAGGCCCTGCTCGCGCGAGCCGCAGGGCCAGTGCGCGCCGTCGCCCACGACCTGCATCCGGACTTCCACTCCACCCGCGTCGCGCTCGCCACCGCCGCGCGCCTGGGCGTGCCGGCGATCGGCGTGCAGCACCACCACGCCCACGTCGGCGCGGTGCTGGCCGAGCACG
>JAGOEI010000227.1 GCA_017997795.1 Thauera sp. | reverse complement strand
CGGGCGAATGGTGGATCGTGTTCTTCCCCGGACTCACGCTGCTGCTGCTCGCGCTGGCGGTGAATTTGCTCGGCGACTGGCTGCGCGATGCGCTCAACCCGAGGCTGCGCCGATGACCATGCCGCACGTCGACCAGATGAACGCCGGCGGCGGTGTGCCGCTGCTGTCGGTGCGCCACCTGCGGGTGGAGTTCCCTACCCGGCGCGGCACGCTGGTGGCGATCGACGACGTCTCGTTCGATATCGCGCGCGGCGAGGTGCTGGGCGTGGTGGGGGAGTCGGGCGCGGGCAAGTCGCTGACCGGCGCCGCCATCATCGGCCTGCTCGAGCCGCCCGGACGCATCGCCGGCGGCGAGATCCTGCTCGACGGCGAGCGCATCGACAAGCTGCGCGCCGAGAAGCTGCGCCGCCTGCGCGGGCGGCGCATCGCGATGATCTTCCAGGACCCGCTCACCAGCCTGAACCCGCTGTACACCGTGGGCGAGCAACTGGTCGAGACCATGCTGACGCATCTGAACATCGGCCGCGCCGCCGCACGCGAGCGCGCGCTCGCGTTGCTCGACGAGGTCGGCATCCCGGCGCCGGCGCAGCGCATCGACCACTACCCGCACCAGTTCTCCGGCGGCATGCGCCAGCGCGTGGTGATCGCGCTCGCGCTCTGTGCCGAGCCCGAACTCATCATCGCCGACGAGCCCACCACCGCGCTCGACGTCTCGGTGCAGGCGCAGATCATCGCCCTGCTGCGCCGGCTGTGCCGCCAGCACCGCACCGCGGTGATGCTGATCACCCACGACATGGGCGTGATCGCCGAGACCGCCGACCGCGTCGCGGTGATGTACGCCGGCCGCCTGGTCGAGATCGGCCCGGTGGTCGATGTCGTGCGCGCACCGGCGCACCCGTACACCCGCGGGCTGATGGGCTCGATCCCGGTGCTCGGCGCCGAGGTCGAACGCCTGGTGCAGATCGACGGCGCCATGCCGCGCCTCACCGCGATCCCCGCCGGCTGCGCTTTCCACCCGCGCTGCGCGCAGGCCTTCGCCCGCTGCCGCGACGCGCGCCCGCCGCTGATTGCTGCCGGCATGACGCGCGCGGCGTGCTGGCTGCACGCGCCGTCCGCCGAGGCGTCGCCGGCCCCTGCCGCGCTGCGCTACCGGCGGGGAGGGCAGCCATGAGCATCATCGAGCGCGCACTCGCCAAGGCGAAGCACGAAGATCGGGCGGCGGTGGAGGACGCCGAGGGGCTCGCACATCAGTCGCAAGCGCCGACGCCTGAGGGCGGCGCTCCGGCAGGCGGTCCCGGCTCGACCATGTCTGCGCTGTCGGTTAGCACCGGGCTTGCCCGCGAAACAGGCGATTCCAGCTCGATCGCGCCTGCGCCGCCCGGTGGGAGCGGGCTTGCCCGCGAAGACGGCGAGCCGGTGCGCGAGGCGCTCGTGCAGGCCCCACAAGACGTGATTCTCGCGCCGGCGTCGGCCCAGGCCGCCCAGCCCGAACCCGAACCCGAACCCGACCCGCGATCCGCCATCGCGCCGGACGCCCGCCCCGCACCCGCCGCGCCGCCCCTGCTGCGCGTCGAAGACCTGCGCTGCGCCTTCGACGTCTCGAAACCCTTCATCAATCGCCTGCTCGAGCGCGAGCCGCGGCGCTGGCTCAAGGCGGTGGATGGCGTCTCGTTCGAGATCCCGCGCGGCGAGACCTTCGCGCTGGTCGGCGAGTCCGGTTGCGGCAAATCCACCGTGGCGAGGCTGATCGTCGGCCTCCACGAACCGTCCGCCGGGCGTATCGTGTTCGACGGCCGCGATGTCGCGCAGGTGCGCAACAGCGCCGATCGCCAGAAGCTGCGCCGCCGCTTCCAGATGATCTTCCAGGACCCCTACGCCAGCCTGAACCCGCGCTGGCGGGTCGAGCGCATCATCGCCGAGCCGATCCGCGTGTTCGGCCTCGAGCGCGACGAGCGCAAGATCCGCGCGCGCGTCGCCGAGCTGCTGACCCAGGTCGGGATGGCGCCGGCCGACGGCACCAAGTACCCGCACGAGTTCTCCGGCGGCCAGCGCCAGCGCATCTGCATCGCGCGCGCGCTCGCCAACCGCCCCGAGTTCCTGGTGTGCGACGAGCCCACCTCGGCGCTCGACGTGTCGGTGCAGGCGCAGATCCTCAACCTGATGCGCGACCTGCAGGACGCGCTCGGCCTCACCTACCTCTTCATCAGCCACGACCTCGCCGTGGTGCGCCACATGGCCAACCGGGTCGGGGTGATGTACCTCGGCCGCAGCGCCGAGATCGCCGACAGCCGCACGCTGTTCGCGCAGCCGCGCCATCCCTATACGCGCATGCTGCTGGCGACCATTCCCAGCCTGGCCATGCGCGGCCAGCGCGCCGACCTGGTGCGCGGCGAAGTACCCAACCCGATCACGCCGCCGCCGGGCTGCAGCTTCCATCCGCGCTGCCCGCTCGCCAACGAACGCTGCCGGCGCGAGGCGCCGCTGCTGCGCGATCTCGGCGGCGCTCAGCAGGTGGCCTGCCATGCGGTGGAGGAGGAGCGCGACCATGAATGAACCAGGACACCACGAAGCGATGAGCACGAGCCCTCTGATGCCGGCGCCGGAAGCATGCTCGACGAGCGCCGAGCCAGCGCGTGATCCGCGCCAGCCTTCGGCAGCCGCACCCGCAGCCGCTGTCGCACCCGCTGCCGCCACCGACTCCGCGCGCGCATCTGCCGCCGCTTCACCGGCCCCTCGCATCGCCGTCGTCATCGGCACGGGCGGGATCGGCGGTGCGCTCGCCGAGGCCTTGCGCAGCGCGGCCGAATACGACGAGGTCGTCGTGCTCGGCCGGCGCAGCACGCCGGCGCTCGATCTGCTCGACGAGGCCAGCATTGCGGCCGCCGCCCGCTGGCTGGCCGCGCGCGGCGCGCCGGAGCTGGTAATCGACGCCACCGGCATCCTGCACGGCCCCGCCATGGCGCCGGAGAAGAGCTGGCGCGAGCTCGACCCCGCCACGCTGGCGCAGGCCTTCGCGATCAACGCGATCGGCCCGGCGCTGCTGATGAAGCACTTCCTGCCGCTGCTGCCGCGCGACCGGCGGGCGGTGTTCGCCACCCTGTCGGCCAAGGTCGGCAGCATCGGCGACAACCGGCTCGGCGGCTGGTATGCCTACCGCGCCTCTAAGGCGGCACTCAACCAGTTCGTGCGCACCGCATCGATCGAGCTGCGCCGCGGCCGGCCGCAGGCGATCTGCGTGGCCTTGCACCCGGGCACGGTCGACACCGGGTTGTCGGCGCCGTTTGCCAAGTCCGGCCTGCAGGTGCAGGCGCCGGCGCTCGCCGCGCAACGTCTGCTTACCGTGCTTGGCGGACTGAAGGCGGAAGATTCGGGGCAATTTTTCGACTACCGCGGCGAGCGCCTGCCCTGGTAGACGCGGGCGCACGGGCTGCCGCGCGCCAGTGCGCTTGCGACGCCATCCCGGGCCGTCGTCGCCGGACCTCCACCCGCCCGATCGGTCGGCGGGTTCCAGGCTGAACAGAGGAAACGACATGAACGCACACGAGCAGGAACACATGTGGTCCACCCGCTACCGTGACGCCGGCGAGGACTACGTCTTCGGCACCACCGCCAACCGCTTCCTCGCCGCGCAGTCGGCGCTGCTGGGCTCGGGCCGCACTGCCCTGTCGGTGGCCGACGGCGAAGGGCGCAACGCGGTGTGGCTGGCCGAGCAGGGCCTGCGGGTGACGGCGACCGAGATCTCGCCGGTGGCGCTGGAGAAGGCGCGCAAGCTCGCCGCCGGCCGCCATGTCGAGGTCGACTTCGTGCTCGCCGATGCGGTGGCGTGGGACTATCCCGAGGCCGCCTTCGACTTCGTGGTCGGCATCTT
>JAGOEI010000226.1 GCA_017997795.1 Thauera sp. | reverse complement strand
CGGTCAGGCTGCGTGCTCTTGCTTTGGCTCGAAGCGAATCACCAACCTCTGCCCGCAGGCGTCCGCATACTTGCGCAAGGTCGCCAGGGATGGAGCATGTTTGCGGCTGCCGATGCTGCCTTCGATTCGTGCCACGACAGGCTGCGACACCCCCATGCGCTCGGCAAGCTCGGTCTGCGTCAGGCCGGCGCGGGTGCGGGCGCGCAGCAGCTCGGCAAGGGCTGCAAACTCATCGGCCATGCCCTCGTAGGCTTCACGGAATGCCGGGTCGCGCTTGCCCGCTTCCTCTGCGAAGGTGCGTGGATCGAAGGCAACTGGGTTGTATTTCTCGCTCATGGGCGGACCTCCTTCATACGGCGGCGTGCGGTGTCCAATGCACGCTGCGGGGTTTGCTCGGTCTTCTTGATGAAGCCATGCAGGATGACGATGCGCTTGCCGACGACAGTGCAGAACAAGGCGCGTCCGATGCCTTCCTGCCCCTTGGCGCGAATCTCGAACAGCCCATCACCCATTGCGCGGGTGTAGGGCATGCCAAGGTTCGGGCCGTGTTCGGTGATGCGTTCCGCAATCCGGGTGAAGCTCGCGAGAATGCCGCCGGGCCACGTTCGAGAGCGTGCGCTCGGCTTGGCGGATGGCCTCTAGCCTTGCCTCCCAGGCCACCAGCGCGGCGCGCTTCTCGTCGGTGTAGGCGTGCCGGTCGTAGTGCGCGGCCTGCCATAGATCAAACTGCGTTTGCATCCCCAGCCACATGTCTGGCGACGTGCCTCACCGGGGTGGGCCGGGTTGTTCATCCTGCTCATCGCGCGCGCTCAGCGGTAATCCTGGTAATAGAAAAGGGCCAGCCACAAACCGTGGACTGGCCCTTTCACGATCGACCCGACCATCCGGTCAGGTCGAACCCAAGCTGAATTACGCAGCGCGCTTGATCATCGACACCGTGGCGCTGGTGGTCTTGCTCACCGCTTCGACGGTCGCGGCGGCGGCCTGGTCGGCGTTGGCCTGGGCGGTCTCGGAGACCTGCTTCACCACCTTGGTCGCACCTTCGTAGGCCGACGACGCGTTGGCGACGGCGGTCTTGAGCGCCTTGACGGCGAACTCGGAGCCGACCGGGACGTTGCGGTTGACGCTCTCGAGGGTCACGATGACGCTCTGCAGCCACTGCGACATGCCGGCTTCGACGAGTTTGAGCACGTCGGCCTGGGCCTGGCCGGCGAGGCTGCCGACGGTCTTGAAGTAGGTGTAGCTCTTTTGCAGCGCGGGGGTGACGGCGCCGATCTGCAGTTCGACGAGCGCCTTCGGGTCGCGGGCGGCGGCAACGGCCTGGCCGAGGGCGATGGCGTCGTCGAGGACGGCGCGGGTGGTGTTGAGGTTGAGCGCGGTCAGGTGCTCGACGGCAGACAGAACGCTGTCGCTGGCGGCGGCGATTTCGTTGACGCGGGCTTCGGCACTGCTCTTGGCGCTGATGAGGAATTTCTCGGGCGAGATGTTCATGGTGTGACTCCTTAGGTTGGGCGACACCGTATCGCTGAGTCGGTGCAGTGCTATGTTGCACTGCAACATAAACCGACGCAAGTGCTTTCTGGACTTCTTCTCAACTTTTTGTACTGGAAACAACACGCCCCGCCGATGAGCCTTTCCCTGTCCCAGATCCTCACTCTGCTGCTGTGCTGGCTGGCCTACGCCGTGCTGCATTCGCTGCTCGCCTCGCTGTGGCTCAAGCGTGCCGTGGCGGCGCGCTGGCCGCGGCTGGCGCCGGGCTACCGGCTGGCGTTCAACGTGCTCGCGGTGGTCCTGCTGGTGCCGCCGCTGTGGCTCACTGTCGCCTGGCGCGGCCCGCTGCTGTGGTCGTGGGACGGCGGCTGGGCCTGGGTGGCGAACGGGCTGGCGCTGGCTGCCGTGGGCGGCTTCGTGTGGTCGACGCGCTACTACGACATGGCGGTGTTCGCCGGCAGCGCGCAATGGGCCACCCGCAACGGCGCCGCCGAAGACCCCGGCGGCTTGCGCCTGTCGCCGCTGCATCGGCATGTACGCCACCCCTGGTACAGCCTCGGCCTGCTGATCCTGTGGACGCGCGACATGGACGAGGCCCGCCTGGTGAGCGCGCTGTGCATCACGCTCTACCTGTGGCTGGGCTCGCTGCTCGAGGAGCGGAAGCTGCTCGCCTTCCACGGCGAGGCCTACGCGCGCTACCGCGAACGGGTGCCCGGCCTGGTGCCCTGGCCCGGACGCAGCCTGAGCGCGGACGAAGCGCGCGCACTGTGCGCTTCCCCGCGGCGAGCTGTTTAAGCCACGACCCCGATGCGCGGCAGCGACACCGCATCTTCTGCCGGCCACTGCGACCAGTCGGGGTCGGGCAGCGCGTTGAAGACCTTGCGCAGGCTGGCGCCCCATTCCTTGTGGATCATGTCGAAATAGGGGTTGTCCCAATCCACGCTGACGTGGCGCGCCACGCGCAGCTCGTCGCGGCGGTAGATCAGCAGGTCGAGCGGCAGCCCCACCGACAGGTTGGAGCGGATGGTGGAATCCATCGAGATCAGCGCGCACTTGGCGGCCTCGTCGAGCGAGGTCTGGCTGGTGACGATGCGATCGACGATCGGCTTGCCGTACTTGGACTCGCCGATCTGGAAATACGGCGTGTCGATCGAGGCCTCGATGAAGTTGCCCGCGGCGTAGATGTTGAACAGTCGCGGCGGCTCGTCGCCGATCTGGCCGGCGAGGATGAAGCTTGCGTTGAAATCCACCCCGAACTGCTTCAAGGCCTCGGCGTCCTGGCGATGCACGCCGCGGATGGTCTCGCCGACCAGGCGCGCGCACTCGAACATGGTCGGCGCGTTCCACAGGCTGTCGCGGTCCTGCACCGCGGCGTGCTCGCGCAGCAGGCTGATCACCGCCTGGGTGATGGCGAGGTTGCCCGCGCTCATCAGCACCAGCACGCGGTCGCCGGCGCGCTCGAACACGGTCATCTTGCGGAAGGTGTTGATGTGGTCCACGCCCGCGTTGGTACGCGAATCGGACAGGCAGACGAGGCCTTCGTCGAGGCACATCGCAACGCAGTAGGTCATGCGCTCATCCCGGAGAGGTCATTGATCGGGCGCCAGTCTGCGCCGGCCGCGCTCAGGCGGCAACCGGAACGAGGAAGTTCTGCCCGATGCTGTCGCCCAGCCGGTTGATGCGCACCAGGAAACGCTCCAGCCACGGATGCAGGCCGGCCTCGAAGATGTCGTCCATGCGCCCGTAGTGCAGCGTGGCGTGCAGCTCGCCGGCCTGGCGCGTGGCCTCGGCCGAGTGCACGTTGGCGATGTCGCCGAGGATGTCGTTGATCTCGTCCAGGCAGGCGTGCAGCGAGCGCGGCATGGCGTGGTTGAGGATCAGCAGCTCGGCCACCTTGTAGGGCGTGATCACGTCGCGATAGACGTGGCGATAGGTCTCGAAGGCCGACACCGAGCGCAGCAGCGCCCCCCACTGGTAGAAGTCGGTCGAGCTGGTGAGGCCGTCGGCCCTGGGGAGCAGGCTGTGGTACTTCACGTCGAGCAGGCGCGCGGTGTTGTCGGCGCGCTCGAGATAGGTGCCCAGGCGCACGAACTTGAAGGCGTCGTCGTGCAGCATGGTGCCGAAGGTCACCCCGCGCAGCAGGTGCGAGCGGAACTTCACCCACTCGAAGAATTCGCCCAGGTCCATGCCCTGCAGCTTCTGCGGCGTCACCTCGCGGATCTCGAGCCAGGTGGCGTTGGTGGTCTCCCACATCTCGGCGGTCAGCGTGCCGCGTACCGCGTGTGCATTCTCGCGCGCGGCACGCAGGCAGTTCCACACGCTCGAGGGGTTGTCGCGGTCGAGGGCGACGAACTCGATCACGTCGCGCGCGGTGAGCGGCCGGCCGGTGCGGGCA
>JAGOEI010000056.1:6688-13723 GCA_017997795.1 Thauera sp. | reverse complement strand
ACGTGTCGATCACCGTCAAGCTGATCGCCCCGATCGCCATGGAAGAAGGCCTGCGCTTCGCGATCCGCGAAGGTGGCCGCACCGTCGGCGCCGGCGTCGTCGCCAAGATCATCGAGTAATCGACTCGCTGATTGCCAGACAAGCGCACCCGCTCGGGTGCGCTTTGCAGTCTCTGCTGCAGGGGTATAGCTCAACTGGCAGAGCGTCGGTCTCCAAAACCGAAGGTTGGGGGTTCGATTCCCTCTGCCCCTGCCATATTTTTCCGGGTGGTAATCCGCAATGGCCGATAAGTTGAAATTCGCGCTGGCGCTGGCACTGTTGGCGGCTGGTGTGGTCGGCTTCTATCTGCTGTCCGAGCAGCCGCTCGTGCTGCGCGTGCTGTCTGTCCTCGCGGGTCTGGGCGCCGGCATCGCCGTGGCCTCGATCTCCGAGCCCGGTCGCCGCTTCATCGGATTTGCCCGCGAATCGATCACCGAAACCAAGAAGGTCGTCTGGCCGAGCCGCAAGGAAACCACGCAGACCACGGGTCTGGTGTTCGCCTTCGTGGTCGTCATGGCGATCTTCCTTTGGTTGACGGACAAGAGCCTGGAATGGGTTCTGTACGACCTCGTCCTGGGTTGGAAGTGATATGAGCAAGCGTTGGTATGTGGTTCACGCCTATTCGGGCTTCGAGAAGTCCGTTCAGCGCGCCCTGATCGACCGCGTCAACCGGTCCGGGATGCAGGACAGCTTCGGCCAGATCCTGGTGCCCGTCGAAGAGGTTGTGGAAATGCGCGGTGGCCAGAAGACGGTTACCGAGCGCAAGTTCTTCCCGGGTTACGTGCTCGTCGAGATGGAAATGAACGACGAGTCGTGGCACCTGGTGAAGTCCACGCCCAAGGTCACGGGCTTTGTCGGCGGTACCGCCAACAAGCCGGCGCCGATCTCCGAGAAGGAGGTCGAGAAGATCATGCAGCAGATGCAGGACGGCGTGGACAAGCCCCGTCCCAAGGTGCTGTGGGAAATCGGCGAGGTGGTGCGCGTCAAGGAAGGTCCGTTCACCGACTTCCATGGTGCGGTCGAGGATGCGAACTACGAAAAGAACAAGCTGCGCGTGTCGGTGACCATCTTTGGTCGCGCCACGCCGGTCGAGCTGGATTTCGCTCAGGTCGAGAAGGCCTGAGCAAGGCGGCAGGCTGCGAGGCCTGCCGAAGCCCGTTCACTCTTCAGAGCGCATGGGCAAAGCGAGGAGCGCCGGGTGTCCCGGTGCGCTAGCACTCATCACAGGAGCAAGCCGCAATGGCAAAGAAAATCACTGGCTACGTCAAGCTGCAGGTGCCGGCCGGCAAGGCCAACCCCAGCCCCCCCATCGGTCCCGCGCTCGGTCAGCGCGGCCTGAACATCATGGAATTCTGCAAGGCCTTCAACGCCAAGACCCAGGGTCTTGAGCCGGGCCTGCCCATTCCGGTGGTGATCACCGCCTACGCCGACAAGTCCTTCACGTTCATCATGAAGACGCCGCCGGCGACCGTGCTGATCAAGAAGGCTGCCGGCCTGCAGAAGGGTTCGGCGAAGCCGCACACCGACAAGGTCGGCAAGATCACCCGCGCTCAGGTCGAGGAAATCGCCAAGTCCAAGATGCCCGATCTGACCGCCTCCGATATGGAAGCCGCCGTGCGCACCATCGCCGGTTCCGCCCGCAGCATGGGCATCACCGTGGAGGGCCTGTAATCATGGCGAAGCTGTCCAAGCGAGTTCAGGCGCTGCGCGCCAAGGTTGACCGCAACCAGGCCTATCCGGTCGCCGACGCCCTGCGTCTGGTCAAGGAGTGCGCCACCGCCAAGTTCGACGAGTCGATCGACATCGCCGTGAACCTCGGCGTCGATGCACGCAAGTCGGACCAGGTCGTCCGTGGTTCGGTCGTGCTGCCCGCCGGTACCGGCAAGTCGGTGCGCGTGGCCGTGTTCGCCCAGGGCGACAAGGCCGAGGCCGCCCGCGCCGCTGGCGCCGAAGTCGTCGGTTTCGACGACCTCGCCGAGCAGGTCAAGGCCGGCAACCTCAACTTCGACGTCTGCATCGCGACCCCCGACGCCATGCGCGTGGTCGGTCAGCTCGGTCAGATCCTCGGTCCGCGCGGCCTGATGCCGAACCCGAAGGTCGGTACCGTCACCATGGACGTGGCCACCGCGGTCAAGAACGCCAAGGCTGGTCAGGTCCAGTACCGCACCGACAAGGCCGGTCTGGTGCACGCCACCATCGGTCGCGCCTCGTTCGAGGTCGCCGCGCTGCAGCAGAACCTGTCCGCGTTCATCGATGCGCTGGTCAAGGCCAAGCCGGCCGCCGCCAAGGGTATCTATCTGCGCCGTATCGCCGTCTCCAGCACCATGGGTGCCGGCGTGCGCGTGGAGCCGGGCAGCCTGAACGCTGCCTGATTGCCAGGATTGCCCGCCGTTTGCGGGTAGTCCGAAGAACTTTGAGCCGCAGCCGCCCTCGGGTGGCTACGGATCGTCAAAGACCGCAGGTGCGTCCGCCGCAAGGCAACGCTTAAGCATGCAAGTGGCCTGCGCAGACGGTGTGCTCAGAACAGGATTTGGCCGGCCAGCCGGCCCCGCTCCTGATCCAGGTCGCCGTGGGTGCGAATCGCGGTTGCGGTTCGCGTGTTGACTTGAAAGGAGGAAAGACCTGTGGGTCTCAATCTCGATGACAAGAAAGCCGTAGTGGCTGAGGTGTCGGCACAAGTGGCCAACGCTCAGACGATCGCGGTGGCCGAGTATCGCGGCATTGCGGTGGGCGATCTCACCACGCTGCGCGCCAAGGCCCGCGAGTCTGGCGTTTACCTGCGCGTGCTGAAGAACACCCTGGTCCGTCGCGCGATCGCCGGTACCCCGTTCGAAGGTCTGGCGGGCGATCTGACCGGTCCGCTGATCTATGGCATCTCGACCGATCCGGTCGCTGCTGCCAAGGTGCTCAACGACTTCGCCAAGGGTAACGACAAGATCGTCCTGCGCGCTGGTTCCTACTCGGGCAAGACGCTCGACAAGGCCGGCATTCAGGCGCTCGCCTCGATCCCGAGCCGCGAAGAGCTGCTCGCCAGGCTGGTGGGCGTCATGCAGGCGCCGGTTTCCGGCATGGCCGGTGTGCTCGCCGCCCTCGCCAAGAAGCGCGAGGAAGAAGGCGCTGCCGCCTGAGCGCAGCCTTCCGCTACGAACGTTTTCGCAAAAATATCGATTCTGGAGTGATTTGAAATGGCAATCAGCAAAGAAGACATCCTGGAAGCCGTTGCTGGCATGACCGTGATGGACCTGAACGACCTGGTCAAGGCGTTCGAAGAGAAGTTCGGCGTGTCCGCTGCCTCGCTGGCCGTGGCTGCCCCGGGTGCCGCCGCCGCTGCCCCGGTTGAAGAGAAGACCGAATTCGACGTCGTGCTGCTCGAAGCCGGCGCCAAGAAGGTCGAGGTCATCAAGGTCGTCCGTGCCGCTACCGGCCTGGGCCTGAAGGAAGCCAAGGACGTCGTCGACGGCGCGCCGAAGGCAGTGAAGGAAGGCGCTTCGAAGGCCGACGCCGAAGCGCTGAAGAAGCAGCTTGAAGAAGCTGGCGCGAAGGTCGAAATCAAGTAATATTCGACTTCCCAGCGGGGCTGGCACTCTTCGGAGTGCCGGCCCTTTCGTGCTTTGTAATCGAGATTGCGGGATTGTCCGCGATCGTCGATGGCAGGCCAGAGCGTTTGCCGCCCGTCCGGCGGGGACTGTGATGTCCGACAGCCCACCGGAACCGCCCGAACGTTGTGTCCTGTCTTTCCGATGTTAGCCCTCTAGCCGGAGCATCCATGGCGTATTCCTACACCGAAAAGAAACGTATCCGCAAGAGCTTCGCCAAGCGCGCGGCCGTGCTCGATGCGCCTTTCCTGCTCGCCACCCAGATCGAGTCCTTCGCTGAATTCCTGCAGGCGGAAACCCCGCCCGAAGCGCGGCGGAACCAGGGTCTGCAGGCCGCGTTCACCTCGATCTTCCCGATCTCGAGCCACAGCGGCAACGCGCGTCTCGAATACGTCCAGTACATGCTGGGCGAGCCCGCGTTCGACGTGAAGGAGTGCCAGCAGCGCGGCCTGACCTTCGCCTCTCCGCTGCGCGCGCGCGTGCGCCTGGTCATCATGGACCGCGAAGCGCCGAAGGAAACCATCAAGGAAGTCAAGGAGCAGGAAGTCTACATGGGCGAGATTCCGCTCATGACCACCACCGGCTCCTTCGTCATCAACGGCACCGAGCGCGTCATCGTCTCGCAGCTGCACCGTTCGCCGGGCGTGTTCTTCGAGCACGACCGCGGCAAGACGCACTCGTCGGGCAAGCTGCTGTTCTCGGCGCGGATCATCCCCTACCGCGGTTCGTGGCTGGACTTCGAGTTCGACCCGAAGGACTACCTCTACTTCCGCGTGGACCGTCGCCGCAAGATGCCGGTCACGATCCTGCTGCGCGCGATCGGCCTGACGCCGGAAGAGATCCTGGCGACCTTCCACGACACCGACACCTTCCACCTGCAGGGTGAAGGCGCGCAGTTCGAGCTCGTGCCCGAGCGCCTGCGTGGCGAGGTGGCGCGCTTCGACATCACCACCGCCGACGGCAAGATCATCGTCGCGCGCGACAAGCGCATCACCTCCAAGCACATCCGCGAGATCGACCAGGCCGGCGTCAAGACCATGGCCGTGCCGGACGACTTCATCCTCGGCCGCGTGATCGCCAACAACATCGCCGATCCCGAGACCGGCGAGGTGCTCGCGCGCGCCAACGACGAGATCACCGAGGATCTGCTCGACAAGCTGCGCCTGGCCAACGTCACCGAGCTGCGCACGCTGTACATCAACGACCTCGATCGCGGCGGCTACATCTCGCAGACCCTGCGCATCGACGAGACCGCCGATCAGTGGGCGGCCAAGGTCGCGATCTACCGCATGATGCGTCCGGGCGAGCCGCCCACCGAAGACGCCGTCGAAGGCCTCTTCAACGGCCTGTTCTACGCCGAGGAGCGCTACGACCTGTCTTCGGTCGGCCGCATGAAGTTCAACCGCCGTGCCTATCCCGAGAAGATCGACGACAAGGCGCCGGCCTGGCTCAAGCGCTTCCACGAGCGCGTCGGCGCACAGGGCGAGGATGGCCCGGGCGTGCTGACCAACGACGACATCCTCGCGGTGGTCGGCGTGCTGGTCGAGTTGCGCAACGGCCGCGGCGAAATCGACGACATCGACCACCTCGGCAACCGCCGCGTGCGTTCGGTGGGCGAGCTCGCCGAGAACCAGTTCCGTGCCGGCCTGGTGCGTGTCGAGCGCGCGGTCAAGGAGCGCCTGTCGCAGGCCGAGTCCGACAACCTGATGCCGCACGACCTGATCAACGCCAAGCCGATCTCGGCCGCGATCAAGGAGTTCTTCGGCTCCAGCCAGTTGTCGCAGTTCATGGACCAGACCAACCCGCTGTCCGAGATCACGCACAAGCGTCGCGTCTCGGCCCTCGGCCCGGGCGGTCTGACCCGCGAGCGCGCCGGCTTCGAGGTGCGCGACGTGCACCCGACGCACTACGGCCGCGTGTGCCCGATCGAGACCCCGGAAGGTCCGAACATCGGCCTCATCAACTCGCTCGCGGTGTATGCGCGCACCAACCGCCACGGCTTCCTCGAGACGCCGTACCGCAAGGTCAATGACGGCAAGGTCACCGATCAGATCGACTACCTGTCGGCGATCGAGGAAGGCCAGTACGTGATCGCGCAGGCGAACGCCGAGATCGACGACGCGGGCATGCTCGCCGGCGACCTCGTGTCGTGCCGCCACAAGGGCGAATTCCTGCTCGCCACCTCGGACATGGTGCAGTACATGGACGTGGCGCCGGGCCAGATCGTGTCGGTCGCGGCCTCGCTGATCCCCTTCCTCGAGCACGACGACGCCAACCGTGCGCTGATGGGCGCCAACATGCAGCGCCAGGCCGTGCCCTGCCTGCGGCCGGAGAAGCCGCTGGTCGGCACCGGCATCGAGCGCCGCGTTGCGGTCGACTCGGGTACCGCCGTGCAGGCCACCCGTGGCGGCATCGTGGACTATGTGGATGCGAACCGGGTCGTGGTCCGGGTCAACGACAACGAAACCCTGCCGGGCGAAGTTGGTGTCGACATCTACAACATGATCAAGTACACCCGTTCGAACCAGAACACCAACATCAACCAGCGTCCGGTGGTGAAGGTGGGCGACCTGATCGCCAAGGGCGACGTGGTGGCCGACGGCGCCTCCACCGACCTCGGCGAACTGGCTCTGGGCCAGAACATGCTGGTCGGCTTCATGCCCTGGAACGGCTACAACTTCGAAGACTCGATCCTCATCTCCGAACGCGTGGTCGCCGACGACCGCTTCACCTCGATCCACGTC
Source organism: Thauera sp. (assembly GCA_017997795.1). Lineage (GTDB taxonomy): Bacteria > Pseudomonadota > Gammaproteobacteria > Burkholderiales > Rhodocyclaceae > Thauera. The sequence goes on along the minus strand of JAGOEI010000056.1, from coordinate 7,344 downwards.
GAGGAGCTCACCGTCGTCGCCCGTGACACCAAGCTCGGGCCCGAGGAGATCACCCGCGACATCGCGTCGCTGGGTGAGTCGCAACTGTCGCGCCTGGACGAGTCGGGCATCGTGTACATCGGCGCCGAGGTCGAGGCGGGCGACGTGCTCGTGGGCAAGGTCACGCCCAAGGGCGAGACCCAGCTCACCCCCGAAGAGAAGCTGCTGCGCGCGATCTTCGGCGAGAAGGCCTCGGACGTTAAGGACACCTCGCTGCGCGTGCCCTCGGGCATGGTCGGCACCGTCATCGACGTGCAGGTCTTCACCCGCGAAGGCATCGAGCGCGACAAGCGCGCGCAGTCGATCATCGACGACCAGTTGCGCAGCTTCAAGACCGACCTGGCCGACCAGATGCGCATCGTCGAGCGCGACGCGTTCGCGCGTATCCGCCGCATGATCGTCGGCCAGCTCGCGAATGGCGGCCCGAAGAAGCTCGCCAAGGGCACCGCGCTCACCGACGCCTACCTCGACGGTCTCGAGTTCTACCACTGGTTCGACATCCGCCTGGCCGACGAAACGCTGGCAGTGCAGCTCGAGGCGGTGCGTGAAGGTCTCGAGAACACCCGCAAGGACTTCGAGCAGGCCTTCGAGATCAAGAAGAAGAAGCTCACCCAGGG
>JAGOEI010000056.1:0-6588 GCA_017997795.1 Thauera sp. | reverse complement strand
TACGGCGCGGCCTACACGCTGCAGGAAATGCTGACGGTCAAGTCCGACGACGTGACCGGCCGGACCAAGGTGTACGAAAACATCGTCAAGGGCGAGCACAAGATCGATTCCGGCATGCCGGAGTCCTTCAACGTGCTGGTGAAGGAAATCCGCTCGCTCGCGATCGACATCGATCTCGACCGCGGCTGAGTTGCTTGATTCCGTCCCTGAAAACCGCCTGCGATTGAATCCCGCGGCCGTCGCACACGATGCGGCGGCCCGGATGGAGTGATACATGAAAAGCCTGCTCGCTGACCTGTTCAAGCAAACCCTGCCCAACGAGGAAGAGTTCGACGCGATCACCATCGGCCTCGCGTCGCCGGACAAGATCCGCTCCTGGTCCTACGGTGAGGTCAAGAAGCCCGAGACCATCAACTACCGTACCTTCAAGCCCGAGCGCGATGGCCTGTTCTGCGCCAAGATCTTCGGGCCGGTGAAGGACTACGAGTGCCTGTGCGGCAAGTACAAGCGCCTCAAGCACCGTGGCGTGATCTGCGAGAAGTGTGGCGTCGAGGTGACCCTGTCGAAGGTGCGCCGCGAGCGCATGGGCCACATCGAGCTGGCCTCGCCGGTCGCCCACATCTGGTTCCTGAAGAGCCTGCCGAGCCGTCTCGGCATGGTGCTCGACATGACCCTGCGCGACATCGAGCGCGTGCTGTACTTCGAAGCCTTCGTGGTCGTCGAGCCGGGCATGACCCCGCTCAACCGCGGCCAGCTGCTGACCGAAGACGACTACCTGGCCAAGGTCGAGGAGTACGGCGACGAGTTCGACGCCGTGATGGGTGCCGAGGGCATCGGCGCGCTGCTGCGCTCGCTCGACATCGACCTCGAGGCCGAGAAGCTGCGCGGCGACCTCGAGACCACCAACTCCGAAGCCAAGATCAAGAAGTTCTCCAAGCGCCTGAAGGTGCTGGAGGCCTTCCAGCAGTCCGGCATCAAGCCCGAGTGGATGGTGCTGCAGGTGCTGCCGGTGCTGCCGCCCGACCTGCGCCCGCTGGTGCCGCTGGACGGTGGCCGCTTCGCCACGTCCGACCTCAACGACCTCTATCGTCGCGTCATCAACCGCAACAACCGCCTCAAGCGCCTGCTCGAGCTCAAGGCGCCCGACATCATCGTGCGCAACGAGAAGCGCATGCTGCAGGAAGCCGTCGACTCGCTGCTCGACAACGGCCGCCGCGGCAAGGCCATGACCGGCGCCAACAAGCGTCCGCTGAAGTCGCTCGCCGACATGATCAAGGGCAAGGGCGGCCGCTTCCGCCAGAACCTGCTCGGCAAGCGCGTTGACTACTCGGGCCGTTCGGTCATCGTGGTCGGCCCGACGCTCAAGCTGCACCAGTGCGGCCTGCCCAAGCTGATGGCGCTCGAGCTGTTCAAGCCCTTCATCTTCAACAAGCTCGAACTGATGGGGCTGGCCACGACCATCAAGCAGGCCAAGAAGATGGTGGAGACGCAGGAGCCGGTGGTGTGGGACATCCTCGAAGAGGTGATCCGCGAGCATCCGGTGATGCTGAACCGCGCCCCGACCCTGCACCGCCTCGGCATCCAGGCTTTCGAGCCGGTGCTGATCGAAGGCAAGGCGATCCAGCTCCACCCGCTGGTGTGCGTGGCCTTCAACGCCGACTTCGACGGCGACCAGATGGCCGTCCACGTCCCGCTGTCGCTCGAGGCGCAGATGGAAGCCCGCACCCTGATGCTGGCCTCCAACAACGTGCTGTCGCCCGCCAACGGCGAGCCGATCATCGTGCCCTCGCAGGACATCGTGCTCGGCCTGTACTACGCCACCCGCGAGGGCGTGAACGTGCCGGGCGAAGGCATGATCTTCACCGACGTGTCGGAAGTGAAGCGCGCCTACGAATCGGGCCAGATCGCGCTCCACGCGCGTATCACCGTGCGCCTGAAGGAAGCCGACCTCGGCCCCAACGGTGAGCGCATCGAGAAGATCGTGCGTCACAACACCACCGCCGGCCGCGCGATCCTGTCCGAGATCCTGCCTGCGGGCCTGCCGTTCAGCGTCATCGACCGCCCGCTGAAGAAGAAGGAAATCTCGAAGCTGATCAACGCCTCGTTCCGCCGCTGTGGCCTGCGCGCGACGGTGATCTTCGCCGACAAGCTGATGCAGTACGGCTACGGCCTGGCGACGCGGGCCGGCCTGTCGATCGCGGTCAAGGACATGCTGGTGCCGTCCGCCAAGCACGACCTGATCCGTGCCGCCGAATCCGAGGTCAAGGAGATCGCCCAGCAGTACACCTCGGGTCTGGTGACCGACGGCGAGCGCTACAACAAGGTCGTGGACATCTGGGGCCGCTGCGGCGACCAGGTCGCCAAGGCGATGATGGAGCAGCTCGGCTCCGAGGAAGTGGTTGACCGCGAGGGCAAGACCGTCCGCCAGGAGTCCTTCAACTCGATCTACATGATGGCCGACTCGGGCGCGCGCGGTTCCGCGGCGCAGATCCGACAGCTCGCCGGCATGCGTGGCCTGATGGCCAAGCCGGACGGCTCGATCATCGAGACCCCGATCACGACCAACTTCCGCGAAGGCCTGAACGTTCTGCAGTACTTCATCTCGACGCACGGCGCCCGTAAGGGTCTGGCCGACACCGCGCTGAAGACCGCGAACTCGGGTTACCTGACCCGTCGTCTGGTCGACGTGACCCAGGATCTGGTGGTGATCGAGGACGACTGCGGCACCCGCGAAGGTTTCGCGATGAAGGCGCTGATCGAGGGCGGCGAGGTCGTCGAGCCGCTGCGCGAGCGCATCCTCGGCCGCGTCTGCATCGAGGACATCGTCCACCCCGAGAACCAGGAGACCGTGATCGAGGCGGGCAGCCTGCTCGACGAGAACGCCGTGGAGCTGATCGAGAGCCTCGGCGTCGATGAGGTCAAGGTCCGCACCCCGCTGACCTGCGAGACGCGCTACGGCCTGTGCGCCAAGTGCTATGGCCGCGACCTGGGCCGTGGCTCGATGGTCAACGCCGGTGAGGCCGTGGGCGTGATCGCCGCGCAGTCGATCGGCGAGCCGGGCACGCAGCTCACGATGCGTACCTTCCACGTCGGTGGTGCGGCGTCGCGAGCCGCCGCGGCCAGCGGCGTCGAGGCCAAGTCGGCCGGTGCCATCCGTTTCGCCGGCAACATGCGCTACGTCTCCAACGCCAAGGGCGAGAAGATCGTCATCGCGCGTTCCGCCGAGCTCGTGGTCGCCGACGACATGGGTCGCGAGCGCGAGCGCCACAAGCTGCCGTACGGCGCGCTGCTGCTGGTCGATGATGGCGCTGCCGTCAAGGCCGGCACCCAGCTTGCCACGTGGGATCCGCACACCCGCCCGATCGTGACCGAATACGCCGGCTCGGTGAAGTTCGAGAACGTTGAGGAAGGCGTGACCGTCGCCAAACAGATCGACGAAGTGACCGGTCTGTCCACCCTGGTGGTGATCGACGCCAAGCGGCGCTCGACCACCGGCGCGACCAAGGGCGTGCGCCCGCAGGTCAAGCTGTTCGACGAGAGCGGCGAAGAAGTGCGCATCGCCGGCACCGAGCATGCGGTGGCGATCACCTTCCAGGTGGGTTCGCTGATCACGGTCAAGGATGGCCAGCAGATCAACGTCGGCGACATCCTGGCGCGTATCCCGCAGGAATCGGCCAAGACGCGCGACATCACCGGCGGTCTGCCGCGTGTTGCCGAGCTGTTCGAGGCGCGAGCCCCCAAGGATGCCGGCATGCTCGCCGAGTACACCGGCACGGTGTCGTTCGGCAAGGAGACCAAGGGCAAGCAGCGCCTGGTGATCACCGAGCCTGACGGCACCTCGCACGAGTTCCTGATCCCGAAGGACAAGCACCTCATGGTCCACGACGGCCAGGTGGTGAACAAGGGCGAGCTCATCGTCGACGGCCCGGCCGATCCGCACGACATCCTGCGTCTGCAGGGCATCAACGAGCTCGCGCGCTACATCATCGACGAGGTGCAGGACGTCTATCGCCTGCAGGGCGTGAAGATCAACGACAAGCACATCGAGGTGATCGTCCGCCAGATGCTGCGTCGCGTGGTCATCACCGATGCCGGCGACACCAGGTTCATCCGCGAGGAGCAGGTCGAGCGCTCCGAGGTGCTGGACGAGAACGATCGCATGGAAGCCGAAGGCAAGCTGCCTGCGCAGTACGAGAACGTGCTGCTGGGCATCACCAAGGCCTCGCTGTCGACCGATTCGTTCATCTCCGCGGCCTCCTTCCAGGAGACCACGCGGGTGCTGACCGAGGCGGCGATCATGGGCAAGCGCGACGAACTGCGCGGTCTGAAGGAAAACGTCATCGTCGGTCGCCTGATCCCGGCCGGTACCGGTCTCGCCTACCACCGCGCCCGCAAGGCGCAGGAGGAGGGGCGCGACATGGGCCTCGACCATGCCTGGGCGCCGGCGGAAGACGTTGTCGAAACACAGCAGGACATCGAGGCCAGTTGACTTCTGTTCGGGTCTCGGACTAAACTCCGGCCTCTTTTTTGTGGACTGACCAATCGTAGTCAGTCGCAGCCGGAATAATCCGCCCGCGGCGGCCCATGGTGGGCTGCCGCGGTCTTATGGGAAATTCTTAAGCTATGCCAACAATCAATCAGCTTGTCCGCAAGCCGCGCCAGATGGAAGTTGCCAAGAGCAAGGTCCCGGCGCTCGAGGCCTGCCCGCAGAAGCGCGGTGTGTGCACTCGCGTCTACACCACGACCCCGAAGAAGCCGAACTCGGCGCTGCGTAAGGTCGCCAAGGTGCGTCTCACCAACGGTTTCGAGGTCATCTCGTACATCGGCGGTGAAGGCCACAACCTGCAGGAGCACTCGGTGGTGCTCATCCGTGGCGGTCGTGTCAAGGACTTGCCTGGTGTGCGTTACCACATCGTCCGCGGTTCGCTTGACCTTCAGGGTGTCAAGGATCGTAAGCAGTCGCGCTCGAAGTACGGTGCCAAGCGCCCGAAGAAAGCCTGATTGTTGGTCAAAGAAATTTAGCTAGAGGTTGCTATGCCGCGTCGTCGTGAAGTACCCAAGCGCGAGGTTCTGCCGGATCCGAAATTCGGAAACCAGGATGTCTCGAAGTTCATCAACGTGATCATGCAGTCGGGCAAGAAGTCCGTCGCCGAGCGCATCGTCTATGGCGCGTTCGATCACATCACGTCCAAGTCGGGCAAGGATCCGCTCGAGGTGTTCTCGTCGGCCGTGGCCAACGTGAAGCCGGTGGTCGAAGTGAAGAGCCGCCGCGTCGGTGGTGCCAACTACCAGGTGCCGGTCGAAGTGCGCCCGTCGCGCCGCATGGCGTTGTCGATGCGCTGGCTGCGTGAGGCTGCCCGCAAGCGTGCCGAGAAGTCGATGGCTCAGCGACTGGCTGGTGAACTCCTCGAGGCCGCCGAAGGTCGTGGTTCCGCCATGAAGAAGCGTGAAGAAGTTCACCGCATGGCCGAAGCCAACAAGGCGTTCTCGCACTACCGCTTCTGATTTTCGTCTTTAGCGGTAAATCGGGCCCTGCAAAGGGCTCGAATGTTTTCTAACGCACAGAACAGTTCATCGCGCCAAAAGCGCGCATAACGGAAGGTGGGTATAACGTGGCTCGCAAGACTCCTATCGAGCGTTACCGCAACATCGGTATCTCCGCTCACATCGACGCCGGCAAGACGACTACGACCGAGCGCATCCTTTTCTACACGGGCGTGAGCCACAAGCTGGGTGAGGTGCACGACGGCGCAGCGACCACCGACTGGATGGTGCAGGAGCAGGAGCGCGGGATCACCATCACCTCCGCTGCGGTGACCTGCTTCTGGAAGGGTATGGACAGCTCCTACCCCGAGCACCGTTTCAACATCATCGACACCCCGGGACACGTCGACTTCACCATCGAGGTGGAGCGTTCGATGCGCGTGCTCGACGGCGCGTGCATGGTGTACTGCGCGGTCGGCGGCGTGCAGCCGCAGTCCGAGACCGTGTGGCGCCAGGCCACCAAGTACAAGGTGCCGCGTCTTGCCTTCGTGAACAAGATGGACCGCTCGGGTGCCAACTTCTTCAAGGTCGTCGACCAGATGAAGACCCGCCTGAAGGCGAACCCGGTTCCGGTGGTGATTCCCATCGGTGCCGAAGACACCTTCACCGGCGTCGTTGATCTGCTCAAGATGAAGGCGATCATCTGGGATGAGGCGTCCCAGGGCATGAAGTTCGAATACGGCGAGATTCCTGCCGAGCTGGTTCCCACCGCCGAAGAGTGGCGTTCGAGCATGGTCGAGGCGGCCGCCGAGGCCAACGAAGACCTGATGAACAAGTACCTCGAGGAAGGCGAGCTTTCCGAGGAAGAGATCGTCGCCGGTCTGCGTGCGCGCACCCTGGCTTGCGAGATCCAGCCGATGCTGTGCGGCACCGCGTTCAAGAACAAGGGCGTGCAGCGCATGCTCGACGCGGTCATCCAGTACCTGCCGTCGCCGATCGACATCCCGCCGGTCGCGGGTGTCGATGATGACGAGAAGGAAGTCGTGCGCCACGCCAAGGACGACGAGAAGTTCTCGGCGCTTGCGTTCAAGCTCATGACCGACC
>JAGOEI010000225.1 GCA_017997795.1 Thauera sp. | reverse complement strand
TGCAGACGCGGCTGCTGCGCGTGCTCGAGGAGCGCAAGCTGCGCCCGGTCGGCTCCGAGCGCGAGGTGCCGGTGGATGTGCGCATCATCGCCGCCACCAACCGCAAGCTCGCCGCCGAGGTCAAGGCGGGGCGCTTCCGCGAGGATCTGTATTACCGCCTCGCAGTGGTCGAGCTGGCCCTGCCGCCGCTGCGCGCGCGCAGCGAGGACATCCCGGACCTGATGCGCCACTTCATGCAGCAACTGGCGGTGCAACTGGGCGTGGCGCCGCTGCCGCTGTCGCACGAGGTGGTGAGCCGGCTCGCGGCCTACCCGTGGCCGGGCAACGTGCGCGAGCTGCGCAACTACGTCGAGCGCTCGATGATCCTCGGCTGCTTCCCGAGCGCGCCGTCGGGGACGGCTCCCGGGGCGTCCACGCCGGATGAGGCGCCCGCGGCCGGCGAGCTCGCGCTGACCCTGGCCGAGGTCGAGCGTCGCCACATCGAGCGCGTGGTGGACGACTGCGCCGGCAACAAGACCGAGGCTGCGCGCCGGCTGGGCGTGTCGCGCAAGACGCTCGAGCGCAAGTTCGCCGAATGGGCTGCCGCGCAGGCGACGGACGCCGCGCGCCTCGGACGCCGGGCGTAAACGGCATGGTCACGCGCATCCGGGGGCGCTGCCGGCGACCCCAGCCGCAGGTCTGCGCGTGCTGACGTCGATGCCCACAAGCCTGGCCGAGCGCCTGCGCCGTTCGGTGCGGGCCAAGCTACTGTGCCTGGTGCTGGCGCCGCTGATGCTCGGCTTCCCGATCATCATGGGCCTGCTCGGCTGGTGGGGCGAGAGCTACTACCAGCGCCTGATGTCGTCGCGGGTCGGCAGCGACCTGGCCACCGCGCACGGCTACCTCGAGCGCATGATCGAAGGCGTGGGCAGCGGCGTGCGCGGCCTCGGCAGTTCGCACGCGCTGGCGCTGGCGATCGCGGCGGATGGACCCGCGTCGGCGACCGGGGGCGAGCCCCTGGCGGCCCTGCTTGGGGCGCGCCAGGGGAAGCTCGGGCTGGACTTCCTGAACCTGCTCGACGTCGAAGGTCGGGTGCTGCAGTCCTCGACCGGCATCGCCACCGGCACTGTGCGCGGCGACTGGCCGATGGTGGATCGTGCGCTGCGCGCCGGCGGCGGCAGTGCGATCGAGCGCTTCGCCCCGGAGGCCCTCGAGGCCGTCTCGCCCGCGCTGCGCGAGAAGGCGCGCCTGCCGCTGGTCGCCACCGAACGTGCGCGGCCCGATCCGCGCAGCGCAGAAGAACGCGGCCTGGTCATCCATGCCGCGGCGCCGGTGTTCGATGCGCGCGGCAACCTGATCGCCGTGCTCGAGGGCGGGATGCTGCTCAACGGCAACCTCGACTTCGTCGACACCATCAACGCCATCGTCTACCGCGAGGGCTCGCTGCCCGCGGGCAGCGTCGGCACCGCGACGCTCTTCCTCGACGACACCCGGATCGCCACCAACGTGCGCCTGTTCGAGGGCGCGCGCGCGCTCGGCACGCGGGCCTCGGCCGAGGTGCGTGCCGATGTGCTGGGCGCGGGGCGGACCTGGCTGGAGACGGCTTTCGTGGTCAACGACTGGTATGTGTCGGGCTACGAACCGGTGCTCGACAGCCGCGGCGAACGCGTCGGCATGCTCTACGTCGGCTTCCTGGAAGCGCCGTTCCGCGCCGCCAAGCGCACCGCCTTCCTCGTCGTCGGCGCCATCTCGCTGCTGATCAGCGTGGCCGGTGTGCTGCTGACGTTGCGCTGGGCGCGCAGCATCTTCCGGCCGATCGAGCACATGCACGCCACCATCGGCCGCATCGAAGCGGGCGACGATGCCGCGCGCGTGGGTGATGTCGCCAGCCGCGACGAGCTCGGCCGCCTGGCCGCCGAATTCGACCGCCTGCTCGACACCCAGTCCGTCCAGCGCGCCGAGCTGCAGGCGCTCAACGCCTCGCTCGACCGCAAGGTGGCCGAGCGCACCGCCGACCTCGAGGCCGCCAACCGCGAGCTGCAGCTCGCCCAGCGCCAACTCGTGATGCGCGAGAAGCTGGCCGCGATCGGCGAGCTCACTGCCGGTGTGGCCCACGAGATCAGCAACCCGACCGCGGTCATCCAGGGCAACCTCGACCTCATGCGCGAGGAGCTCGGCCCGGCGGCCGCGCCGGTGGCCAACGAATTCCGCCTGATCCACCAGCAGGTCGACCGCATCCGCGTCATCGTCACCAAGCTGCTGCAGTTCGCCCGCCCCGACGAGTTCGCCGGCTACGTCGAGGCGGTGGATGTGAACGCCGCGCTCGCCGACTGCCTGGTGCTGACCCGGCAGCATCTCGTCCGCGGCGATGTCAAGGTGGTGCAACATTTTGCGGCGCAGGGCCGTGTGCGCATCAACCTGCAGGAGCTGCAGCAGGTGCTGATCAACCTCATCGTGAATGCCGTGCAGGCGATGCCCGAAGGCGGCACGCTGACGCTGGAGACGCACGATCGCGATGCGCACACCGACGCGCGCGGTGTACGCATCGTGGTGCGCGACACCGGGGGCGGGATCCGTGCCGAGGACATGGCGCGGCTCTTCGATCCCTTCTTCACCACCAAGAAACGGCAGGGTACCGGGCTGGGGCTGTCGATCAGCCACACCCTGGTCGAGCGCTACGGCGGGCGCATCGAGGCCGACAACGCGCCGGGCGAGGGCGCGGTGTTTACGGTCAGCCTGCTGGCCGAACCCGACTACCGCAACGACAAGGCCGCGACCGAGCGCGGCCACGAATCACGGGAAGCGAACGCGATATGAAAGTGATGGGTTTTGCCGGCTGGTCCGGCAGTGGCAAGACGACGCTGGTGGAGCAGGTGATCGGCGTGCTGAGCGCGCGCGGGCTGGTGGTGTCGCTGGTCAAGCACGCGCACCACAGCTTCGACATCGACCACGCCGGCAAGGACTCCTGGCGCCACCGCCAGGCCGGCTGCAGCGAGGTGATGGTCAGCTCCGCCCAGCGCTGGTCGCTGACGCGCGAGCTGCGCGGCGCGCCCGAGGCCACGCTGGACGAACTGCTCGCCCACCTCGGCCCCTGCGACCTGGTGCTGGTCGAGGGCTTCAAGCGCGCGCCGATTCCCAAGATCGAGGTGCATCGCGCGGCGGTGACCGAGCCGCTGCTGCATCGTGACGATCCGTACATCGTCGCCATCGCCACCGATACCGTGATCGCCACCGCCTTGCCGCGCCTGGACATCAACGACCCGGCGCAGGTCGCGGACTTCATCGTCGCCCGGCTCGCCTTGCCGGGCGGAGGCGAGCCCGAGCGCGGCGTGTTGCATTCATGCGACCCAGGATGAGGACATCACCACGGGTCTGCTGATATTCTCGAGATTAATAACTAATCTCGGAATCTGGATGCAATGACCAAGCGCATGGATGGACGGCCTCACCGCATCGTGATCGTCGGCGGTGGTGCCGGTGGCCTCGAACTGGCCACCCGACTGGGCCGCAAGTTCGGCCGCCGCGGCACGGCCGAAGTCACCCTGATCGACAGCAAGCGCACCCACATCTGGAAGCCCAAGCTGCACGAGATCGCGGCCGGCAGCATGGACATCGGCGATCACGAGGTCGCGTACCTGGCGCAGGCGCACTGGCACGGCTTCCGCTTCCGCATCGGACGCATGACCGGGCTCGACCGCAGCACGCGCGAGGTCCATGTCGCGCCCTTCGTGGACGAGGACGGCGCGGAGGTCACGCCGGCGCGCTCGTTTCCCTACGACACGCTGGTGATGGCGGTCGGCAGCCAGAGCAACGACTTCGGCACGCCGGGCGTGCGCGAGCACGCGCTCAAGCTCGAGACGGTGGCCGACGCGCGCCGCTTCCACATGCGCATGGTCAATGCCTGCGTGCGCGCCCACGCCCAGCGCACGCCGCTGCGGCCGGAGCAACTGCACGTGGCGATCATCGG
>JAGOEI010000224.1 GCA_017997795.1 Thauera sp. | reverse complement strand
TCCTCGGGCGCGGACACCACGGCGACCACGCGCCCGTCGCTCGCCAGCAGGCGGTCGCCGCCGCGCAGGATGGTGCCGCGCGGCAGGAACAGGCCGACTTCGGCGCCGGACACCAGGCGCGCGCGCAGGCGGCTCTTGCTGCGGGTGTTGAAATCGAGCTCCAGGCGGTCGGCCACCGGCGCGTCGCCGGTGTAGCGCGCCTCGATCAGGCACAAGGCGGGTGCGGCCGCCTGCCCGGCAGGCAATGCAGCGCAGGCAGCGCCCGCGGTGGCTCTTGCAGACGACACGGGGGATGGCGCCGACGCGCCGACTGGGCTAGGGGCCGTCACGGGATCAGCATGCATGGTCTTTTCTCTCGACAGAACGTTCTGTAAGTCGCTGTTTTGTTTGTGAGCGCCTTCCCCCGCGTACGGGGGAAGGCGCTCAAAAGAGGAAATAGCGCTGCGCCAGCGGCAGCACCTCGGCGGGTTCGCAGGTGAGGTGCTCGCCGTCGGCACGCACGATGTAGGTCTCGGGGTCGACCTCGATCTCGGGCGTGGCGTCGTTCAACACCATGTCGGACTTCTGCACCCGGCGGCAATCCTTCACCGCGACCAGCGGCTTCTGCAGCCCGAGCGCAGCGACCGCGGCGTTGTGCAGCGCGGCCTGCGACACGAAGGTCACCGCGCATTTGAGCGCGCGACCGTAGCTGCCGAACATCGGCCGCCAATGCACCGGCTGCGGGGTCGGGATGGAGGCGTTGGGGTCGCCCATCGCCGCCGCGGCGATCATGCCGCCCTTCATGATCAGGCTCGGCTTCACCCCGAAGAAGGCCGGCCGCCACAGCACCAGGTCGGCGAGCTTGCCCGGCTCGATCGAGCCCACCACGTGGGCGATGCCGTGGGTGATGGCGGGATTGATCGTGTACTTGGCGATGTAGCGCTTGACGCGGAAGTTGTCGTTGGTGGTGCTGCCCTCGACCACCGTCACCGCGTCCGGCACTGCCGCGGCTGCGCTGCGCCTGGGCGCCAGCCAGCCGCGCTGCAGCTTCATCTTGTGCGCGGTCTGCCAGGTGCGGATCACCACCTCGCCCACCCGGCCCATGGCCTGCGAGTCCGACGACATCATCGAGAACGCGCCGGTGTCGTGCAGGATGTCCTCGGCGGCGATGGTCTCGCGGCGGATGCGCGACTCGGCGAAGGCCACGTCCTCGGCGATCGAGGGGTCGAGGTGGTGGCACACCATCAGCATGTCGAGGTGCTCGTCGATGGTGTTGACCGTGTACGGCCGCGTCGGGTTGGTCGAGGACGGCAGCACGTTGGGCCGGCTGATGGCGCGGATGATGTCCGGCGCATGGCCGCCGCCCGCGCCCTCGGTGTGGAAGGTGTGGATGGTGCGGCCCTTGAACGCCGCCAGCGTGGTCTCGACGAAACCCGATTCGTTGAGCGTGTCGGTGTGTATTGCCACCTGCACATCCATCTCGTCGGCCACCGTCAGGCAGTTGTCGATCGCCGCCGGCGTCGTGCCCCAGTCCTCGTGCAGCTTGAGGCCGATCACGCCGGCCTGCACCTGCTCCTTCAGCGGCGCGGGCAGGCTGGCGTTGCCCTTGCCGAAGAAGCCGAGGTTCATCGGGAAGGCCTCGGCCGCCTCCAGCATGCGGTGGATGTGCCACGGGCCGGGCGTGCAGGTGGTGGCGAAGGTGCCGGTCGCCGGCCCGGTGCCGCCGCCGAGCATGGTGGTGACGCCCGAGCTCAGCGCCTCCTCGATCTGCTGCGGGCAGATCCAGTGGATGTGGCTGTCGATGCCGCCCGCGGTGAGGATCATGCCCTCGCCGGCGATCACCTCGGTGCCGGCGCCGATCGGGATCGTCACCCCGGGCTGGATGTCCGGGTTGCCGCCCTTGCCGATCGTCCAGATGCGACCGTCCTTGAGGCCCACATCGGCCTTCACGATACCGGCCACCGCATCGACGATGAGCGCATTGGTGATGATGGTGTCCGCCACGTCCGCCGAGACGCCCTGGCCCTGGCCCATGCCGTCGCGGATCACCTTGCCGCCGCCGAACTTCACCTCCTCGCCGTAGATCGTGAAGTCGTGCTCGACCTCGACCACCAGCGCGGTGTCGGCCAGGCGCACCCGGTCGCCCACCGTGGGACCGAACATTTCCGCGTAGGCGCGGCGCGAAATGGTCGCCATCACAGGCCTCCCGCCGGGCCGCCGGAAGCGAGGCCGTCCCCCTCGGGGGGCAGCGAACGCGGCGGGCGTGGAGGCTCATCCAGCCGTCCCATCACGAGACCATTGAAGCCATAGACCTCGCGCTCGCCATCGAGCGCCACCAGCTCGACCGTGCGCGACTGCCCCGGCTCGAAGCGCACCGCGGTACCGGCCGCGATGTTGAGCCGGAAGCCGCGCGCCGCGGCGCGGTCGAAGTCGAGCGCGGCGTTGGTCTCGGCGAAGTGGTAGTGCGAGCCGACCTGGATCGGCCGGTCACCCGTGTTGGTCACCACGACCGTCAGCGTGGCGCGGCCGACGTTGAGCTCGATGTCGCCGTCGGCGACGAAATATTCTCCGGGAATCATCTCTTCTCCCCCAGTTTCACGCCGCGCATTGCAGACGCGACAAAGTAGCGATCGTCATGTCGGGTGTTTGCGGCGCAGGCGAGGACTGTCCGAGCCCGAAGGGCGAGTTCCGCAGCCTGCAGAGCAAATACCCGGCGTGGCGGTCGCGGGCAGCAACGGAAAACGCAGCCCCGCCCGCGAACTCAAACGATCGGCGCATGCACGGTCACCAGCTTCGTCCCATCCGGAAACGTCGCCTCCACCTGGATGTCCGGGATCATCTCCGCCACCCCCTCCATCACCTCGTCGCGCGTCAGCAGCGTCGCCCCGAAGCTCATCAGCTCGGCCACCGTGCGCCCGTCGCGCGCGCCTTCCAGAATCGCGCAGGTGATCAGCGCCACCGCCTCCGGGTAGTTCAGCTTCAGCCCGCGCGCGCGCCGGCGCTCCGCCAGCAGGCCGGCGGTGAAGATCAGCAGCTTGTCCTTCTCGCGTGGTGTCAGTTCCATCTCTTCTCCTTGCGCCGCGGCCAGCCTCGGCGCCGCCGCCATCCCGCACCCCGCACGCACCGGCCAAGCGGCACCGCGGGCTGCACTCGCCCCTCACGTATTCCAGATCCGCGGCACCTGCATCGCCCGCCCCGCCACCTGCAGACGCGCCGCGCCCCACAGCCGCGCCAGCCACGCCCGCCCCGGCTCGCAGGCCGGCCCGATCCAGCGTGCCACCAGCAGACCGGGCAACAAGCTCACCGCCCCGCGCCCGGCTACCGGCTCGATCGCCCGCCAGGCCTCGAGCAGCCCCGCATCACACGCCGGCGCCGCGACCAGCAGCGTCGCGCTCACCGGCGCCCCATCCAGGCCCACCGCCGCCTCCAGCACGGCGCTGCCGCCCTCGAGCACACCGCGCTCGAGCCACAGCGGCCGGCCGTCGCGGCTGATGCGCGTGCGTAGCGCAAGCTCGCCGCGCGTGAAGCGCTCGCCGGCGCCGGTGCGGCCGAGGCAGAGCATCTCCGCCCCGATGAAGACCGCCGAGCCCGCCAGCTCGACCTCGGTCGCGAGCGTGCCGAGCGCGCCATCGAAGACGATGCTCTCCTGTGGCAGGAACTCGCACACGCCGCCCTCGGCCACGCGAATCCGCTGCACGAGCTCGCCGTGCGCGCCAGCGCTGCGATACCACTTGCCGGCACCCGGCGTGGTCAGCAGCACGTGCGCCTGCGCGCCAATTTCCAGCGTCAGCGCCAGCCGGTCGCCGCCGGCGATACCCGCGGGGGGATGCACCAGGATGGTGTGGCACACGGTCTCGCCTTCCGGATACAGCGGGCGCTGCACGACGAGCGGGCCGCGATGGGCGCGCTCGACGAGCACCGTCCGGGCGCCACGGCGCTGGTAGGCCAGACGCAGCTCGGCGCGCCAGCCAGCGCCGG
>JAGOEI010000223.1 GCA_017997795.1 Thauera sp. | reverse complement strand
GTGTAGCGCGCGATCATGCGCTCTTCGTTGGTCGGCACCACGGCGACCGCGACGCGGCTCGCAGCGGTGTCGATGCGGCTGGCGTGCTGGGCGTTGGCGGCGGCGTCGATGTCGATGCCCATCCACGCCGACAGCGCGGCGACCTTCTCGCGCACGGCCGCGGCGTGCTCGCCGATGCCGCCGGTAAACACCAGCGCGTCCAGACCGCCCGCGGCCGCAGCCAGCGAGCCGAGCTCGCGGGCGATGCGGTAGCAGAACAGGTCGACCGCTTCCCTGGCCTCGGGTGCAGAGGAGGCGAGCAGGGTGCGCATGTCCTGGCTGATGCCCGACACGCCGAGCAGGCCCGATTCCTTGTACAGCAGGTTGGTGAGCGCCTTGGCGTCCAGCCCCTTCTGCTCCATCAGGTAGAGCATCACGCCGGGGTCGAGGCTGCCGGTGCGGGTGCCCATCATCAGGCCCTCGACCGCGGTGAAGCCCATCGTCGAGGCCACGCTCTTGCCATCACGCAGCGCGCACATCGAGGCGCCGTTGCCCAGGTGCGCGATCACCACCGCGCCCTTGGCGCGCTCGCCGATGACGTCCGGCAGCTGGCGGGCGACGTAGTCGTAGGAAAGCCCGTGGAAGCCGTAGCGCTTGACGCCTTCGGCCGAGTACTTGCGCGGCAGCGCGAAGGCCTGGGCGACCGCCGGCTGCGTGCGATGGAAGGCGGTGTCGAAGCAGCCGACCTGCGGCACGTCCGGCATCAGCATGGCCACCGCCCGCACTGCGCGCAGGTTGTGCGGCTGGTGCAGCGGCGCGAGCGGCACGAAGGTGTCGAGCGTGCGCAGCACGGCCTCGTCCAGGCGCGTGGGCGCGCTGTAGTGTTCGCCGCCGTGCACGATGCGGTGGCCGGCGGCGACGATGTCGAGCGCCGGGTTGTGACGGTTGAGCAGCGCGAACACGTGGTTGAGCGCGTCGCGATGCTGTTCGCCCTGGCTGCCGCCGGTGGGCACCGCTTCGTGGATGCGCGCACCGTCGGCGGTCTTGAGCGTGATCTCGGGCGTGGCGCCGATGCCTTCGACCTGGCCGGACACCGCCGGTGCCTCGGCGACGTCGCCGTTGATCGGATAGAGCGCGAACTTCAGGCTCGACGAGCCCGCGTTGAGAACGAGGACGGCTTTCATGCTTTCAGCGCCTCACGCTTCTTGTGCGCCATCAGTTGCACCACCGCGCACGACGCGGTGCGCGTCTCGGCGGTGTCGGCACGGCTGGTGAGCACGATGGGCACTCGCGCGCCCAGCACCACGCCGGCCATCAGCGCGTTGGCGAGGTACTCGAGCTGCTTGGCGACCATGTTGCCGGATTCGAGGTCGGGCATCACCAGGATGTCGGCGTTGCCGGCCACGACCGACTTGATGCCCTTGGTGCGGGCGGCAACCAGCGACACCGCGTTGTCGAAGGCGAGCGGGCCGTCGAGCAGGCCGCCCTTGATCTGGCCGCGGTCGGCCATCTTGCACAGCGCGGCGGCGTCGATGGTGGAGCGGATCTTCGAGGTCACGGTCTCGACCGCGGACAGGATCGCCACCTTGGGCTCGGCCAGGCCGAGGATGTGGGCGAGCTCGATCGCGTTCTGGATGACGTCGACCTTATCTTCCAGCGTCGGCTCGATGATGATCGCCGCGTCGGTGATCATCAGCGGGTGCGGGTAGGTCGGCACGTCGGCCAGGAAGACGTGGCTGATGCGGCGGCCGGTGCGCAGGTGCTTGATCACCTGGCTCATCATCTCGTCGGTGTGCAGCGAGCCCTTCATCAGCGCTTCGGCGCCGCCGTCGCGGCACAGCGCGACCGCGACCTCGGCCGATTCGTGGCTGTGCGCGGTGTCGACGATCCGGAAGCCCTTGATGTCGATCTCGTGCTCTTCGGCCACGGCGCGGATGCGCGACTCGGGGCCGACCAGGATCGGATCGACCAGCCCGGCCTTGGCGGCCTGGACGGGGCCGAGCAGGGACTCGCGGTCGCAGGGGTGCGCCACCGCGATCGGGATCGGCGACAGGCCGGCCGACACCGACAGCAGGTGGCGGTAGCGCAGCTCGCGGTCGGAGACGGTGACCTCGGGCAGCACGACGCGGGCGCGCGAGATCTTCTCGGTCGGCGCCATCACCTCGGCGATGCCGTCGATCACCTTCAGGCCGTCCTGGTTCACCGCCAGGCAGTCGAAGATGATGTGGTGGTTGTGCTCGAACTTTTCCTTGCAGGTGACGGTGATCGTCAGCGTGTCGCCGATCGTGATCGGGCGCCAGAAGTTGAGCCCCTGCGACACATACACGGTGCCCGGGCCGGGGAATTCGGTGCCGAGCACGGTCGAGATCAGCGTGCTGCCCCACATGCTGTGGCCGACGACTTCGCGGAACTGGCTGGAGCGGGCGTATTCGAGGTCGACGTGGGTCGGGTTGACGTCACCCGACATGGCGGCGAAGAGGTGGATGTCTTCCGGGCGCAGCGTGCGGATGAGCTGGGCGAAATCGCCCACCTGGATCTCGTCGAAGGTGCGGTTCTGGATGGTCTGAGGTGCGGCAATGGGTTTCATGGGATGCTCTTTATTGGATGCATTGCAACATCGGGATTTTAGACGCTGTCCGTGACCAATATAAGAAGAAACGCAATCGAATTGTGCAATGCGTCAATCAGCACTCAAGTTATTGGCATTTGCCGTGGTTTCGATCCGCTTGCCATGCATTTGCTCACATTCCGCGCTGCAGCGGCGGTGGTAAACTCCGCGCGACGCTTTTTGTGTCGGACGCCCGCAGCGCCGCGGCCGCGTTCCCGAGCCACCCCAACACCGGAACCCCCACATGGAAGTCGTCGTTCTCGCTGCCGGCCAGGGCAAGCGCATGCGCTCGGTCCTGCCCAAGGTCCTGCAACCCATCGCCGGCAAGCCGATGCTCGCCCATGTGCTCGACGCCGCGCGCACGCTCGACGCGCAGCGCATCTGCGTGGTGTACGGCCACGGTGGCGAGGTGGTGCGCGAGCGCCTGGATGCGCCCGACCTGGCCTGGGCGCGGCAGGCGCCACAGCTCGGCACCGGCCACGCAGTGCAGCAGGCGCTGCCGCACCTCACCGACGGCGACATGGCGCTGGTGCTGTATGGCGACGTGCCGCTGATCGGCGTGCCCACGCTGCGCCGCCTGGTCGCCGCCGCCGGCAATGAGCGCCTGGCGCTGCTCACGGTAAAGATGGACAACCCCACCGGCTACGGCCGCATCCTGCGCAACGCCGCTGGCGCCGTCACGCGCATCGTCGAGGAGAAGGACGCGACCGACGACGAGCGCCGCGTGCAGGAAGTGAACACCGGCATCCTCGTCGCCCCGGTCGAGCGCCTGCGCGACTGGCTCGGGCGCATCGGCAACGACAACGCCCAGGGCGAGTACTACCTCACCGACATCATCGGCCTGGCCGTGGCCGACGGTGTCGAGGTCACCTCCGTGCAGCCCGACGCCTTCCCCGAGACGCTCGGCGTCAATAACAAGCTACAGCTCGCCGAGCTCGAGCGCATCCATCAGGGCAACATCGCCCGCGGCCTGATGGAAGAGGGCGTCACGCTGATCGACCCCGCGCGCATCGACGTGCGCGGGAAGCTCGTCGTGGGCCGCGACGTCGAGATCGACGTCAACTGCGTGTTCGAAGGCGAGGTCGAGCTCGGCGACGGCGTGCGCATCGGCGCCAACTGTGTCGTCCGCAACGCCCGCATCGGCGCCGGCACCCGGCTCGAGCCTTTCAGCCACGTCGACAGCACCACCATGGGCCAGGCCTGCGTGATCGGGCCCTACGCGCGCACCCGTCCGGGCACCGTGCTCGGCAGTGACGTGCATCTGGGCAACTTCGTCGAGGTCAAGAACAGCGTCATCGCCGACCACTCCAAGGCCAACCACCTGGCCTACGTGGGCGACGCCGACGTCGGCAGCAAGGTCAACATCGGCGCCGGCACCA
>JAGOEI010000222.1 GCA_017997795.1 Thauera sp. | reverse complement strand
GCAGGCGCTGCTGCAGGCGCGGGAGCGGGCGCAGCGGCCGGGGCTGCAGCCGGTGCAGCGGCAACCGGCGCGGGCGCCGGTGCGGCGGCAGGCTTGGCCGGGGTACCGCTATCCGAGCCACCACAGGCGGCCAGCAGGACGGATGCCGCAGCGGCGATCAGGAAGGGAAACTTGTTCATATGCATTCTCCGTTTTGTATGGGGTCCGTCGCAGTGATGCGCTGCGAATGCCCCGAACACTAGCGTCAACGTCTCACGTCGTGATTGATGGTCGTCAATTCAACCGCCACGAACTTGCACGACACCCGCGCACGCGCCCGACACCGGCCCGGCTCAGGCCTCGTCGATATGCCGCTTGGCGCGGAACGCATCGACCGCCACGTAGGTGAGCTTGGCCTCGGTCACCTTCACCACCACCGGATGCTCGGGGTTGCGCTCGGCGAAGACCTCGACATCGACGGTGACCGAAGTCTTGCCCACATGGACGATTTCGGCGTGGAAACTGACGATGTCGCCCACCGAAATCGGCTGCTTGAAGGCGAAGGAGTCGACCGCGACCGTAGCCACCCTCGAGCGCGCCTTGCGATTGGCGAGCACGGCACCGGCGATGTCCACCATCGCCATGACCCAGCCGCCAAACACGTCCCCTGCCGGATTGAGATCGGCCGGCATCGGCATCATTCGCAGCACGAGCTCCTTGCTCGATGGCGGCACCAGGCACAGCGGCGCAGAGTCGCCGATGACGCGCTTGGCGCCCTGGGCATCGACCGCGACGTAGGTCAGGCGGGCTTCGGTGACCTTGACCACCACCGGGTTCGCGGGATTGCGTTCTGCAAAGACATGCACGTCGACCGTGATCGAGGACTTTCCGACCGACGCAACGTCGGCATGGAAGCTGACGATGTCGCCGACCGAGATCGGCTGCCTGAAGACGAAGGAATTCACCGCCACCGTCACCACGCGCGAGCGTGCATGGCGAACCGCCGGCAGCGCCCCGGCGATATCGACCATCGCCATGACCCAGCCGCCGAACACGTCGCCGGCCGGATTGAGATCGGCGGGCATCGGCATCACGCGCAGGGCGGGCGAGGTCTGCGGGGGAAGTTCTGCACAGGGGCTTGCATGAGCGGCCATGAGGTTCTCCAACACACAGGGGGGCCGGACGAACCGGCGAAAGCGGAAGGCTTCGATGATGCCAAGAAACACCGCGGCCATGTTGCCGGGCACAGCCGGTCGCGCGCCGCCAGCATCGTGAAACACATGCGCACGCCTGCAATGAATTCCGCGTGATACTCTGGATTGTGCAGTGCAACATACACCCGGCATCGCCGGACGCATGTGAGGATCAATCATGTTAAGACTGCCATGGTCGCCCCGACGACCCGACACCCAGAAGCCGTCCCTCAGCCTCGCGCTGCAGGGCGGCGGCGCGCACGGCGCCTACACCTGGGGCGTGCTCGACCGCCTGCTCGAGGCCGGCATCCGCATCGACGGCATCAGCGGCACCAGCGCCGGCGCGATGAACGCGGTGGCGCTCGCCCACGGCTGGACCGCGGGCGGCGCGGACGGCGCGCGCGCCGCGCTGGCCGACTTCTGGCAGGCGGTGGGCGACAGCGTGCCCTTCCACGTCGAGCTGCTCAACAGCCTCAACTCGGCGGCCGACAGCACGATGCCGACACCGATGAACGTGATGATGGGCTTCATGCGCCTGTTCTCGCCCTACCAGCTCAACCCCTTCGAGCTCAACCCGCTGCGCGACGTGGTGCGCGCCCAGTTCGACTTCGAGCGCCTGCGCCGCGACTGTCCGCTCAAGCTCTTCATCGCCGCGACCACGGTGCGCACCGGCAAGGTCCGGCTGTTCCACACCGCCGAGCTGAGCGAAGCCGCGCTGCTGGCCTCGGCCTGCCTGCCGACCCTGCACCATGCGGTGGAGATCGACGGCGAGCACTACTGGGACGGCGGCTTCACCGCCAACCCGGCGATCTACCCGCTGCTCTACGAGTGCACCGCGCCCGACATCCTGATGGTGCTGCTGAACCCGCTGCAACGCGACGACGCGCCGCGCAGCGCCGAGGACATCTCGGCGCGCAGCATGGAGCTGGGCTTTTCCACCACCTTCCTGCGCGAGATGCGCATGATCGCCCACGCTCGCCAGTACATCGCCGAGACCGCGGGCTGGATGCCGCTCGGTCGCCTGGAGCGCAAGCTCGTCGGCCAGCGCTTCCACCTCATCGAGGCGCGCGAGCTGGCCGAGGCCGGCAGCGCCAGCAAGCTCAACGCCGCCAGCGGCTTCCTCACCGAGCTGCACACGCTCGGCCGCTCGCGCGCCGACGAATGGCTGCGCAAGCAGTATCGCCACGTGGGCCGCAAGGAAACCGTGGATGTCGCGCGGCTCTTCCTGTAGCCCGACGCGGATCAGTCGGGCATCGCGTCCAGGCGCATCAGCCAGGGCGCACGCAGCGACTCGGGCACGAAGCTCGCTTCCAGGCTGTTGCGCGCCACGCGCTTGAGCTCGGCGCGCGTCAGACCGAGCGACTGGGCAGTCTCGACATAATTCCGCGCGATGTAGCCGCCGAAGTAGGCGGGGTCGTCGGAGTTGATCGTGAGCTTGAGCCCGGCGTCGAGCAGACGCTTGAAGTTGTGCTCGGCGAGCGTCGGCACCACGCACAGCTTCACGTTCGACAGCGGGCACACGGTCAGCGCCACCTGCTCGCGTGCCAGGCGCTCGACCAGCGCCGGATCTTCCTCGCAACGCACGCCGTGGTCGATGCGCTCGACCTTCAGCACATCGAGCGCCTCGACGATGTAGGCCGGCGGCCCTTCCTCGCCGGCGTGGGCGACGATGTGCAGGCCGAGTTCGCGACAGCGCGCGAACAGGCGCGCGAACTTGCCTGGCGGGTGGCCCTTCTCGGACGAATCCAGGCCGACGCCATGGATGCGCGCCAGATGCGGCAGCGCCTGCTGCAGCGTGGCGAAGCCCTCGTCCTCGCTGAGGTGGCGCAGGAAGCACAGGATCAGCCGCGAGCTGATGCCCCACCGCGCCTGGGCCTCGGCGCAGGCGCGCTCCAGGCCGTCGAGCACGGTCTCGAAGGCGATGCCGCGCGCGGTGTGGGTCTGCGGGTCGAAGAACAGCTCGGCATGGACCACGCCGTCGTCGTGCGCGCGCTCGAAGTAGGCGATGGCGAGATCGAAGAAGTCCTGCTCGTGGATCAGCGCCGCCGCGCCGGCGTAATACAGGTCGAGAAAGCTCTGCAGGTCGGTGAAGGCGTAGGCGGCGCGCGTGGCCTCCACGCTGTCCCAAGGCAGCGCGACGCCGTTACGGCGCGCGAGCGCGAACATCATCTCCGGCTCGAGCGTGCCCTCGATGTGCAGGTGCAGCTCGGCCTTGGGCAGGGTGCGGACGAAGGTTTCGAGGTCCATGGCGATCTCCTTGCAGATGGCGGAATCCTAGCCTCAAAACCCGCTTTCGGCGCCCCCGGTCGAGCCCCGATCGGGGCGGTGCTTTCTTGTGGCGACCACTGAGCGGCGGTAGCATGGCCGTCTGCTGCCATGCAGCGAGATCCGTGCAAGGTCGTTCCTGCGCCCTTTCCCGGTGCATGCCCCCACCGAATTCACCCCTCTGTTCCGGAGACCGTACCGATGCGCAAAACCTGGCTCGCCCCGCTGTTCGCCGCCTTCACGGCTGCCGGCCTCGCCTTCGCGACCCCTGCCACCGCCCAGACCACGCTGAAGATGGCCTATGCGCTGTCTGCGAGCTCGCACTACGGCGCGGGCGGCGAGGCCTTCTCGCAGACGCTGGAAGCCGGCACCGGCGGCCGCTACAAGGTGCAGCAGTTCCCGAGCAGCGCGCTCGGCGGCGAGCGCGAGGTCATCGAGGGCTTGCAGCTCGGCACCATCGACCTCGCCATCCTGTCGACCGGCGCCACGCTCAACTTCGTGCCGCAGACCGGCGTGTTCGACATCCCCTTCCTGATGC
>JAGOEI010000005.1 GCA_017997795.1 Thauera sp. | reverse complement strand
AACAAGACAGGAAAAGCAGCAGCCGGCATGGTGGGTTTCCGAGCCATTCTGGAAATAGGCGTACAGCATACCTTCCCGCAGAAGTGGCCGCTATCCGGATCGGTTGATGACCGGCCGCAAATGGCCGAACCACGCCACCCGCAGAGCACAGTGCATCCCTGTTTTTGGCCCCCAAGAGCCACATCGATGGACCCAAGTTCAACATGAACGGCAACCACGTGACCCGGCGAAAAGCCGCTCGCCGCGCATCTTTCCATCGGCGTCAAGCTGCACCCACGTTTCCCGGATGCGTACGGGGTATTCCTGGAGAGGCGAGGACTGTCCGAGCGCAGCGAGTTCCGCAGCCTCGGAAGGAATACCCCGTGCGCGTCCATCCCGCGACCGTCACGCCGCGCCGGTCTTGATGCGGCCGATGAAGCCGCCGTAGCGCCTTCAAACGAGCACAACAGCGATAGCGCCATCAACAAAAAGGGGAGGCCCCGCCCTGCTGGCGCCCTCCCCTTTTCGACCACCCAGCCCCCGGCTCGATGCGGACTTAGCCCCGCACCAGTCCCCGCGCCAGGTCTTCCTTCAGATCCTCGACATCCTCGAGCCCGACCGCGATCCGCAGCAGGCCCTCGCCGATCCCGGCGGCCGCGCGCGCCTCGGCGCTGATACGGCCGTGCGTGGTGGTGGCCGGGTGGGTGATCGTGCTCTTGGTGTCGCCGAGGTTGGCGGTGATCGAGATCAGGCGCGTCGAATCGACCACCCTCCACGCCGCCTCACGCCCGCCCTCGACGTCGAAGCTGAGGATCGCGCCACCGCTCTTCTGCTGGCGCATGGCCAGCGCGTGCTGCGGATGCGAAGCCAGCCCCGGGTAATACACCCGCGCCACGCCCGGCTGCACCTCCAGCCAGCGCGCCAGTTCCAGCGCGCTCGCCGACTGCGCCTCCATGCGGATGCGCAAGGTCTCCAGCCCCTTCAGGATCACCCAGGCATTGAACGGCGACAGCGTCGGCCCGGCCGTGCGCAGGAACTTGAAGACCTCGTCGGTCACCGCCTTGCGGCCCGCCACCGCGCCGCCGAGCACGCGGCCCTGGCCGTCGAGGTACTTGGTGGCCGAATGCACGACGACGTCCGCGCCGAGCTCCAGCGGACGCTGCAGCGCCGGCGAGCAGAAGCAGTTATCCACCGCGAACAGCACGCCCGCCTCGCGCGCGATCGCCGCCACGCCGGCGATGTCGATGACCTCGGTGAGCGGGTTGGACGGCGTCTCGGTGAAGAACAGCCGGGTCTGGGGCGTGATCGCGTCGCGCCAGGCGTCGAGGTCGGTCGCCGCGACGAAGGTCGTGGTGATGCCGAACTTCGACAGGATGCCGCCGAACAACTGCTGGGTGGCGCCGAACAGGCCGTTGGACGCCACCACGTGGTCGCCCGCCTGCATGGTCGCCATCGCCAGCGACAGGATCGCCGACATGCCCGACGCGGTCGCGATGCACGCCTCCGCCCCTTCCATCGCCGCCAGCCGGGTCTGCATCGCAGTGACGGTGGGGTTGGAGAAGCGCGCGTAGACGTAACCTTCTTCCGCACCCGAGAAGCGCGCCGCGGCCTGCGCTGCGTTGTCGAACACGAAGCTCGACGTCAGGTACATCGCGTCGCCGTGCTCGCCGAAGGGCGTGCGTTCGATGCCCGCGCGCACGGCGAGGGTGTCGGGATGGTAGGCGGGAAAATCGGATTGGCTCATGCTGGCAATGTTGTCCGTGCGGGAAATGGGGCAGACGGGGGGCAGACGGTCCGGTGCAGTCGATCTGCGGCGCGTCAGCGCTCGCCGCTCGAGGCGAGGTTGAGGTCGAGCTGACCGTCGTCCGTATCGTCGCCATTGTCGCTCTTGGCAGGCTTGGCCTCGCCGCGCTGGTTCTCGACCCCGTTGAGGTACTCCACCGTGATGTCGCCGGTGATGTACTGGCCGTCGAAGCAGGACGTCTCGAAGAAGCTGATCGACGGATTGAGCGCACGCACCGAGGCCTTGAGGTCGTCGAGATCCTGGTAGATCAGCCCGTCGGCGCCGATCTCCTTGCAGATCTCGTCCTCGCTGCGGTCGGAGGCGATCAGCTCGGCCCGGGTCGGCATGTCGATACCGTAGACGTTGGCATAGCGTACCGGCGGCGCGGCCGAGGCGAGATAGACCTTGGTCGCCCCCGCTTCGCGCGCCATGTTGACGATCTCCTTGCTGGTCGTGCCGCGCACGATCGAGTCGTCAACCAGCAGCACGCTCTTGCCCCTGAACTCCTGGTGGATCGTGTTGAGCTTCTGGCGCACCGACTTTTTGCGCGTGGCCTGGCCCGGCATGATGAAGGTGCGGCCGATGTAGCGGTTCTTGACGAAGCCTTCGCGGAAGGGCAGCCCGAGGCGCTCGGCCATCTGCATCGCGGACGGGCGGCTCGAATCCGGGATCGGGATCACCACGTCGATGTGCACGTTGGGCATCGTGCGCCGCATGCGATCGGCGAGGAATTCGCCCATCTTCATGCGCGATTCGTACACCGAAACACCGTCGATGATCGAGTCCGGGCGCGCCAGATAGACGAACTCGAACATGCACGGCGCCTGAATCGTCTTCATCGCGCACTGGCGGCTGTGGAAATTGCCCGCGGTATCGACCAGCACCGCCTCGCCCGGGGCCACGTCGCGCAGCAGCCGGAAGCCGAGCACGTCGAGCGCCACCGACTCCGAGGCCACCAGCCACTCGGTACCGGCCGCGGTGTCGTTGCGGCCGATGACCAGCGGGCGGATGCCGTAGGGATCGCGGAAGGCGAGCAGACCGTAGCCGGCGATCATCACCACCACCGCGTAGGCGCCGCGGCAGCGCCGATGCACGCCGGCGACCGCGGTGAAGATGGCCTCCTCGTCGATCTTGAGCCCCTTGCACGCAGCCTGCAGCTCATGCGCGAACACGTTGAGCAGCACCTCGGAATCGCTGCTGGTGTTGATGTGGCGCAGGTCGGACAGGAACATCTCGCGCTTGAGCGCTTCCGAGTTGGTCAGGTTGCCGTTATGCGCCAGCAGCAGGCCGAAGGGCGAATTGACGTAGAAGGGCTGGGCCTCGGCAGCGTTGTAGGCCGAGCCGGCGGTCGGGTAGCGGACGTGGCCGATACCCCAGTTGCCCTTGAGGTCGCGCATGTTGCGAGTGCGGAACACGTCGCGCACCAGGCCGGAGCCCTTGTGCATGTGGAAACGCGCCGCTTCGGAGGTGGCGATGCCCGCAGCGTCCTGGCCACGATGCTGGAGCACCTGCAGGCCGTCGTAGAGCAGCTGGTTGACCGGGGAAGTTGCAACGACGCCGAGAATTCCGCACATGGAGGTAACGCCTATCTGAATCGAATCTTGTCGGCCACCTCAGCGGGCAGCCACGGTTTTGCGGCAATCACCGCCGATTCCATCGGCGGCGAGAAGAGCGCCTGGGTCCACCAGGGTTCGCGCGACACGCCGGCGAGCCCGCCGATCAGCACCACGACGAAGGCGAACACCAGCCCGCGCGCAATGCCGAACAGCGCCCCGAAAAAACGGTCGGTGGCGCCGAGCCCGGCTGCACGCAGCAGCTCGCGCAACAGGTAGCGGATCAGCGCAGCGAGGATCAGCACGCCGAACACCACCAGCGCCCCACCTGCAACCTGCCGCCACATCGGTTCGGCGATCAGGCCCGAGAACACCTGTGCCGCCTCTTCGTTATAGCGCCACGCGGCGAACAGCGCTGCCACCCAGGCGAGCACGGCCATCACCTCGCTGACCAGGCCGCGCCACATGCCGATGGCTGCGGACAGGCCCAGCACGGCGAGAAAAACGTAATCGAATACCGTCATCGTCGATGGATCAGCGCGGCTGGAGGACGGCCTGGTGCCCGGCCGCCTTGAGTCGGGAGGCGGCGGAATCGGCGGCCGCACGACCGGCGATAGGGCCGACACGGACACGGGTCACGTTGCCGGCACGCTCGGTGTAGGCCGAAAAACCCTTGGCCTTGAGCTCGTCGGCCAGGCGCGAGGCCTTGGCGGCGTCGCTGAAGGCGCCCACCTGGATCACGAAGGATTCGCCACGCGGCGGCACGGCCTGGCCGCTGAGGATCGCGCGCACCCGGGCCTCTTCCTCGGCGGTGGGCGCGGCGGGCCGCGGCTCGGGAGCCGGGCGTGGCGCGGGAGGTTCGCTGCGCGCAGCCGCAGGCGCCGGCGCAGGTGTGCGCGGGGAAGGCGTCGCGGCGGTTTCCGGCTCCGGCTTCGCTGCGGGTTCCGGCTTCGCTGCCGGCTCGGCCGCCGGCGCCTTGTCGCTGGCGGCGAGCGCCTCGTCCTCGGGGACAGGCACGGCGGCCGCGGGTGCAGCGGCGTCGCC
This sequence comes from Thauera sp., assembly GCA_017997795.1. Classification (GTDB taxonomy): domain Bacteria; phylum Pseudomonadota; class Gammaproteobacteria; order Burkholderiales; family Rhodocyclaceae; genus Thauera. The sequence continues at coordinate 34,297 of JAGOEI010000005.1, read as the reverse complement.
AGCCGCCGGCGTACGGCGCAGGCCGTCCGCGCCTTCGCGCTCCGGAATGGTGATCTGGATGTCCTGGACGGCCGGGTGCGGCTCCTGCTCCATGATCATCGGCAACACCACGGCCGCGAGCAGCGCCAGGGCGACCGCGCCGACGAGCCGGCGCCGCGCCCGCTTCTTGATATCCAGGTTTTCTGCGTCACTCACCGCCAAACCTCGTCAGTGCCTTGCCGCCTTGATTGCTGCGAGCACATCTGCCACCGTCAGGAAAGATCCGAAGACGACGATTCTATCACCCTCGGTCACTTCCTTTTGCGCTGCAGCAAACGCCGCGGCGGGCGAGCCGAAGCAGCGCACGTCGCCCTTGTCGGTCGCGGCACGCACCAGCTCGCCGAGCGCCTCCGCACTGAGCCCGCGCGGCCCGGGCAGATCGGCAAGCAGCCAGTGGTCCACACGCCCCGCCATCAGCGCCACGACGCCCGCCACATCCTTGTCGTTGAGCATCCCGAGCACCGCCCAGGTCTCGGGATAGAAGCCCATGTTGCCGAGATTGTCGGCGAGCACACCGGCGGCCTGCGGGTTGTGGGCGACGTCGAGCACGACGCTGGGCCGGCCCGGCAGCACCTGGAAACGCCCCGGCACCTCGACCAGCATCAGCCCCTGGCGGACGTGCTGCATCGACACCGGGATGCGCGCACGCAGGCATTCGAGCGCGGTGATCACCGCCGAGGCATTGAGCAACTGGTTGGCGCCGCGTAGCGCCGGATAGGCCAGCCCGCCGCGCTTGACCAGGCTGCCCTGGGCGGGCGGCCGGGTGTAACGCCAGTAACCCCACTGCTGGCGGTCGCCGCCGAAGCCGAAGTCGCGCCCGCTGATCCACAACTCGGCGCCAACCGCAGCAGCGTGCTCGACCAGGCTCGCCGGCGGCTGCGGATCGCCGCAGATCGCCGGACAGCCGCTGCGGAAGATCCCCGCCTTCTCGCGCCCGATGGCCTCGCGCGTGTCGCCCAGGTAGTCCATGTGATCCATCGCCACGCTGGTGACCAGCGTGCAATCCGAATCGAACACATTGACCGCGTCGAGCCGGCCGCCGAGACCGACCTCGAGGACGATCACGTCCGGGTGCTCGGCGGCGAACACATGCCAGGCTGCCAGCGTACCGTGCTCGAAATAGGTCAGCGGCGTATCGCCGCGTGCGGCTTCGACCGCGGCGAAGCCTGCGACCAGGCTCGCATCGCTCGCGTCCTTGCCGTCGACACGCACGCGCTCGTTATAGCTCAGCAGGTGCGGCGAGGTGTAGCAGCCCACCCGGTAGCCGGCCGCAAGCAAAATGCCCTCGAGCATCGCGCAGCACGACCCTTTGCCGTTGGTGCCGCCCACGGTGATGATCACCGCGTCGCACCCGACCGCCATGCGATCACGAACTGCCGCCACCCGCTCCAGCCCGAGCGCGATGCGCTGGCCGTGACGCGCCTCGAGCAGCGCGAGCCAGCCGGAGAGGCTGTCGGGCAGCGCCGGGCTCGCCCCGGGGTTCACCGCATCGGCCACCATCAGTCGGCGACCACGTCCGCGGGCTGGCGGCTGAGCATGGCGAGCAGGGTGGCGAGCTGGTCACGCATCTCGCGACGATCGATGATCAGGTCGATCGCGCCCTTCTCGAGCAGGAACTCGGCGCGCTGGAAGCCTTCGGGCAGCTTCTCGCGCACGGTCTGCTCGATGACGCGCGGGCCGGCGAAGCCGATCAGCGCGTTGGGCTCGGCGATGACGAGGTCGCCCATGAAGGCGAAGCTCGCCGACACGCCGCCCATGGTCGGATCGGTCAGGATGGTCACGAAGGGCAGGCGACGTTCGGCCAGGCGGGTGACCGCGGCCGTGGTCTTGGCCATCTGCATCAGCGACAGCAGGCCTTCCTGCATGCGTGCGCCACCGGAGGCGGTCACGCAGATGAAGGGCACGCGCTGCTCGAAGGCCGCCTTGGCGCCGCGCACGAAGCGCTCGCCCACGACCGAACCCATCGATCCGCCGAGGAATTCGAACTCGAAGCAGGCCACGACCACCGGAATGCTCTTGATCGCCCCGCTCATCACCACCATCGCATCGGCCTCGCCGGTGTCGGCGGTGGCCGCGGACAGGCGCTCGGGATACTTGCGCGAGTCCTTGAACTTGAGCGCATCGACCGGCGTGACCTCGGCACCGATCTCGACCCGGCCCTCGGCGTCGAGCATCAGGTCGAGCCGACGACGCGCACCCACGCGGTGGTGATGGCCGCACTTCGGGCACACGCTGAGGTTGCCCTCGAGATCCGAGCGGTACAGCACCGACTCGCAGCCCTCGCACTTGCTCCACAGCCCTTCCGGGATGGACTTGTTGCGCGCCGACGTGTCGCCGCGCTTGATCTTGGGCGGCAGCAGCTTTTGCAACCAGCTCATGGTCAGACTCCTTTGCCCGGTGCGAGGGCGTCCAGCGCGACGCGGATGTCGCGCATGAAGGCGGTGACGCGCTCGACCTCGGCGCCCGGGTTGTGTTCGATTTCCTCGATGATGCGACTGCCGATCACCACCGCGTCGGCTACCGCGCCGATGCGCTGCGCGCTCTCGGCGTCACGGATGCCGAAGCCCACGCCCACCGGCATGCCGACCGCGGCGCGGATCTGCGGGATACGGCGCGCAACCTCGTCGACGTCGAGCTTGGCGCTGCCGGTCACACCCTTCAGCGATACGTAGTAAATGTAGCCGCTGCCCGCGCGCGCCACGTCGGCGAAGCGCTGCTCGGACGAGGTCGGGGCGAGCAGGAAGATGGGATCGAGCCCGCCCGCCTTGGCGGTGGCGGCAAAGCTCACGCACTCCTCGGGCGGGTAGTCGACCACCAGCACGCCATCGACGCCGGCCTCGTGCGCGGCGGTGACGAAGCGGTCCTGGCCCATGGCCTCGATCGGATTGGCGTAGCCCATCAGCACCACCGGGGTGTCCGGGTTGGTGGCGCGAAAAGCGCGCACGGTCTCGAGCACCTTGCGCAGGCTCATGCCCTGCGCGAGCGCGCGCTCGGAGGCGCGCTGGATGGTGGGGCCGTCGGCCATCGGGTCGGAGAACGGCACGCCGAGCTCGATGATGTCGGCGCCGCCTTCGACGAGCGCGTTCATCAGCGGCAGCGTCAGCTCGGGCGCCGGAAAACCGGCGGTGACGAAGGGGATCAGCGCCTTGCGGCCTTCAGCCTGCAGGCGCTGGAAAACGGTCTGGATTCTTGACATGTCTCGATCACACTGCGGGCCGCAGATGCGGCCCGGGGCAGGTTCAGAACTGGAGGCCGGAACGTTCGGCGACGGTGTGCATGTCCTTGTCGCCACGGCCGGAGAGATTGACCAGCAGGATCTTGTCCTTGGGCAGCGTCGGCGCCAGCTTGGCCGCATAGGCCAGTGCGTGCGAGGACTCGAGCGCGGGGATGATGCCTTCGAGCCGGCACAGGTTGTGGAAGGCTTCGAGCGCCTCGGCATCGGTGATGCCGACGTATTCGGCGCGCGAGGTGTCCTTGAGCCAGGCGTGCTCGGGGCCGACACCGGGATAGTCGAGGCCGGCCGAGACCGAATGCGTCTCGATGATCTGTCCGTCCTCGTCCTGCAGCAGATAGGTGCGGTTGCCGTGCAGCACGCCGGGGCGGCCGGCCGTGAGCGAGGCCGAGTGACGGCCGGTGTCGAGGCCGTCGCCAGCCGCTTCGACGCCGACGAGCTTCACGCCCGGCACGCCGATGTAGGGATGGAAGATGCCCATCGCGTTCGAGCCACCACCCACGCAGGCGAGCACGTAGTCGGGCTGGCGGCCGGTCATCTCGGGCATCTGCTCGAGGCATTCCTTGCCGATCACCGACTGGAAGTCGCGCACCATCATCGGGTAGGGGTGCGGGCCGGCCACGGTGCCGATGATGTAGAAGGTGTCGGCGACGTTGGTCACCCAGTCGCGCATGGCTTCGTTCAACGCATCCTTCAGCGTCTTCGAGCCCGACTCGACCGGCACCACGGTGGCGCCGAGCAGCTTCATGCGATAGACGTTGGCGGCCTGGCGCTTGATGTCCTCCGCGCCCATGTACACCACGCACTCCATGCCGTAGCGCGCGGCCACGGTGGCGGTGGCGACGCCGTGCTGGCCGGCGCCGGTCTCGGCGATCACGCGCTGCTTGCCCATGCGGCGGGCCACCAGGGCCTGGCCGATGCAGTTGTTCACCTTGTGCGCGCCGGTGTGGTTGAGGTCCTCGCGCTTGAGGTAGATCTGCGCGCCGCCAAGGATCTCCGACCAGCGCTTGGCGTGGTAGACCGGACTCGGGCGGCCGACGTAGTGCTTGAGTTCGTATTCGAACTCGGCAACGAACGCCGGATCGGCCTGGCAGGCCGCGTAGGCTGCGCGCAGCTCGGCCAGGGCCGGCATCAGCGTCTCGGAAACGAAGACCCCGCCGTAGGGGCCGAAATGGCCGCTCGCATCGGGGAACTGGTAAGGCGTGTCAGCCATCTGCATGTCGAACTCCGGCTATGAAGGCGGCGATCTTCGCCGCATCCTTGATTCCCTTGGCACTTTCCACGCCGCTCGATACATCGACCGCCCACGGGCGGACACGGCGCACGGCCTCGGCCACGTTGTCTGCATCGAGCCCGCCGGAAAGCACGAGCGGCCGCGCGAACCCCTCGGGGATCAGCGACCAGTCGAAGGTCTTGCCGCCACCGCCGTAGCCCTCGACGAAAGTGTCGACGAGGATGCCGCTGGCGCGGGGATGGAAAGTCGAGAATTCTAGCAGATCGACCCCGGGCCGCATCCGTGCCGCCTTGATCCAGGGCCGTCCGTAGCGGGCGCAATCAGACTCCGCTTCGTCACCATGAAACTGCAGAAGTTGCAGTGGCACGCGCGCGAGCACCGCCTCGACCTCGGCCGGGGTGGCGTTGACGAACAGGCCGACGGCAGTGACGAAGGGTGGCAGCAAGGCCACGAGCTCGGCCGCCTGCTCGATGGAAACCGCGCGCGGGCTGGGCGGATAGAACACAAAGCCGAGCGCATCGGCACCGCACTCGACGGCCACACGCACGTCCTGCGGGCGGGTCAGACCGCAGATCTTGATTCGGGTACGGGACATTCAGACGAGGGGTAGCTGGGGCAGCGCGATGATACGCCCATCGTTGGGCAGCGGCCAGCGCGCCGGGTAGGCCACGCCGCACAGATACAGCCCGTCCGGCGAGAAGGTCGGCGCCGCGCGCGTGCGGTCGCACGCCTCCAGCAGCTCGCGCATCCATTCCACCGGATAGCGCCCCTTGCCCACATAGACCAGCGCGCCGACGAGGTTGCGGATCATGTGATGCAGGAAGCCGTTGGCGCGAAAATCGAACAACAGGTAATCACCCTGGCGGGTGACGCGCGCCTCGCGCATCACCCGCACCGGGGTCTTCGACTGGCACCCGGCCGCGCGGAAGGACGAGAAGTCGTGCGTGCCGACCAGGCATTCGGCCGCTGCCGCCATGCGCGCGGCGTCGAGCGGCGGGTGAAACCACCCTACCCGCCCGGCCAGCATCGCCGGCCGTGTCGGCGCGTTGTGCAGGATGTAGCGGTACTGGCGCTCGCAGGCGAGATAGCGGGCATGAAAGTCGTCGCCGACCTCCGCCGACCAGCGCACCACCACGGCGGACGGCAGCAAGGCATTGACGCCCCGCACCCAGGCCGAGGACGGGCGTTGCGCAGCGGTGTCGAAATGCACGACCTGGGCGCTGGCATGCACGCCGGTGTCGGTGCGGCCGGCGCAATGCAGGCGGACCGGATGGGCGGCGATCTGCCTGAGCGCTGCCTCGAGCACGTCCTGCACGGTGCGTCCGTGCGCCTGGCTCTGCCAGCCGCAGAAGGCGTCGCCCGCGTATTCGAGGCCGAGGACGATGCGCTTCATGCCAGGCTCCACCACAGCAATGCCGCGAACACGCCGAGCGCCACCGACGCGTCGAGCACCCCGAGTCGTTCCCGAATCAGCACCACGACCTCCTCCGCACCGTCATCTCTTTCGCCACCATCCCGCTTGTCGTCATCGAGCTCGGGCAGCAGCCAGTCCCGCCACTGCGCCCTGCCGTGCCCGCGTGGCGAAGCCTCGACGTAGCGCAGCACCAGGAGCAGGCGCAAGGCCAGGCGTTCCGGCGGTACGCCGATCACGCGCAGCGGGCGACTGAGCGCATGCAGCCCGCCGACCAGCCGCTGCAGCGACAGGCGCTCGAGCAGCACGGCCACCGCGCACACCACGGCGAGCAGACGTGCAGCGTGCAGCGCGGCGAGCGCCAGCCCTTCGCGCGTCGGCCCGAGCCGCGGCCAGTCGTGCAGGAAGGCCTCGCCGGGCGTGAACCAGGCGAACAGGATCACGATCGCAAGAAGCAGCACGCGCACCCTGCGCAGCAAGCGGAGCAAGCGGGTGCGCGCCAGGACAGCAGCCGCCACAAGGCAGCACGGCACCACCACGACGAGCGCTGCCGGCGTGAGCAACTGGATCGACGCCACGGCCGCCAGCCAGAGAATCAGGATCAACCCGGAATGCATGTCGGTGAACGTAAGAGGCCGCCCCGAACCGGAACTCGGAGCGGCCTGGCAACAGGGGCGTTCAGCCCAGGCGGGCGATAATATCGCGCGCCGTGGCCTGCTGTCTCGACGAGCCTTCGCTCACCACTTCTTCGAGCAACTCGAGCGCGCCTTCCTTGTCGCCCATCTCTTCGTAGGCGCGGGCAAGCTCGAGCTTGGTTTCGGCTTCCTCGCTGTCCTCGCCGGCACTCGTCTCGGCGGCGGGCGCATTTTCGTCAAGGGCCGGATAGCCCTCGAACTGGGTTTCGGCCATCGATAACGGCACCACATCGACCTCCGGCACCGCCTTGTCCTCGAAGCCATCGAGATCGAGGTCGATCGAAGTCAGATCGAGACCTGCCGGCGGAGCGGGCTGGAGCGTTTCCGGCGCGGCCGGCGCGTCGAGCTCGAAGTCGAAATCGAGCAGGCTGCTGTCGAAACTGGTCTTCTCGAGGTCGACCACCGGCGACTCGGGCGCCGCCGCGGGCGCCGCGTTGCCAGCCGCCGCGAGCGTCGGCGCGGCGAACCCGGCGCTGACGCCGGCGTCAGCCTGATCGGCGGGGCTGGCCGCATCACTGACCACGGTGGCATTGAGGTCGAAGCGCTCACCCGACGAACCGAGTTCAAGGTCGGGGAGTTCGAAATCCAGACCGGAGGACACCAGATGACCGACGTCGTCGAGCACGGTCGCGTCGCCGACATCGGCGGCGGCGGGCGCAGCAGCGGCGGGTGCAGCCGGCCCCACATCCGGCTCGCCAATGTCGAGATCGAAGACCATCCCGGCGTCAGCCTGTCCCTCGACCGGGACGGGGGCCGAGTCGGCATCGAACTCGAGATCGAAAGACGGCTCATCGGCCCGTGCGGGCTCGACGGCCGGCTCGGATGCTGGCGTCTCGTCACCGAGGTCGAGTTCGAAGTCGATCACACCCGCATCGATTGCCAGTTCATCGGCAACCTGTTCCACCGCCGGCTCCTCGACCACTGGCTCGGGCCGGCCGGGCTCGTGCGCCTCGCTACCGATCCGGCTGAGATCACCCGGCAGCGTCCATGTATCGCGCATCTGCGAGTGGCTCGGCTCGACGGGCGAGGTCGTCGTGAAGTCCAGCCCGGCGAGATCGTGCTTGACCGCATCCGGCCCGCCCGACAACTCGGTGGCGGGTCCGGTCGGATCGGCGACAGCAGGGGCTGCAGCCAGGCCGGCAGCCGCCGCCCCAGCCACCACAGCGAGCGCGTCGGCCCCGGTCGACGGCGGTGTGACCGAACCGGCGGACTGAGCCTGCGCACCGCCATAGAGCGGGTTGTCGGGATCGAGCTTGCGACCCAATGCCGCCGCCTTGTCCCAATCCCTGCCCTGGCCACCGGTGCGCGCGAACAGCTCGCTGGCCGTCGCCTCGAACTGGCGGTTGTTGCGACGCTGGGCGTAAATCTCCAGCAGCTTGACGTAGATGGCGGCACGGGCCGGGTCGGCCTTGAGCGCGTCCTGAAGGATCTCCTCCGCCTGCACGTCACGGCCATAGGCCATGTAGACGTCAGCCTCGGCGACCGGATCCACCCCCTCGTCGGTGTCGATCGACGACAGCCCGGACTGGCTGAAGTCGGTGTGCATGATGCTCGTGGCGCCGGTATCGACGCTCTGACCGCCGGTGCCGGCAAACACGCCCTGGCTGTCGCCGCCCATCGTCGACGCCCCGAGCGCCGCATCCGCGGCCTGGATCTCTGCTTCCTTGCGGCGCTGGCGCGCCTTGATACCGGCGAAGGCGAGCAGCAGCGCAAGGATGCCGCCGCCACCAGCGAGCACGGCAGGATCTGCAAGCAGGGATTCGATGAAGCTCGGCTGCGCGGGCGCCTGGACTGGCGCAGGCGGCGGCGCGGGACGCGCTGCGGGCGCAGCTGCGGGTTGCGCTGCCGGTGCGGCAGCTGCGGGCGCTGCGGCGGGCTCGGCGGCCTTGACCGGGGCCTGCGGCGCTTCGACTGCAGCCTCGGCGGGCTTGGCTTCGCCATCCTTCGCCGGCTCGGCGGGCGCAGGCTGCACGGCAGGGGCTGCCCCCGCCTGCAACTGCCCCATCGTGCCACTCTGCAGTTCGAGCAGCTTCTGCAGGTCGCGAATGCTGCGTTCGAGTTGTGCCAGGCGTTCGTTGGCCTCCTCGAGCGCCTTCGAACGCGTGGTGAGCTCTTCCTCGAGCGCCTGCAGGCGGACCTCCGCGCCGGCGTCGGCTTCGGCGTCGCTGCGCGAGACCTTCACCTGATCGCCGGCGTCGGCCGGTGCGGCAGGCTCCTCGACCTTCGGCACGATGCGGCCAGCGCTCTCCTGCTCCGCCTCTGCAGGTTGCGCGGGTGCACGGCTGCTGGCAGCCGTCGCCAGCCCGCGCCGGTAGGCCTCGAAGTCGGCCGCCTGCGCACGCAGTTCGCGCCGCGCCTCGCGAGAATCGATTGCCCTGACCGTGTCGGCAGCGGGAACGCTGAGCACCGCGCCCGCGCGCAGGCGGTTGATGTTGCCGCCGTCGAAGGCCTGCGGATTGGCGCGCAGCAGCGCGACCAGCGTCTGGTCGAGCGTTGTACCGGCGTGCGCATTGGCACTGGCGATGCGGTGCATCGTGTCGCCACGGCGCACGGTATAGGTGTCGGGGACGGTGCGCGGCGCGGGCGCGGCGCGGGCCGGCGCCGCCGCCCTCGCCACCGGGCGCGGGGCCGGCGCGGCCGCCGGCGTGTCGACGGCCGCTGCGAGCGGACGCGGCGCTGCCAGATCGACCGGATCGAGCAGGAAGGTGTATTCGCGCAGCAGGCGCCCGGTGGCCCAGTTCAGCTCGACCAGCAGGTCGACGAAGGGGTCGTTGATCGGGCGGTCGCTGGACAGCCGGATGACGGGACGGGCGGCCCGCGTATCGACACTGACGCGAATGGCGCTGGCTGCACTGCCATAGGTCAGGTTTGCCTGACGAAACGCCTCGGCGGATGCGATCCGCGCGCTGAGCGATTGCAGTTCCTGCGGCGTCGCGCTGACCTGGATCTCCGCGCGCAGAGGCTGACCGAGGCCGCTATAGACGTTGATCTGCCCCAGACCCGCCGCCTGAGTGGCGAGCGGAAGGGCGGCAATCGATAGCGCGAGCAGCGAGGCCCTGAGCGACTTTGTCATGTTGGTTTTCAAACCGCGTTCCCCCGGAACTGAGCAGTGCAGCCAAAGACGTTCGTGTTTGGCCTAGGAATCTAGCATTTCCCGGCACCTGCCGCATTAGTCGGGGCTGATTCAAGCCCCTGCAGCGTGATGAATTACCGCCCTCGGCACCGGCTTCGCCAACGAAAAAGGGGGCGACTGCCCCCTTAACGTCCCGGCAAGCGAAAACCTTAACGCTCGAGCAGGATGCGCAGCATGCGGCGCAGCGGCTCGGCCGCGCCCCACAGCAGCTGGTCGCCGACGGTGAAGGCGCCGAGGTACTCGGGGCCCATCGCCATCTTGTGCAGGCGGCCGACCGGGACGGTCAGCGTGCCGGTGACGGCGGTCGGGGTGAGCTCGCGCTCGGTGATCTCGCGATCATTGGGCACGACCTTCACCCAGTCGTTGGCGCCGGCGATGATCTCGGTGAGCTCGTCGAGCGGCACATCCTTCTTCAGCTTGATGGTGAGCGCCTGCGAGTGGCAGCGCATCGCGCCGATGCGCACGCACAGGCCGTCGATCGGGATCGCGCCCGGGCTGCGGAAGGCCGGATTGCCGAGGATCTTGTTGCACTCGGCGCCGCCCTTCCACTCTTCCTTGCTCTGGCCGTGCTCGACCGGGACGTCGATCCAGGGGATCAGGCTGCCGGCAAGCGGGGTGTTGCGGAAGTTCTTCTTCGGGAAGGCGTCCGAGCGCATGGTCTCGGCGACCTTGCGGTCGATCTCGAGGATGGCCGAGGCCGGGTCGGCGAGCAGGTCCTTGACCGAGTCGTGGATGGTGCCCATCTGGCTGATGAGCTCGCGCATGTTCTGCGCGCCGGCGCCCGAGGCCGCCTGATAGGTCATCGCCGAGATCCACTCGACCAGGCCGTGCCTGAACAGGCCGCCCAGGCCCATCAGCATCAGCGACACGGTGCAGTTGCCGCCGATCCAGTTGCGGCCGCCCTTGGCGAGCGCTGCGTCGATGACGTTGCGGTTGACCGGGTCGAGGATGATCACCGCGTCGTCGTTCATGCGCAGCGCGCTGGCGGCGTCGATCCAGTGGCCGTTCCAGCCGGTGGCGCGCAGCTTGGGGAAGACTTCCTTGGTGTAGTCGCCGCCCTGGCAGGTGATCACGATGTCGCAGGCCTTCAGCGCGTCGATGTTCATCGCGTCCTGCAGCGGCGCGGCGGCTTCCTTGCCGCCGAAGGACGGCGCCTTGCCACCGGCGTTCGAGGTGGAGAAATACACCGGCTCGATGAAGGCGAAGTCGCCCTCTTCCACCATGCGCTGCATCAGCACGGAACCGACCATGCCACGCCAGCCAACCAGACCGACTCGATTCATGTTCATCACTCTCAACTAAGACGTTTCTTGAAAAATCCGTTCAGGCGCAACAGCTTACAGCGCTGCCAGCACCGCGTCGCCCATCTCGCGCGTGCCGACGCGCTTCGTGCCCGGCTCGTAGATGTCGCCGGTGCGATAGCCCTGGGCCAGCACCTTCTTGACCGCGCGCTCGATGCGCTGCGCGCCCGCTTCCTGATTGAAGGTATAGCGCAGCATCATCGCCGCCGACAGGATGGTGGCGAGCGGGTTGGCAAGGTCCTTGCCCGCGATGTCGGGCGCGGAACCGTGCGAAGGCTCGTACATGCCCTTGTTGTCGGCGTTGAGCGAGGCCGAGGGAAGCATGCCGATCGAGCCGGTGAGCATCGAGGCCTCGTCGGACAGGATGTCGCCGAACATGTTGCCGGTGACCATCACGTCGAACTGCTTCGGGTTGCGCACGAGCTGCATCGCCGCGTTGTCGACCAGCATGTGGGTGAGCTCGACCTCGGGGAAGTCCTTGCTCACCTCGATCGCGATGTCGCGCCACAGCTGGGTGGTCTCGAGCACGTTCATCTTGTCGACCGAGCACAGGCGCTTGCCGCGCTTCATCGCCGCCTCGAAGGCCACGCGCAGGATGCGGCGGATCTCGTACTCGGCGTAGATCATGGTGTTCCAACCCACGCGCTGCGATTCGCCGTTGACCTCGCGCATCTCGATGCCGCGCGGCTGGCCGAAATAGATGTCGCCGGTGAGTTCGCGCACGATGAGGATGTCGAGGCCGGCGACGACCTCGGGCTTGAGCGTCGAGGCGTTGGCCAGTTCCGGGTACAGGATGGCCGGGCGCAGGTTGGCGAACAGCGCCAGTTCCTTGCGGATGCCGAGCAGGCCGAGCTCGGGGCGCTGGTTACGCGGGTGGCTGTCCCACTTCGGGCCGCCGACCGCGCCGAGCAGGATGGCGTCGGCCTCGTGCGCGAGCTTGAGCGTGGCCTCGGGCAGCGGGTTGCCGGTGGCGTCCACCGCGCAGCCGCCCACCAGGGCCTCTTCCATCTCGAACTTGAGGTCGAGCGCGTTCAGCACGCGCACGGCCTGCGCCATGATCTCGGGACCGATGCCGTCACCCGGCAGCACGCAAATCTTCATCGAATCGTTTTCCTTGGTTCGGTGAGCCGGGCCGGCTCAGGAATAGTAATAGGGGTGTTCGGCGCGGCGCCGGTCTTCGAAGGCGCGGATCTTGTCGGCGTGGCGCAGCGTGAGGCCGATGTCGTCCCAGCCGTTCAGCAGGCATTCCTTGCGGAAGGGGTCGATGTCGAAGGCGATCGACCTGCCGTCCGGGCGGGTGATGGTCTGCGCGGCGAGGTCAACCTTCAGGCGGTAACCCACGCTCGCCTCGCACTGACGGAAGAGCTCGTCGACCTCGGCCGCCTCGAGCTTGATCGGCAGCAGGCCGTTCTTGAAGCTGTTGTTGAAGAAGATGTCGGCGAAGCTCGGCCCGATCAGCACGCGAAAGCCGTAGTCCTCCAGCGCCCACGGCGCGTGCTCGCGCGAGCTGCCGCAGCCGAAGTTGTCGCGCGTGAGCAGGATCTGCGCGCCCTGGTAGCGCGCCTGGTTGAGCACGAAGTCGGGGTTGAGCGGACGCTGGCTGTTGTCCTGGCCGGGCTGGCCGACGTCGAGGTAGCGCCACTCGTCGAAGGCGTTGGGGCCGAAGCCGCTGCGCTTGATCGACTTCAGGAACTGCTTGGGGATGATGGCGTCGGTGTCGACGTTGGCGCGATCGAGCGGCGCGACCAGGCCGTCGAGCTGGGTAAACGGATTCATTATTTCACTGCCCTCTGGATGGCTTCGCCACCCGCTTCGATGTCACGACCGACGCCCTGCACGGTGTTGCAGGCCATGGAGACGAAGCCGGCGACGAGCGCGGCGGCGATCAGTGCGAGTTTCTTCATTGCCTTCTCCTCTGTCCGGAACGCCCGCTCAGAGCGCGCGCACGTCGGTGAAGCGGCCGGTGACCGCGGCGGCCGCGGCCATCGCCGGGCTCACCAGATGCGTGCGCCCGCCTGCGCCCTGGCGGCCCTCGAAGTTGCGGTTCGAGGTCGAGGCGCAGCGCTCGCCCGGCTCGAGTCGGTCGGCGTTCATCGCCAGGCACATCGAACAGCCCGGCTCGCGCCACTCGAAGCCGGCGGCGAGGAAGACCTCGTGCAGGCCTTCGGCCTCGGCCTGGCGCTTGACCAGGCCGGAGCCCGGCACCACCAGCACGCGCTTGACGCTGGCAGCCTTCGTGCGGCCCCTGGCCACCGCGGCGGCCTCGCGCAGGTCCTCGATGCGCGAGTTGGTGCACGAGCCGATGAAGACCTGGTCGACCGGGATGTCGGTGATCGGGGTGTTGGCGGCAAGGCCCATGTACTTGAGTGCGCGCTCGATGCCCTCGCGGCGCACCGGATCGGCGACGGCGGCGGGATCGGGCACGCGGCCGTCGACCGTGGTGACCATCTCGGGCGAGGTGCCCCAGGTGACCTGCGGCAGGATGTCCTCGGCCCTGAGCTCGACGACCTTGTCGAACTCCGCGCCCTCGTCGCTGTGCAGGCTGCGCCAGTAGTCAGCCGCCTGCTCCCACTGCTCGCCCTTGGGCGAGAAGGGGCGATCCTTGAGGTATTCGATGGTGGTCTCGTCCACGCCGACGAGGCCGGCGCGCGCGCCCGCCTCGATCGCCATGTTGCAGATCGTCATGCGGCCTTCCATCGACAGCGCACGGATGGCGCTGCCACCGAACTCCATCGCGTAGCCGGTGCCGCCGGCGGTGCCAATTTTGCCGATGATGGCGAGCACCACGTCCTTGGCGGTGACGCCGCGACCGAGCTGGCCGTCGACCTTGATCAGCATGGTCTTCGACTTCTTCTGCAGCAGGCACTGGGTGGCGAGCACGTGCTCGACCTCGGAGGTGCCGATGCCGTGCGCCAGGCAGCCGAAGGCGCCGTGCGTGGAGGTGTGCGAATCGCCGCAGACGACGGTCATGCCGGGCAGCGTGGCGCCGTTCTCCGGGCCGATCACGTGCACGATGCCCTGGCGCGCGTCCTTGAACGGGAAGTAGGCGAGCGAGCCGACCTCGCGGATGTTGGCATCGAGCGTCTCGACCTGCTGGCGCGACACCGGATCCTGAATGCCCAGGTCCCAGTGGTCGGTGGGGGTGTTGTGGTCGGCGGTGGCGACGATGGAGCCGATGCGCCAGGGCTTGCGCCCGGCCAGCTTGAGGCCCTCGAAGGCCTGCGGGCTGGTCACTTCATGCACCAGGTGCCGATCGATGTAGATCAGCGCCGTGCCGTCGGCCTCCTGGTGGACCACATGGCTGGACCAGAGCTTTTCGTACAGCGTTTGAGCTTGCATCCCGGTGATTCCACGTCAAAAAAAGAAAAGGATTATTTCACAAAGGCGACGAAACTGAACAGCGCGCCCCGGCCTCAGCGCCGCGCGCCCTGGTAGAGCGGCATCACGCGCGCGGCGTATTCGCCCAGATCGCGCTGGCGGTTGGCGTGGGACGGGTGGGTCGACAGCCACTGCGGCGGCGCGCCAGCCGACTGGCCCGCCATCTTGTTCCACAGCGTGACCGCCGCGCGCGGGTCGTACCCGGCGCGCGCCGCCAGCTCGACGCCCATGCGGTCGGCCTCGGTCTCGTGCTCGCGCGAGTTGGGGAGCTCGAAGGTGACCTTGGCGACCTGGCTCATCAGGCTCTGCCCCGCCTGCCCAAAGCCCAGCAGCGCGCCCGCCACCGAGACGCCGATCCCGGTCGCCATCGACTTGGACACCTGCTCGCGCGCATGCTCGCGCAGCGCATGGGCGATCTCGTGACCCATCACCGCGGCGATCTCGTCGTCGGTGAGGCTGAGCCGTTCGATCAGGCCGGTGTAGATCGCCATCTTGCCGCCCGCCATGCACCAGGCGTTGAGCTCATTGGAACTGAACACGTGCACTTCCCACGCCCAAGCCGGCGCATCGGGCCGGAAGGCGCCGGTCTGCGCGGTCAGGCGCGACACGATCCGGCGTACGCGCTGCACGGTAGCGGGGTCGCGGTCGAGGGCGTTCTTGCGCCGCGCCTCGGCGAGCATCTCCTGGTATTGCTGGCTCGAGGCCTGCTCGATCTCCTGCGCCGAGACCATCATCAGTTGCGAGCGCTGCACGCCGACTGCGCCGGCCTGGGTGGTCTGCACCGTCTGGCAGGCGGCAGTGATGGTGCCGGCGATCAGCATCGGCATGGCAATCTTCAATATTCGTTTCATTCCCTGCATCTCCTCATTGCGAAGGGTTCGCGCCGGCGGCCAGTCCAGCCGCCCCGCCCCGACTGCGCCAGCCGAACAGCAGCCAGACGAAGCCCGCGAGCGCAAACCCCGACCCGATCGTAAACGTCCATGCGGCCCCCAGGTCGTCCCAGGTGTAACCGCTGAGCAGCCCGCCGAGCATGCCGCCGGCGCCGAACGACAGGCTGCCGTAGAGCGCCTGCCCGTGCGACTGCAGGCGGCCGGGGAACCACTGGTTCACCACCGCGATGGCAGCCGCATGATAAGCGCCGAAGGTGGCCCCATGCAGCACCTGCGCCACCAGCAGCGCGGCGAGGCTCGCCGCGCCCCAGCCGATCATCAGGAAGCGCACCACCGCGCAGGCGAACGCGAACAACAGGATCGCGCGCAGCGAAAAGCGCTGCGTGATGCGCGGCATCAGCATGAACACGATGATTTCGGCGACCACGCCCAGCGCCCACATCCAGCCCACCAGCGCCTTGTCGTAGCCGATGTCGACCAGGAAGATCGAGTAGAACACGTAGAGCGCGCCATGCGCCGCCGACATCAGGAAGCAGGCGCCGAACAAGGCCTGCACCTCGGGCCGGCGCAAGGTGTCGCCGAAGCTCGCGGTCTCACGCTGCACCGGCGGGCGCGGCGCCTCCGGGACGATGAAGCTGCACAGCACGATCCCGCCGAGAATCGTGGCCGTCACCCACAGCACGGCTTCGATCGGCAGGTGGTCGAGCGAATGGCCGAGCGCCAGCACGGCGACGATGAAGCCCACCGAGCCCCACACGCGGATGCTGCCGTAGCGATGCGAGGCCTCGCCGAGATGGGCGAAGGCGAGGCCCTCGATCAGCGGCAGCGCCGCGCTCCAGAAGAAGGCCATCAGCGCCATCGCCGCGAACAGCCCGGCGAAGTCGGTGGTCATGAAGAACACCGAGAAGCCCGCCAGGCTGGCGAGCGCCGACAGGCGCACGATCGCGATGCGCATGCCGAGCTTCTCCGCCAGCCAGCCCCACAGGTTGGGCGCCAGCACGCGCATCAACTGCATCAACGACATCAGCAGCGCGATGTCGGTGGCCGACAGCGCGATCGACTGCAGGTAGAGCGCGAAGTACGGCGAGAACGCGCCGACGAAGGAGAAGTAGAAGAAGTAGTAGGCGGACAGGCGCCAGTAGGGAATCATCGGACGCGCCTCGAGTTCGGCTGCGCACGCAGGCCCGAGGGGTCAACGCCGGCTGACGAGTGCGCCGTCGTCCGAGCGGCCTCCAGCGCCAGCGGGCTTGCCGACGAAGACTGCCTGCGAGTGCCGCGCGCCGTGTTCGCGGGCAAGCCCGCCCCCACAGACAGTTGCTCCCACGGTTTCCGGCGCACGGGTCGCGATCGTCGCCGGCGCTCAGCGCGGCGAAGGCAGGCGCTGGTGCCCTTCGGGTGCGAGCCCGGCAATCCGCGGGGTGTCGGTGCGTACGTCGCCGCACTGCGCGCGGTGACGCAGCGCATGGTCGATCAGCACCAGCGCCAGCATGGATTCCGCGATCGGCGTGGCGCGGATGCCGACGCACGGGTCGTGGCGGCCTTCGGTGGCGACCATCACCGGGTTGCCGGCGCGGTCGATCGAGCGGCGCTCGAGGCGCAGGCTCGAGGTCGGCTTGATCGCGATGCTGGCGATGATGTCCTGCCCGGTGGAGATGCCGCCGAGCACGCCGCCGGCGTGGTTGGACAGGAAGCCCGCGGGCGTCATCTCGTCGCCGTGCTCGGTGCCACGCTGCGCGACCGCAGCGAAGCCGGCGCCGATTTCCACGCCCTTGACCGCGTTGATGCCCATCATCGCGTAGGCGATGTCGGCATCGAGCCGCCCATACACCGGCTCGCCCCAGCCGACAGGCACGCCACTGGCGACGACGTCGATGCGCGCGCCGATCGAGTCGCCCGACTTGCGCAGCGCGTCCATGTAGGCCTCGAGCTCGGGCACGATCGCGGCGTTGGGGGCGAAGAAGGGGTTGCCGTCGACCTCGTCCCAGGACACGAAGGGGATCTGGACGGGGCCGAGCGCGCTCATGCAGGCGCGGATCACGATGCCGTGGCGCTCCTTCAGCCACTTCTTCGCGATCGCGCCGGCGGCCACCCGCACCGCGGTCTCGCGCGCCGAAGAGCGCCCGCCGCCGCGGTGGTCGCGCAGGCCGTACTTCTGCAGGTAGGCATAGTCGGCGTGGCCGGGGCGGAAGGTGTCGGCGATGTTGCCGTAGTCCTTGCTGCGCTGATCCTGGTTGCGGATCAGCAGCGAGATCGGGGTGCCGGTAGTGACGCCCTCGAACACACCCGACAGGATCTCGACCGTGTCCGGCTCGCGGCGCTGGGTGACGTGGCGCGAGGTGCCCGGCTTGCGGCGGTCGAGCTCGGCCTGGATGTCGGCCTCGCAGATCGCCAGTCCCGGCGGGCAGCCGTCGACGATGCAGCCGATCGCCGGGCCGTGGGATTCGCCGAAGGAGGTGACGGTGAACAGCGTGCCGAGGGTGTTGCCGGACATGGAAGTCTCTCTTTTCGCCTGTGCGGCGCAGCGCAGCCGAAGGGCATGCGCACACCGCGCGGGGCATCACGTATGAACGGGGACGGGGCGCGAGTCTAGCACGCACGCCCCGTCCCCTTCAGCCCGCAGCGGGCAGCAATCGGCGCAGCCGGATCGGCCGGCGCGCACTTAGTGGAAGAACCCCTCCAGGCGCTCGAAGACCTCGTGCTCGGCGCCATGGCGGCGCACGTTGAGCACGTCCTCGAGTTTCTCGAGCTGGCGGATCATCTGCTCCAGGCGATGGTCCTCGAACACCAGCAGCCAGATGCGCGAGCGCTTGCCGTCGGACACCGGCATGCACAGGATGCCCTCGACGTTGAACGCGCGGCGCGCGAAGAGATTACAGATGTGGCTCATCACCCCGGGGTGGTTGTTCACATCCAGTTCCAGAACGACCTTGGCGTAGCTGGCTTGCGGCAGCGGGTCGGCAACCTGTTCGATCATCATCAGCCTCCGATCATCTCGGTGTTGGCCGCACCCGGCGGCACCATGGGATACACGAATTGTTCGCGATCGATCGTCGCGTGGATCAGGCACGGGCCCGGCGCATGCAGCGCCTCGGCGAGCGCCGCGCGCGGATCGTCGGCCTTGTCCAGATCGACCGCCGGCACGCCGAAGCCCTCGGCGATCTTCACGAAGTCGGGCTCGGTGCGGTATTTCGACGCAAACAGGCGTTTGCCGTAGAACAGCGTCTGCTGCTGGTACACCAGGCCGAGCGCGTTGTTGTTCATCAGCACGATCTTGACGTTGAGCCCCTCCTCGGCGAGCGTGGCGAGCTCCTGGATGTTCATCTTGAAGCTGCCGTCGCCGGTGAAGCACACCACGGTGCGGTCCGGCTCGGCGAGCGCGGCGCCCATCGCGGTGGGCAGGCCGAAGCCCATCGTGCCCAGGCCGCCCGAGGTCAGCCACTGGCGCGGGCGGCGGAAGGGATAGGCCTGCGCCACCCACATCTGGTGCTGACCGACGTCGGTGGCGACGATCGCGTCGTCGTCGAGCGCACTGGCCACGGCGTGGATGAGGCCGTAGTGGCTGCGCGGATCGTCCTGCCCCGGGAACTGCATCGGGAAGCGCGACCTCAGGCTGTCGACCTGCGCCAGCCAGCGCTCGCGCGGCTTCGCCTGCACGCGCGGCAGCAGCGCCTCGAGCGCGCACTTGACGTTGGCGTGGAGCGCGACGTGGGCGGTCTTGATCTTGTGCAGCTCGGACGCGTCGATGTCGATATGCACGATCTTCGCGTTCGGACAGAACTGCGCGGCGCGACCGATCGCGCGGTCGTCGAAGCGTGCGCCGACGACGACCAGCAGGTCGGACTCCTCGAGCACGAAGTTGGTGTAGCGCGCGCCGTGCATGCCGAGCATGCCGATCGACAGCGGGTGGTCGATGGCCATCGCCCCCAGCCCCATCAGCGTCATCGTGGTCGGCAGCCCGGCCTGCTCGGCCAGTTGCACCGCGAGTGGCGCGGCGCCGGACGCGACCACGCCGCCGCCGAGATAGAGCACCGGCTGCTCGGCCGCATTGATCATCTGCGCGGCGGCTTCGATCGCCGCCATGTCGAGCGGCGGCGTCGGATCGGCCACCGCAGGCGGGGGAAGTTCGCCCTCGTCGATGGTGATGAGCTGGTTCTGCACATCCTTGGGCACGTCGATCAGCACCGGGCCGGGCCGACCCGACATGGCGATGCGGAACGCATCAGGCACCACCTCGAGCAGCTCCTGCGCCGAGCGCACGAGGAAGTTGTGCTTGGTGATCGGCACCGTGATGCCATAGATGTCGACCTCCTGGAAGGCGTCGGTGCCGATCATCGCCTGCGGCACCTGGCCGGTGATGACGACCATCGGGATCGAGTCGAGGCAGGCATCGGCGATCGCGGTGACCAGGTTGGTCGCCCCCGGACCGCTGGAGGCGATGCACACCTGCGGCACGCCGGACACGCGCGCCATGCCCTGGGCCATGAAGCCCGCGCCCTGCTCGTGGCGCGCCAGCACGTGGCGAATCTGGTCGCTACCGGATAGCGCATCGTAGAACGGCAGGATCGCACCGCCCGGGATGCCGGCGATGGTGCGCACGCCCTGACGCTCGAGGAGGCGCACCATCAATTGCGCGCCGTTGAGTTGCATCATGTTTGCTCTCCTTGGTTTCGGATTCGGTGGCAGACCGGCGGGCGCCAAAAGCAAAACCCCCGTCGGGCTTGCGCGCCGACGGGGGTCTGGTATTTCTGTGCTCGAGTGTTTCTTGTCCCGTTACGACGCGTGCGTGCCTACGCTTACTACGCGTACTACGACTACGGACACGAGGGCGAAGAACGCGGAACGGAACATGAAAGTTGCTTTGAAAGCAGCGTTTGACTGAGTGACCGGGAGTTTAATCACGAATGTGTGCGATGCACAACCCTCTTTTTCATGGCGTGCCCACTCAGTGTTCGCGCAACTCTCGGCGCAGGATCTTGCCGACGTTGCTCTTGGGCAGCTCGTCGCGGAACTCGACGTGATGCGGCACCTTGTAGCCGGTGAGGTTCTCGCGGCAGTGCGCGATCAGCGCCTCGGCGGTCAGCGCCGGATCCTTGCGCACCACGAAGACCTTCACCGCCTCACCGCTGCGCTCGTCGGGCACCCCGATCGCCGCCACCTCGAGCACGCCCGGATGGTTGGCGACGATGTCCTCGACTTCGTTCGGATAGACGTTGAAACCCGACACCAGGATCATGTCCTTCTTGCGATCCACCAGGGTGACGAAGCCCTTGTCGTCCATCACCGCGATGTCCCCGGTGCGCAGGAAGCCGTCGGCGGTAAACACGCGCCGGGTCTCTTCCGGCCGATTCCAGTAGCCCGGGGTCACCTGCGGCCCGCGCACGCACAGCTCGCCGCGCTGACCGATCGCCTGCTCGATGCCATCGTCGTCACGGATGCTCACCTCGGTGGACGAAATCGGCAGGCCGATCGAATGATTGAAGGCCTTCAGATCGAGCGGATTGATGGTGACCGCAGGGGATGTCTCGGTCAGGCCGTAGGCCTCGACCAGCGCCACGCCGGTGATCTGCTTCCACTTTTCGGCCACCGCCTGTTGCACGGCCATGCCGCCGCCGAGCGCAACCCGCAACGACGAAAAATCGAGCTTGGCGAACTCCGGATTGTTCAGCAGCGCGTTGAAGAGCGTATTGACGCCGGTGATCACCGTGAAGCGGTGCTTTGCCAGCTCCTTGATGAAGCCCGGGATGTCACGCGGGTTCGGAATCAGCACATTGGTCGCACCGATCTTGATGAAGGTGAGGCAGTTCGCGGTGAGCGAGAAGATGTGATAGAGCGGCAGCGCGGTGATGATGATCTCGCGCCCCTCGGTGACCACGGGCGAGATCCATGCATGCGCCTGCTGCAGGTTGGCGACGATGTTGCGGTGAGTGAGGACCGCCCCCTTGGCCACACCGGTCGTGCCGCCGGTGTATTGCAGGAAGGCCGCGTCCTCATGCCCGACCTCGACCGGCTGCAGGGCGTGCGCCGCGCCGCGTGCGAGCGCATCGCCAAACGACAGGTGGCCGTCGAGCGTCCATGGC
This sequence comes from Thauera sp., assembly GCA_017997795.1. Lineage (GTDB taxonomy): Bacteria > Pseudomonadota > Gammaproteobacteria > Burkholderiales > Rhodocyclaceae > Thauera. The sequence continues at coordinate 12,907 of JAGOEI010000005.1, read as the reverse complement.
GGCACCAGCTTGCGCACGCGACGGACGACGAAATTGACGATCGCGCCTTTCGGGAAGCCCAGCAGCTCGCCCAGGCTGGTGACGATGACGTGCCTGATCGGCACCTGGGCACGCACCTGCTCCAGGGTGTGCGCGAAGTTCTCCAGGATCACGATGGCTTCGGCACCGGAGTCCTTGAGCTGGTGCTCCAGCTCGCGCGCGGTGTAGAGCGGATTGACGTTGACGATGGTGTAGCCCGCGCGCAGCGCACCGAACATCGCGATCGGGTACTGCAGCACGTTCGGCATCATCAGCGCGACGCGCGTGCCCTTGGGCAAGCCCAGATCGCGCTGCAGGAATGCGCCGAAACGCGCGCTCGCCGCATCGAGCTCCGCATAGGTGATCGCCTTGCCCATGCAGACATAGGCCGTCTTGTCGGCAAAGCGCTTCACGCTGCGATCGAACAGATCGCCGAGCGAGCGGAACTCGTTGACGTCGATTTCGGCCGGCACACCCGGGGGGTAGCTCTTGAGCCAGATCTTTTCCATCTTGTCTCCTCCTTTTGCTGGAAATACCGCCGGCGGCCTTCATGACCTGCCGGCTCCGCCCTCCCAAGGCGTCGGACAGGCCATTGCCTGCCGCTCATTCCAACCAGGTCGCGCCGCTCTTTTGCGTGGTGGCGTCGACCGGACGGGGATCATGCCCGTCCATGGAGGCGCGACGGCTTCGCCGCCGCGTACCGTAACTTGCGTCCGCTCCTGCTTATTGCCCCTCGTCCTCGCTGGCCGGCCAGTTGCGGATGTAGTTCTTCAGCATGCGGTTCTCGAAGCTCTGCTCCTCGAGCACGGCCTTGGCCACATCGTGAAAACTGACCACGCCCAGCAGCGTATGTTCTTCCATCACCGGCAGGTAGCGCTGGTGATGCTCGACCATCAGCCGCCGCAACTCGTCCATTTCCATGTTCGGCGACGCTGCGAGCGGATCGCGCAGCATCACCTCGTCTACGGTCAGCGCCTGCCAGTCGGCACCGCCCTTCTGCACCGCCTGCAGGACCTGGCGGAAGGTCAGCATGCCGACCATGGCGCCGCGCGAAAACACGACCAGGGAGCCGACATCCTGCTCGTTCATGATTTCGACCGCCTCTGCGATGCTTCTGTTCGGCGCAATGGTGAATAGCACCTTGCCCTTGATCGCGAGAATCTCGCTCACCAGCATGTCGATCTCCGTGCCGTGTCGTTTGGGATAGTCAAGTCGAGTGCCATCTTAGTGCATCGACAGGAGGCCGAGAAGCCGGCCGAAACAGTTCCGAATGCGCTCAACGCTCGAGCTTGTCGAGTTTGTCCTTCACCTTGGCCCATTCCTCGGCGTCGGGCAGCGGATCCTTGCGTTCGACGATGGGTTTCCAGCCCTTGGCGAGTTCGGCGTTGAGGGCGATGAAGTGCTGCTGGTCCTGCGGCACGTCGTCCTCGGCAAAGATCGCCTCGACCGGACACTCGGCCACGCACAAGGTGCAATCGATGCATTCCTCGGGGTCGATAACGAGAAAGTTCGGTCCCTCGCGGAAACAGTCGACCGGACAGACGTCCACACAATCCGTGTATTTGCAGCGGATGCAGCTCTCGGTCACAACGTAGGTCATTGCTCGTCTCCATGGGCACGGGGCGCCGGCAAATTCCGGGGGCCGGCGCCAAGATCGGGAATATAGTCCAGTCGTTCGCTTTTTTGCCACGCCTCGGGGGACGCGAGCAGCGCGCCTTCAGCTTATTCCCTTGACGGCGGCCACGGCTTCGCATAAGTTTCGTCAAAATTTCTTCGCGGAAGGGTTCACTTTCCGCTGGATTGCCCGATCCCGCTGCACCCGCCTTCCCCCGCGGCGCGGTTCCAGGCACTTCTCCCCCTCTAGAGCAACACCACACAACGAAGTCATCGACTTTCGTCAATACCCGCTAGCCCTTAAGTGAGGAATCATGAGCGAGCATATCCACTATGTGACCGATGGCAACTTCGAGTCCGAAGTGCTTCAGTCCCAGACCCCGGTGCTGGTCGATTACTGGGCCGAATGGTGCGGCCCCTGCAAGATGATCGCCCCGATCCTCGACGATGTCGCCAAGGATTACGCCGGCAAGCTCAAGGTCGCCAAGCTCAACATCGACGACAACCAGGAAACGCCCGCCAAGTACGGCATCCGCGGCATTCCGACGCTGATGCTGTTCAAGGGCGGCAATGTCGAGGCGACCAAAGTGGGCGCCCTTTCCAAATCTCAACTGACCGCCTTCATTGACAGCAACATCTAAGCCGGACCAGGCTCCGGCCCGCTCCCGCGGTTCCTCGCGCGCCCGACGTCGCGGCGCGCGCAACCGGGACGGTAATTCCCCCCAGAATCCGCAGAACGACAACGATCTGTTCGACGTCGACAACGGCGGCGAGGAAGGCTCTTCCACGCCCCGCGATCCCGACGTTCCTGCGCTCCATCTGTCCGAACTCAAGGCCCTGCACGTCAGCGAACTGCTGCAGATGGCCACCGAGGCCGGCGTCGAGGGTGCAAACAGGCTGCGCAAGCAGGAACTGGTCTTCGCGCTGCTGCGCAACCGTGCCCGCAGGGGCGAACCGATCTGTGGCGACGGCGCACTCGAGGTGCTGTCCGACGGCTTCGGCTTCCTGCGCTCTCCCGACACCTCGTATCTCGCAGGGACCGACGACATCTACGTGTCGCCCTCGCAGATCCGGCGCTTCAACCTGCGCACCGGCGACACGATCGAGGGCGAGATCCGCATCCCGAAGGACGGCGAGCGCTACTTCGCGCTCACCAAGCTCGACAAGATCAACGGTCGGCCGCCGGAAGAGTGCAAGAGCAAGATCCTGTTCGAGAACCTCACGCCGCTGCATCCGCAGGCGTGCTTCAAGCTCGAACGCGACATCCGCGGCGAGGAGAACATCACCAGCCGCGTGATCGACATGATCGCGCCGATCGGCAAGGGCCAGCGCGGCCTGCTCGTCGCCCCGCCCAAGAGCGGCAAGACGGTCATGCTGCAGCACATCGCGCATGCGATCACGGCCAATCATCCGGAAGTGAAGCTGATCGTGCTGCTGATCGACGAGCGCCCGGAAGAAGTGACCGAGATGCTGCGTTCGGTGAAGGGTGAGGTCGTGGCCTCCACCTTCGACGAGCCCGCGACCCGTCACGTGCAGGTCGCCGAGATGGTGATCGAGAAGGCCAAGCGCCTGACCGAGCACAAGTACGACGTGGTGATCCTGCTCGACTCGCTCACCCGCCTCGCGCGTGCCTACAACACCGTGGTGCCGGCCTCCGGCAAGGTGCTCACCGGTGGTGTCGACGCCAACGCCCTGCAGAAGCCCAAGCGCTTCTTCGGCGCCGCGCGCAACATCGAGGAAGGCGGCTCGCTGACCATCATCGCCACCACGCTGGTCGACACCGGCAGCCGCATGGACGACGTGATCTACGAGGAATTCAAGGGCACCGGCAACATGGAGCTCCACCTCGACCGCCGCATGGCGGAGAAGCGCGTCTATCCGGCGATCAACGTCAACCGCTCCGGCACCCGCCGCGAAGAGCTGCTGCTCAAGGCCGACGTGCTGCAGAAGGTGTGGATCCTGCGCAAGCTGCTGTACGGCATGGACGACATCGACGCGATGGAATTCCTCCTCGACAAGATCAAGGCCACCAAGAGCAACGCCGAGTTCTTCGACGCGATGCGCTCGGGCCGCGGCTGATTCCTCGACCGCCCTGCGCCAACACAAACGCCACCCTCTGCGGTGGCGTTTGCTTTTGTGTCGCCGACGCGGCCGCTCCGCCATGGAGCGGCCGCGTACAGCCAGGCCTCACTTCGCGGGATAGTCGAAGAAGCCCTTCCCGCTCTTGCGCCCGAGGTAACCCGCCTCGAGCATTTCGACCAGCAGCGGCGCCGGGCGGTATTTCGGGTCCTTGGTGCCCTCGTACAGCACCTGCATCACCGCCAGCTCAACGTCCAGGCCGATGAGGTCGCACAGCGCCAGCGGGCCGATCGGATGGTTGCAGCCCAGTTTCATGGCCTCGTCGATCTCGGCCGCGGTCGCGAGCCCTTCGCCGAGCACAAAGACGGCCTCGTTGATCATCGGGCACAGCATGCGGTTCACCACGAAGCCCGGACTGTTCTTGACCTTGATCGGCGACTTGCCGATCGACTTCGCCAGTTCCTCCACGGCGGCGTAGGTCGCTGCCGAGGTCTGCAGGCCGTTGATGAGCTCGACCAGCGCCATCACCGGCACCGGATTGAAGAAGTGCATGCCGATGACCTGGGAGGGGCGCTTGGTGCCCGCCGCCAGGCGCGTGATCGAGATCGACGAGGTGTTGGATGCGAGGATCGCCTCCGGCTTCACCACGCTGTCGAGCTCGGCAAAGATGCGCAGCTTGAGATCCACCTTCTCGGTCGCCGCCTCGATGACCAGATCGCAATCCGCCAGCGCGGACGTCGACGTCGCCGTCGAGATGCGCGCCATCGCCGCGGCCTTGTCGGCGGCGCTCATCTTGTCCTTCTTGATCAGGCGGTCCAGGCTCGCGCCGATCGTATCCAGGCCGCGCTTCACCTGCGCGTCGCCGACGTCCATCATCACCACGTCCCGACCCGCCACGGCCAGCGCCTGCGCGATGCCGTTGCCCATCGTTCCCGCACCCACCACACCAATCTTGCCGATACCCATCTTGCCCCCTCTCCTGTTCGCTGACTGTTTGACGAAACACCAACGGCCGCACTTGCCGGCCAACCATACTTACGCGTATGGTCGACGACTTTAGCGGATTCGCCCGGCAGGCACCAGACTTACTGCACAACGAGTCGCGCGAGTTTCGCGACAGCATCGTTTTGCCGTGATACCTTTGCAATGTCGAGATTAATTGAATGTCGACGATGCGTTGAAGCGTACGGCATCCGCCCGTTGCGCGAGCCCCTTACCCTGTATTCCACACCACCATGTACTCGAGCACGTCCCCTCGCCCCAGCGCCGTTGAAGCTGCGCCGCCCCCTCCCAAGACCCTCGTCGAGTCCGCCTACCGGAACCTGCGCAGGAACATCATAGAGGGCCGCCTGCCGCCGGGCGAGAAGTTGCGTATCGAGCACATGAAGGACGACTACGGCGTCGGCGGCGCCACGCTGCGCGAGGCCCTGTCCCTGCTGATTTCCGACGCCCTCGTCGTCTCCCAGGGCCAGCGCGGGTTCCGGGTCGCGCCCGTGTCGCTCGAAGACCTTGCCGACATCACCGAGACCCGTGTGATGCTCGAAGGCGAGGCCCTGCGCCAGTCGATCGCCCGTGGCGACGAGACCTGGGAAGCGAACCTGATGGCGGCCTTCCACCGCCTGACCCGCGCCGAGGAAAAGCTCGCCGGCGGCGAAAATCGCGAGGAGTGGGAAGAGCGCAACCGCGTGTTCCACGAGGTCCTGATCTCGGCCTGCCCGTCGCGCTGGATCAAGCACTTCGTGACCATCCTGTACAACCAGGCCGAGCGCTATCGCCACCTGTCGCTGCGTCAGTCCACCGTGCCGCGCGACGTGCATGCCGAACACCGCGCGCTGTTCGACGCCGCGCTCGAGCGCGACGCCGACAAGGCGTGCGGCGTGCTCGCGCAGCACATCCGCTCGACCCTGGCTTCGGTCAGCATGCTGCCGGTGGTGGCGGTCGGCCACTGAGCATCTGCGCCCGCCGACCGCTTCCCGCCCCCGGTTCCCCGGGGGCAGGCCAGCGTCGGCCGGTGCGCCGGCGCCGCCTCAGGCGAATTCGACCAGCAGGTCCTTCACCGCGATCACATCGCCCGGCTTGACGTGCACCGCCTTGACCACCAGGTCGCCGTCGGCCGTCATCGCGGTCTCCATCTTCATCGCTTCGATCGACAGCAAGGGCGCGCCCTTCGCCAGCTTCTGCCCGGGCTTCACCGCCACCGTGACCACGGAGCCGGGCATCGGCGCAGCGACGTGCTTCGGGTTGCCCTCCTCGGCCTTGCGCCGTGCGCGCACGGTGTCGCCCAGCCCGGCCTTCGGGATGCGTGTGGCGCGCGGCTGGCCGTTGAGCTCGAAGAAGACGCGGATCCGCCCTTCCTCGTCCGCCCCCTCGGCGCGCCCGGTCTGCCGCATCACGAGCGCCTTGCCACGGTCGATGTCGACCGAGATCTCCTCGCGATCCTGCAGCCCGTAGAAAAAGGCCGAAGTCGGCAGCAGCGAGACGTCGCCGTATTCGCGCCGGTGCTCGGCGTACTCGCGGAAGACCTTCGGATACATCAGCCACGACGCGAGATCCGTGTCGCTGACGTGGCGACCGATCGCATGCTCGGCCTCGCGGCGCACCGCCTCGAGGTCGACGTCGGGCAGGAAGTCTCCTGCACGCCCGGCCAGTGGCGCCTCGCCCTTGAGCACCTTGTCCTGCAGCGCCTTCGGGAAGCCCTCGGGCGGAAAGCCGAGCTCGCCCTTGAACAGCGACACCACGGATTCGGGGAAGGCGATGTCGCGCGCGGGGTCGGCGACGTCCTCCGCCCGCAGCTCGTTGGCCACCATGAAGATCGCCATGTCGCCCACCACCTTCGACGTGGGCGTGACCTTGACGATGTCGCCGAATAGCCGATTGACCTCGGCGTAGGCGTGCGAGATCTCGGGCCAGCGATGCGCCAGGCCCATCGCCCGCGCCTGCTCGCGCAGGTTGGTGTACTGGCCGCCCGGCATCTCGTGGTTGTAGACGTCCGAGGTGCCTGAGCGGATGTCGGCCTCGAAGGGCGCATAGGCGTGGCGCACCCCCTCCCAGTAGTGCGACAGCGCCTGCAGCGCAGCCAGATCCACGCCGGGATCGCGCGCGCTACCCTTGAGCGCCGCGGCGATCGCGCCGAGGTTGGGCTGCGAGGTCAAGCCACTGAGCGCGTCGAGCGCGCCATCGACCGCGTCGCAGCCGGCATCCACCGCCGCCAGCACCGAGGCCGCAGCGATGCCGCTGGTGTCGTGGGTGTGGAAGTGCAGCGGCAGGCCGACCTCCTCCTTCAGCGCCTTCACCAGCGCGCTCGCCGCGCGCGGCTTGCACACGCCGGCCATGTCCTTGATGCCGATGATGTGGGCGCCGGCCTTCTCGAGCTGCTTCGCCAGCCGAACGTAGTACTTGAGATCGAACTTCGGCCGGCTGGCGTCGAAGATGTCGCCGGTGTAGCACAGCGTGCCCTCGCACAGCGCGCCGCTGTCGATGACCGCATCCATCGCCACCCGCATGTTGTCGACCCAGTTGAGCGAGTCGAACACCCGGAACACGTCGACGCCGTTCTTTGCCGCCTGCTGCACGAAGAAGCGCACGACGTTGTCGCTGTAGTTGGTGTAGCCGACCGCGTTCGACGAACGCAGCAGCATCTGGAACAGGATGTTCGGTACCGCGTGGCGCAGGCGCTGCAGGCGCTGCCAGGGGTCCTCCTTGAGAAAGCGCAGCGCCACGTCGAAGGTCGCCCCGCCCCAGCACTCGAGCGAGAACAACTGTGGCGCCAGCCGCGCGTAGTGCGGCGCGATCGCCAGCATGTCGTGGCTGCGCATGCGGGTGGCGAACAGCGACTGGTGCGCGTCGCGCATCGAGGTATCGGTCAGCAAGACCTGCGGCTGCGCCTTCATCCACTCGGCGAAGCGCTGCGGGCCGAGTTCGAGCAGGCGGTCGCGCGTGCCGTGCGGCGGCGGCACGGCGAGGTCGGTGCGCGGAAGTTGCGGCCGCGGCAAGGGCAGCGGCGGCAGCTTGCGGCCCTTCATCTCGGGGTTGCCATTGACCGCCACGTTGCCGAGGAACTTGAGCAGGCGCGTGGCACGGTCGCGCCGGCGCACGAACTGGAACAGCTCCGGCGTCTCGTCGATGAAGCGCGTCGTGCATTCGCCCGAGCGAAACAGCGGATGGGCGATCACGTTCTCGAGAAACTGCAGGTTGGTCGCCAGCCCGCGCACGCGGAACTCGCGCAGCGCCCGATCCATGCGCAGCGCCGCCTCGTCGCTGCTGCGCCCCCAGGCCGTGACCTTGACCAGCAGCGAGTCGTAGTACGGCGTGATCACCGCGCCCGAGTAAGCGGTCCCCGCATCCAGGCGGATGCCGAAGCCGGCCGCGCTGCGATACACCGAGATCTTGCCGTAGTCGGGGGTGAAGCCGTTCTCCGGATCCTCGGTGGTCACCCGGCACTGCAGCGCATGGCCCGACATGCGGATATCGGCCTGCTGGGGCACGAACGAGTCCGCGTCGCCGATGCGGGCGCCCTCGGTGATGCGGATCTGCGCCTTGACGATGTCTACGCCGGTGATCTGCTCGGTCACCGTGTGCTCGACCTGGATGCGCGGATTGACCTCGATGAAGTAGAAGGCGCCGGTGTCGGCGTCCATCAGGAACTCGACCGTGCCGGCGTGGGTGTAGTTGGCGGCGCGCGCCAGGCGCAGCGCTGAATCGCACAGGGCCTGGCGGGTATCGTCGTCGAGGAAGGGCGCAGGCGCGCGCTCGACCACCTTCTGGTTGCGGCGCTGTACCGAACAGTCGCGCTCGAAGAGGTGCACGAGCTGCCCGTGGCAGTCGCCCAGCACCTGGACCTCCACATGGCGGGCGCGTCGCACCAGCTTTTCCAGATAGAGCTCGTCGTTGCCGAACGCCGCCAGTGCTTCGCGCCGCGCCACCTCGATCGCCGCGCCGAGCTCGGCCTCGGACTCGACCACGCGCATGCCCCGCCCGCCGCCGCCCCAGCTCGCCTTGAGCATCAGCGGATAACCGACCGCCGCCGCCATCCGTGCGGCGCCGGCAAGATCCGGCGGCAGCGCCTTCGTCGCTGGCACCACCGGCACGCCGGCCTGCTCGGCCAGCTCACGCGCGGCGACCTTGTTGCCCAGGCGCCGCATCACCGCCGGCTCGGGGCCGATGAAGGCGATGCCGGCGGCGGCGCAGGCCACAGCGAAATCCGGGTTCTCGGACAGGAAACCGTAGCCGGGATGGATGGCATCGACCTCGGCCTCGCGCGCGATGCGGATGATGTCGTCGATGTCCAGGTAAGCCTGGATCGGCTTCTTGCCCGCACCGACGAGATAGGACTCGTCAGCCTTGAAGCGATGGAGGGCGAACCGGTCCTCGTTGGAGAACACGGCGACGGTGCGAATGCCCAGTTCGGAGGCAGCGCGCAACACGCGGATCGCGATCTCGCTGCGATTGGCCACCAACAGGCTGCGGATCTTCTTCACTTTCCAGACCTCTTTGAAACGGATGATTCACGGGCAAGACGCCTTGTCGGGTCACCCACCCTGGAGAGGCTCGCACATGGCTGCCGAATCCGCCAGCGCCTTCCCGTCGGCACCAAAGAAAAGGCCCGCCGAAGCGAGCCGAAACCCGAGACCCCGGGCATGCCGACACCATGCACCGGCTTGCCCGAAAGGCGTGACGAATGCGCGATCCCGGGGAGGGAGATGTTCGTGTCGCGACGGCACTCAGTCCTTGCTCATGCCCCTGCGAAACACCAGCGGCGCGCCGCCGTGCGCGCGCTTGACCATCCACAGGGCGAGCGCCGAATCCATGTAGTCCGCATGCCCGGGGAACCAGTCCTGCAGCGCCACCGCGAGCTCGCGCACGACCTCGGTGTCGCCCTCGGCCAGCAGTTGCTGCACGTCGCGCACCGAGGCCAGCACCTTGTCGTGCTCGTCGACATGGCAGTCGCGCGCAGGGAAGCCGTCGAGGTCCATCCACGCGTTTTCCTGCGCGAAGTGCGCCTCGGCGTGGGCGGCAAAGGCATCGAGCGCAGCCGGCAGCGCGGCGTCATCCACGGTCAACAGATCGTTCACCAGGGTGACGAATTCGCGATGGGTGTCGTCCATGGCCTCGTAACCCAGCAGGTAGCGGTCGTCCCATTCGAATCCAGTCTGCGTTTCCATACCCTTGCCTTTGTAGATGTATGCCGAGCGCGCGCGGTCGCGCCTCAGCCGCCCAGCCCCACCGGGGACGGTGCGATGTTGAAGATGCGGGAGAACAGCGCGGCGTATTCGCCGGCGGCGCCCTGCCACGGATTATCGTTCGCCAGGAAGGCGGCGTCGATCTCCGCCCAGTCCTCGGGCGTGAGGTGCGCCTTGGCGAGCGGGAAGATCTGACCTTCCTCGGTGTTCATGTGATGCCACTCGTCCGCGACATAGGTCTTGAGCGCATCACGGAAGCCCTCGAAACCGGCCGCGCCCTGCTGGCGGTAGTTCTCCAGCGCCGCGCGCAGCGTGGCGATGCGGGCATCGCCCAGACGGTGCTCCTCCTCGAGGGCTTCGATTGCCGGCAGCGCCTCGGCGCAGCGCAGGCGCAGCTTGGCGAACAGGTATTCGTTCTCCTTCGGGTGATGCACCTTCTCGGGCACCTTGTCGATGTACTCGATCATCGACGCGAACAGGTCGTAGTCGGGCTTCAGGCGACCGGCCTCGATGCCCTGCACGAGCGTGCGCATGCCGCTCAGCATGGCGGCCAGCGCGCGGTGCTCGTCGCGGATGACATCCAGAGACTTCATGCTCATGGTCTTCACTCCTCCAAAACAGGCGCCGTGCTCAAACGCCCAGGTGCTGCTGGATCAGTTCGGGGCGGGCGCGGATCTCCTCGCTCGTACCGTCGAAAACGACATCGCCCTTGACCAGGATCATCGCCCGGTCGCAGATGCTGGTGACCGCGCCGTGGTTCTTGTCCACGATCACGGTGGCGATGCCGGTCTTGCGGATCTCCTTGACGATGCGCCAGATCTCCATCGCGATCAGCGGCGCCAGGCCCTCGGTGGCCTCGTCGAGGATCAGCAGGTCGGGGTTGGTCATCAGCGCGCGGCCGATGGTCAGCATCTGCTGCTCGCCGCCCGACAACTGCCAGCCGCCGTTGTTGATGCGCTCGCCCAGGCGCGGGAAGGTCGTCATCACGCGGTCGAAGGTCCATTCGCGGCGGCCGTCGATGCCGGCGCGCGCCGACATCAGCAGGTTCTCGCGCACGGTCAGGCTCTTGAAGATGCCACGGCCCTCGGGCACGTAGGCAATGCCCTGCTGCGCGGTCTGGTAGGTGCGCGCCTTGGTGTAGTCGTCGCCGCGCACCAGCACGCGGCCGTGGCGCGGACGCACCAGGCCGAGCATGCTCTTGATCAGCGTGGACTTGCCCATGCCGTTGCGGCCCATCAGCGCAATGCCCTCGCCTTCGCGGATGTGGAAGTCGAGGCCGTGCAGGATGTGGCTGGCGCCGTAGTAGGTATGAATTTCCTTGGCTTCGAGCAGCATGTTAGACATGGAAGCTGTCCTCCGTTCCCAGGTAGGCCTGCTGGACGGCCACGCTGGCCTTGATCTGCGCGGGCGGGCCGCACTCCAGCAACTGGCCGTTGACCATCACCGTGATCATGTCGGCGACCGCGAACACGGCGTCCATGTCGTGCTCCACGAGCAGGATGCCGCGCGTCTGGCGCAGGCGCTTGAGCACCTCGACCATGCTCGCCGATTCTTCCGAACCCATGCCGGCGAGCGGCTCGTCGAGCAGCAGCACCTGCGCGTCGGTGGCGAGCACCATGGCGATCTCGAGCTGGCGCTGTTCGCCGTGGCTGAGCACGCCCGACACCCAGTCGACGCGCTTGCCCAGGCCGGCCTCGTCGATGCAGGCGCGCGCCTTCTCCAGCGCCCACTTCGCCTCCATCGCCTTGCTGAAGATCCGCCACGGCTCCTGACGGCGCGACTGCGCGGCCAGGCGGACGTTCTCGAGCACGGAGAACTGCGGGAAGATGTTGGTGCGCTGGTAGCTGCGCCCGATGCCGACCTGCGAACGCTGCGCCGCGGTGAGCCCGGTGATGTCTTTGCCCATGAAGTGGATCTTGCCCTCGGACGGCGGCAGGTCACCCGACAGCATGTTGATGCAGGTCGACTTGCCGGCGCCGTTGGGGCCAAGCAGCACGTGGATCATCTGGCGCTCGAGGGTCACGCTGATGTCCTGATTCGCCACCAGGCCGCCGAAGCGTCGCGTGAGCTTGTCGGCCTGGAGCAGCACCTCGTTGTTCTTCGCTTCACTCATTTTGCGTCACCTCCCTGCATGGCGCGCTTGATGCGGCCCGGAATTCCCGCCAGACCGCCCGGGAGGAAGAGCACTACGGCGACGATCACGCCCCCCATCAGCAGTTGCCAGTACTTGGTGATGTCGGCGAACACCTCGCGCATCATCTCGAAGGCGAAGGCACCGGCGATCACCCCCGCCAGGTTGCCCATGCCACCGAGGATCACCATCAGCAGCACGTTGCCCGACTCGTGCCAGGACAGCAGCTCCGGGGTCACGAAACCGAACAGCACCGCGTACAGGAAGCCCGCCAGCCCACCGAGCCCGCCGGCCAGCGTGAAGGCCCCCAGCTTGTAGCGGAAGGTGAAGTAGCCGAGCGACTGCATGCGGTGTTCGTTGCTCTTGATGCCGACCAGCGCGCGGCCAAACGGCGATTGCAGGATGCGCGTCAGGAACAGGTACACCAGGACCAGCATCGCCAGGATGAAATAGAACATGTGGACCTCGTTGTTGAGGTCGAACGGTTCCCAGCCGAAGATCGCGGCCGACGGCTTGTTGTTGAGGTACATGCCGTCCGAACCACCGCCCAGCGGCGTGTCGTGGAAGATGAAGTAGGCCATCTGCGCGAACGCCAGCGTCACCATGATGAAATAGATGCCCTTGGTGCGCAGCACGAACAGACCGATCACGAAGGCGGCGAGCGCGGCGAGTGCGACCGATGCGGGCAGCACGTACCACAGGCTGGCGGCCTCGTACTGCGGGCTCAGGATCGCCACCGCGTAGGCCGCGATGCCGAAATAGGCCGCATGGCCGAAGCTGACCAGGCCGGTGAAGCCCACCAGCAGGTCCAGGCTCATCGCGAAGATCGCCATCACCAGGACCTTGCCCACGATCTCGATGTAGAACGACTCGCCCGACAGCGGCA
>JAGOEI010000221.1 GCA_017997795.1 Thauera sp. | reverse complement strand
AGGTAGGTGACGTTGAAGCCGATGTCGAGCTTGTCGCCCTGGTAGTCGATCTCGAGCTCGTCCATGGCCTCTTCCTGCTCGGCGTTGGTCGACACGATGCGCAGCAGGCCGTCCTCGAGCACCATGCGCACGCCGCGGAACTTGTCGTTGGTGAGGATCGCGGCGCGCTGCAGGGCGGCGAGCAGGGGCTGGCGCTCGAAGCTGATGAGTTTGGGGTGGGCCTGCGGGATCACGCGCTCGTAGTCGGGGAACTTGCCGTCGATGAGCTTGGTGACGAGCTCGATCGAGCCGAAGCGGAACACGGCCTGGTTGCCGGCGAGCACGATCTCGAGCGGGTCGTCGTTGTCGGCGAGCTGGCGGGCGAGTTCGAGCACGGTCTTGCGCGGCAGGATGGCTTCGGTGCGCACGGGGACCGGGGCTTCGAGGTCGGACGCGGCGTAGGCCAGGCGGTGGCCGTCGGTGGCGACCATGCGCAGCTCGCCGCCGTCGGCGATGATCAGCAGGCCGTTGAGGTAGTAGCGGATGTCCTGCTGCGCCATGGCGTACGACACCTGGGCGAGCTGGCGCTTGAAGGTGCGCTGGCCGATGGTGAGGCGCGCGGCGGCGTCGGCAGGCGGGTTCAGGCTCGGGTAGTCGGCGGCGGGCAGGGTCTGGAGCTGGAAGCGGCTGCGGCCGGCCTTGACCGTGAGACGCTTGTCGTCGAGCGTGAGGCTGACGTCGGTCGAGTCCGGCAGGGCGCGCAGGATGTCCTGCAGCTTGCGCGCGCCGACGGTGATCGAGGCGTCTTCGCCGCCGATGTGGCCGCCGGTGGTGGTGCGGATCTGGATCTCGATGTCGGTGGCGAGCATCGTGAGCTGGTCGCCATGCTTCTCGATCAGCACGTTGGACAGGATCGGCAGCGTGTGGCGCTTTTCGACGATGCCGGCAACCGACTGCAGCGGGGCCAGGAGCGCATCGCGGGTGGTGGTGAGCAGGAGCATGGCGTCAGATCGGGTCGTTGAGTTGATCGGAAGTGTTCGATGGATCGGCGTTCAACCGGCTCAGCCGCGCAGGACCTGGGTGAGCACGTGGACGTCGTGGTTGAGCTGGTGGTCGCCGAGGCGCAGCTCGGTGATGGTGCGGCAGGCGTGCAACACGGTGGTGTGGTCGCGCCCGCCGAAGGCTTCGCCGATCGCGGGCAGCGACATCGGCGTGAGTTCCTTGGCCAGCCACATCGCCACCTGGCGCGGGCGCGCGATGACGCGTGTGCGCTTCTTCGAGTGCATGTCGGCGACCTTGATCTTGTAGTAGTCGGCGACGGTCTTCTGGATGTGCTCGATGGAGAGCTGGCGGTTGTGCGCGTGCAGCAGGTCCTTGAGCGCTTCCTTGGCCACTTCGAGGCCGATCTGGCGGCCGTGGAAGCGGGCGTAGGCGACGACCTTGTTGAGCGCGCCCTCGAGCTCGCGCACGTTCGAGCGCAGGTTCTTGGCGATCAGGAAGGCGACGTCGTCGTCGACCAGCACGCGCAGGGCCTCGGCCTTTTTCTTGAGGATGGCGACGCGCATTTCGAGCTCGGGCGGCTCGATCTGCACGGTGAGGCCCCAGTCGAAGCGGGAGATGAGGCGGTCTTCCAGGCCCTGGATGTCCTTGGGGTAGGTGTCGCAGGTGATGACGATCTGCTTGCGCGCCTCGGTGAGCGCGTTGAAGGCGTGGAAGAACTCTTCCTGCGTCCGGTTCTTGTTATTGAAGAACTGGATGTCGTCGATGATCAGCATGTCGAGCGAGCGGTAGTAGCGCTTGAAGGCGTCGAAGCTCTTCTGCTGATAGGCGCGCACCACGTCGGCGTAGTAGTCCTCGACGTGTACATAGCGGATGACCGCGCGCGGGTTGTGCTTGAACACCGCGTTGCCGATGGCGTGCACGAGGTGGGTCTTGCCCAGGCCGACGCCGCCGTAGACGAACAGCGGGTTGTACGACGTGCCCGGGTTCTGCGCCACCTGCATGGCGGCGGCGCGGGCGAGGTCGTTGGCGCGGCCGGTGACCAGGGTGTCGAAGGTGAAGTCGGGGTTGAGGCGGGTCTTCTCGTAGGCGAGCTCGAGGCCGGAGTTGGGCTCGCCGTCGCGCGCGGACGGGGCCGCGCTGCGCCGGATGCGCGGGGCAGGGACGCGCTCGTGCGCTTCTTCCGTGGCGACGTCCGGCGCGGCTTCGGCAGTGCTGGCGACCGGTGGCGTGGAGGCGACGGGTGCGGCGCTTGTCGCGGTCCCGGGCGCGGTGCGTTGCGCTGCGCCAGGCGCGGCTGCGGTGGCAGCGGCTGCGTCGGTCGCGGCGGCGCGTGCAGGGCGGGCGGCGCCGGCGGGCGGCAATTGCAGCTCGACGGCCAGCGGCGTGCCGGCGAATTCCTCGCCGAGCTCTTCGATGCGGCGCAGATAGCGCTCGCGCACCCACTGCAGCACGAAGCGGTTGGGTGCGATCAAGGTCCACGCCGAGTCCTCGCCGGATTCTGCCCGCAAGGTCTTGATCCAGGTGTTGAACTGCTGCTGGGGCAGTTCCTGTTCAAGGCGCGACAGGCAGAAAGACCAGAAATCTTGAGTCACGGCGGGGATGGTGGACGAGGTTGACGGCAATCGGGAGTGCGCTTCGATGTACGACAATGTTCTGTGCTCAGGGCGATGGGGCGCCTGCGCAGCGGGTTTGCCGAGGGGCGGTTGTGTCGGGGTCGTGTGCCTGCATTGCGCTCGGATGGCGGCATTTTGTTGCAGTGCCCCTGTTGCGCGCGCGCAAGAGGCTGGAGGCACGAAAGAGGGTCATTGTAATCTGGCAGACTCGACTTATCCACAGGGGTGGTCAAAAATTGTTCTTGACAAACATGGGGATATCCATTTAACTCTCGCGTTTGACCTAACACTGGCAGTCCGAACATGAAACGCACTTATCAGCCCTCCGTTGTCCGTCGCAAGCGCACCCACGGCTTTCTGGTCCGCATGAAGACCCGTGGCGGCCGTGCGGTCATCCGCGCACGTCGTGCCAAGGGTCGTCACCGCCTCGCCGTCTGAGGTGACGTTGCCCACGAGCGCTGACCAGGGTTTCCGCAGCGCTCACAGATTGCACAAAACGGATGAGTATTCATCCGTTTTTGCTTTTCGGCGGGCGCTGCGCGGGCGCTTCTACATTGTGCATTACCGCCCCAATGGCCTCGATACCGCCCGCCTCGGCGTGGTGGTCGCCAAGAAGCTCGCCAAGCGCGCGAACTTGCGCAATCTGGTCAAGCGCATTGCGCGTGAAACATTCAGGCGCCATCGTGAGGCGCTGCCGGCCATGGATCTTGTCGTGCGCCTGCATGCGCCCGTCGCGAAGGCGACCCGCGCCGAAATGAACCTCGACCTGCTCGCCTTGCTGCAAAGGTTGCCCCGCTCATGAAAACCGTGTTGATCGCGCTGGTGCGTTTCTACCGCTATGCGATCAGTCCGATGCTCGGGCGCAATTGCCGTTTCCACCCGACCTGCTCCGAATACGCGATCGAGGCCCTCGAGCGCCACGGCGCGCTGCGTGGCGGCTGGATGGCTGCGAAACGGGTGGGGCGCTGTCACCCTTTCAATCCGGGCGGGTATGATCCCGTTCCCTGACCTGAGACAGAACGAATCCGATGGATCAACGCCGCCTCATCCTCTTCCTGGTTTTCTCCTTCGCCCTGGTCATGCTGTGGGATGGCTGGCTCAAGCACAATCAGCCACCCGTTGCGGCGCAGCAAGCGGCCACCGCCGGCGCAGCCGCACCCGCCGACGGTGCGGTGCCCACGCCCACGTTGACCGCGCCGGCAGCGGGCGCGCCCGTTGTCCCGGGTGAGCAGGCTGCTGCGTCCGCGGCGGCGCCGCGTGTGGTGGTCGAGACCGACCTGCTGCGTGCCGAAGTGTCCGCGCAGGGCGGCGACATCGTGCGTCTCGAACTCAAGCAGCACAAGGCCAGCGGCGAAGCGGGCGGTAATTTCGTGCTGTTCGACGA
>JAGOEI010000220.1 GCA_017997795.1 Thauera sp. | reverse complement strand
ACGCGCCGCCGCCTTCGAGCGAGGACACCGGGTCCATCAGCCCGGAGAACTGGATCGCCGGCAGCAGGGTGCCGATCGAGGTGCCGGCGAGCGCGGCCACTTGGCTGCTGGTCATGGTGGACGCGAGCAGGCCGAGCCCGGTGGTGGCGGTGACGTAGAGCAGCGCGCCGCTGGCCAGCGCCACGAAGCTGCCCTTGAACGGCACCTGAAACAGGGTGACCGCGAAGATGAACAGCAGCACGAAGTTGAACAGCGACAGCGCGATGTAGGGCAACTGCTTGCCGACCAGGAACTCGAAGCGCGTCACCGGCGTGGTGTACAGGTTGAGGATGGAGCCGAGCTCCTTCTCGCGCACCACGCCGAGCGCGGTCAGCATCGACGGGATGAACACCAGCAGCAGCGGGATCACCATCGGCACCATCGCCACCAGGCTGCGCAGCTCGGGGTTGTAGCGGTAGCGCACCTCGATCGTGGCGGGCGCGGCTGCGCTGCCGGCGCCCGCTTCTGCGGCGGCTTCGGCGAGCGTCTGCGCGTGCACGCCGCTCACGTAGGCGCGCGCGAGCTCGCCGCGCAGCGGCATCGAGCCGTCGAGCCACACCGCCACCTGCGGCGCCTTGCCGCGCGCGAGGTCGCGGCCGAAGCCGGGCGGGATCTCGATCGCCATCGTCAGCTTGCCGCTGCGCATGCGCTGGTCGAGCTCGGCGTGGCTTTCGAGCGCGGCGCGCTCGGTGAAGTAGCGCGAGCCGGCGATGCGCAGCGTGTAGCCTTCGCTGGCCACGCTGCGGTCGTGGTCGAGCACCGCGAAGCTGAGGTTCTCGACGTCCATGTTGATGCCGTAGCCCATGACCAGCATCAGTACCAGCGTGCCGACCAGCGCGAGCGTGAGCCGCACCGGGTCGCGGCGTAGCTCGATCGCCTCGCGCGCCGACAGGCTGAGCAGGCGGGCGAGGCTGAAGCCGGCGGGGCGGGTGGGGCTCAGGGCCGCAGCCGAGTCAGCGGCCGGATGCTGTGCCGCTGGCGCTGGCGCTGGCGCTGCGCCGTCCGGCTGTTCAGCGTCGATCGCGTCCTGCAGCCAGGCGACGAAGGCGTCCTCCAGACCGGCGGCGCCACGGGCCTCGACGAGCGCCGCCGGGGTGTCGCTGGCGAGGATGCGCCCGGCGTGCATCAGCGAGATGCGGTCGCAGCGCTGGGCCTCGTTCATGAAATGGGTGGTGATGAAGATGGTGACGCCGTCCTTGCGCGACAGGTCGACGATCAGCTCCCAGAAGTGGTCGCGCGCCACCGGGTCGACGCCCGAGGTGGGCTCGTCGAGGATCAGCACGTCGGGCCGGTGCAGCACCGCCACCGCGAGCTGCAGGCGCTGGCGGATACCGAGCGGCAGCGCGTCGGGCTGCACGTCCATCACCGGGTCGAGGTCGAAGCGGCGGGCGAGCTCGGCGATGCGCGACTCAGCCTCGGCGTCGGCGAGGTCGAACAGGCGGGCGTGCAGGTCGAGGTTCTGACGCACCGAGAGCTCGCCGTAGAGCGAGAACGCCTGCGACATGTAGCCCACGCGCCGGCGCGTCGCGAGGTTCCTGGCGTCGAGCTTGCTGCCGAGCAGCAGCGCCTCGCCGGCGCTGGGTTCGAGCAGGCCGGTGAGCATCTTCATCGTGGTCGACTTGCCGCAGCCGTTGGAGCCGAGAAAGCCGAAGATCTCGCCGCGCCGCACCGCCAGGTTGACGTCATCCACCGCGACGAAGTCGCCGAAGCGCATCTGCAGTCCGCGCGCCTCGATCACGATCTCGCCCGCGCTGTGCGGCGGGATCTCGAGGCGGTGGTGGTCCTGGCGGCGGGCTTCGGGCAGCAGGGCGATGAAGGCCTCTTCCAGCGTGTCGGCGCCGCCCGCGGCGCGCAGTTCGTCCGGCGTGCCGGTGGCGAGCACGCGGCCCGCATCGACCGCCACCAGCCAGTCGTAGCCCTCGGCCTCTTCCATGTAGGCGGTGGCGATGAGCACGCTCATGCCGGGACGGTCGGCGCGGATGCGCGCGATGAGCTCCCAGAACTGCCGGCGCGACAGCGGATCGACGCCGGTGGTGGGCTCGTCGAGGATGAGCAGGTCGGGGTCGTGGATCAGCGCGCAGCACAGGCCGAGCTTCTGCTTCATGCCGCCGGAGAGCTTGTTGGCCGGGCGGTCGGCGAAGGCGGTCATGCCGGTGGCGGCGAGCAGGTCGGCGATGCGGCGCGCGCGCTCGGTCTGCGCCTGGCCGAACAGGCGGCCGAAGAAGTCGATGTTCTCGAACACCGACAGCGTGGGGTAGAGGTTCTTGCCCAGGCCCTGCGGCATGTAGGCGATGCGCGGGCACACGTGGGCGCGGTGGCGGGCGTCCGCCATGTCGCCGCCGAGCACTTCCACCGTGCCGTGCTGGATCTTGCGCGCGCCGGCGATCAGGCCCAGCCAGGTCGATTTGCCCACGCCGTCCGGGCCGATGAAGCCGACCATGCGCCCGGCGGGAATGTCGAGGGTGACACCGTCGGCGGCGAGGGTGTCGCCGTAGCGGTGGCGGACGTCGGCGAGGCGCACCACCGGCGGCGCGGTGGCATCGGTGGCGCCGCGCTGCGCACTCACGGCAGCCTCACCTGCAGCTCGGCGGGCCAGTCACGCTCGGCATCCAGGCGCACATGGGCGATGCCGGGCAGGCCGGTCTTGACCTGTTCGGGGTACTTCGCCAGCAGCTCGGGGTCGATGCGCGCCTTGACGCGGAACACCATCTTCTGGCGCTCGCTCTGGGTCTCGACCGTCTTCGGCGTGAACTGGGCGACGCTGGCGACGTAGGACACCTTGGCCGGGATCACGAAGGCCTGCGCGGCGTCGAGCACGATGCGCACCTCGGTGCCGAGCGCGACGCGCCCGGCCGCCATCTCGGGCAGGAAGAAGGTCATGTACACGTCGCCGACGTCAACCAGGCTCACCACCTTGCCGCCGCCGCCGACCACTTCGCCCGGCTGCACCACGCGGTACTGCACGCGGCCGCTGCGCGGGGCGCGCAGCTCGCCATCGGCGATCTCGGTGGCGATGCGCGCGACCACCGCCTCGGTGGCGCCGATCGCGGCTTCGGCCTGCTGCACCTGCGCTTCGGCGGCGCGCACGCCGGCGCGGGCGGCGGCGATCTGGGCCTGGGCAACGCTGATGTTGGCTTCGGCGCTGCGCGCGCGGGCGGCATCGTCCTCGACCTTCTGCGCGGACGTGGCGCGGTCGGCGAGCAGGGCGCGCGAACGGGCTGCGGTACTGCGCGCGACGTCGAGGTCGGCGCGGCGCTGCACCAGCACCGCCTCGGCCATCGCCACGTCGGCGTGGCGCTGGGCCACCAGCGCGCGCGCCGTCTCGCGCGCGCTGACCGCGTTGGCCACCTCGGCGCGCGCCTGGGCAAGCTGCGCCTGCAGCGCCTTGACGTCCATGCGCGCGACCACGCTGTCCTGGGTGACGAAGTCGCCTTCGTTCACCAGGATCTCGTCCACCCGACCGGGCGCCTTGGCGGCGACGTCGACCTCGGTGGCCTCGATGCGGCCGTTGCCGCGCACGAAGCTGCCGTCATCCGCGGCAGGGCGGAGGAACTGCCACGCGCCCGCCGCCGCAATGACCACCACGCCGACCCCGATCCAGGCGAGCCGGCTGCGTTGTGCTGTGTTCATGGAAATCACCTTGGAATCATGCCGCCCGTGTTACGGCGCGTGCATCTCGGTGCAGCGTCGTCGGGCGCCGTCAAGCGCTTGGCAACAGGGGCGCAGAACGCTGCCCTTGATGCCGGATGGGGGAATTATGCGCCCGTCTGCGGCGTTGCACCAAGCCGGCGCGCCGGATGCGATTGCTTCGTCCGGCGATTGCCCCGCCCGGCGGGCCTGCGGACAGCGGCTGTTGTACAATCGCCTCCTTGTCAACCGAGGCCCTTGTAGCGAATGCCACGAAGTCCCGAGCCTGCAGACCGTTCCATGCCCGCGTCCGGCCCCGGCGAGGTCG
>JAGOEI010000219.1 GCA_017997795.1 Thauera sp. | reverse complement strand
GGGCAGGCGGCGGATGTGGTCGCGCGAGGCGAGCTCGGGCACCACCCCACCATAGGCGGCATGCAGATCGATCTGCGAGTGCAGGCCGTGCGCGAGCAGACCGGCGTCGGTGTCGTAGATCGCCACGCCGGTCTCGTCGCAGGAGGTTTCGATGCCGAGGACTTTCATGGAGCGCATCCGCTTGATTCGGTGTTGCATTTTAACCCTGCACCGCCCGCTTCTGGCGAGCACCGCCCTTGCCATATCGAAGGGCGTGGTTTATATTCGCGATCTTTCTGCCCACCAGACACCCAAGGAAGTCCGCAATGCCCGGTATCCGCGTCAAGGAAAACGAGCCGTTTGAAGTTGCGATCCGCCGCTTCAAGCGCACCATCGAGAAGACCGGTGTGCTGACCGAACTGCGCTCGCGCGAGTTCTACGAGAAGCCCACCGCCGAGCGCAAGCGCAAGCTGGCCGCCGCAGTCAAGCGCAATCACAAGCGCCTGCGCAGCCAGACGCTGCCGCCGAAGCTCTACTGATTGCTCTCGCACCCCGCCTCGCGGGGCTGCCTGCACGCCGGCCGAAGGTCACTCGACCCTCGCCCGGCGTGATGCTTTTCAACGATCGATCCAGCATCGGCCCCCAGGCTGCCCGCGCAGGATGGCTGCTGCGGGATCGCATCCGTATCCGCGCGCGATGATCCCACAGTCCTTCGTCCAGGAACTGCTGTCCCGCGTCGACATCGTCGACGTCATCGAACGCTATCTTCCGCTCAAGAAGAGCGGCGCCAACTACTTCGCCTGCTGCCCCTTCCACGGCGAAAAATCCGCCTCGTTCTCGGTCAGCCCGTCCAAGCAGTTTTACCACTGCTTCGGCTGCGGCGTGCACGGCAGCGCGGTCGGCTTCCTGATGGAGTACAGCGGCCTCGGCTTCGTCGACGCCGTCAAGGAACTCGCCAACCAGGTCGGCCTGCAGGTGCCCGACGACGGGCGCAGCGCGGCGCCCGCCCACGACGACGCCAGCGAACGCCTGTACGAGGCCATGACCGTCGCCGCGCGCTTCTACCGCGATCAGCTCAAACCCGCACGCCAGGCCGTCGACTATCTCAAGCGCCGCGGCCTGTCCGGACAGGTGGCCGCGCGCTTCGAGCTCGGCTACGCCCCCGACGAATGGCAAGGGCTGCAGAAGGTCTTCCCCGACTACCAGGCGAAGACCCTCGCCGACGCCGGGCTCGTCATCGACAACGACCAGGGCCGGCGCTACGACCGCTTCCGCAACCGCATCATCTTCCCGATCCACGACCGCCGCGGCCGCATCATCGCCTTCGGCGGGCGCGTGCTCGACAAGGGCGAGCCGAAGTACCTGAACTCGCCGGAGACGCCGCTATTCGAGAAGGGGCGTGAGCTGTACGGCCTCTTCCTCGCGCAGAAGGCGATCCGCGAAGCCGGCTTCGTGGTCGTGGTCGAGGGCTACATGGACGTGGTCGCGCTCGCCCAGTTCGGCATCGAGAACGCAGTCGCCACCCTCGGCACCGCGACCACGCCGCACCACGTGCACACGCTGCTGCGCCAGACCGACCGCATCGTGTTCTGCTTCGACGGCGATGCCGCCGGCCGGCGCGCGGCGTGGCGCGCACTGGAGAACGCGCTCGAGTCGCTGCGCGACGATGCCACGCTCGCCTTCCTGTTCCTGCCCACCGAGCACGACCCGGATTCCTTCGTGCGCGCGGAAGGCGCCGACGCCTTCCGCACCGCGGCGCTCGCCGCCACGCCGCTCGCCCGCTTCCTGATCCAGACCCTGTCGGAACGCCACGCGCTCGACAGCGCTGAAGGCCGCGCCGCCTTCGTGCACGAGGCCGCGCCGCTGGTCACGCGGATTTCCGCGCCACTGCTGAAGCTGCAGGTGGTCAAGTCCGTAGCCGAAACAGCCGGCATGACCCAGGGCGAGGTCGAATTCGCCTTCGAGCAACTGGCCGCGCAGGCGCCCCGCCGTCGTACCGCCGAAGTCCAGCCTGGCACACACGGTGCAGCCGCGATGACAGGGGCGATGCCCCCCGCGGAAGACCGGGATCGCAGGGATCGCACCCCGGCGCGTGCCGCGATCGCGCGCCCACGCGTCGGCGGGCGCCGCAAACCGCCCTCCACCGCCAGCACCCTGCTTCGCCTCGTCCTTCAGCACCCGAACTGGGCAGCCCGCCTGCCCGTATCCCTGATCCCCGACGACAGCCCGGAAGGCCTCGCACTGATCGCGATCATCGATCTCCTCAGCCTGGGCGAACCCGTCCCCGCCGGCGGACTCGGCGCGCTCATCGAGCGCTTTCGCGACACCCCGCACGGCGAAACGCTGTCGCGCGTGGCCGCGGAACTCGTGGACGCGGAATTCGACGAAGCCGTGGTCGAGACGCTGTTCGACGACACCCTGCGCAAACTCCACGCCGACAGCGTCGGCAACGAGATCGCCGCCCTGCTACAAAAGGATCGTGAGCAGGGCCTCGATGCGGCCGCTCGCCACCGCCTCAGCGAGCTGCTGCTGGAGAAGCGGAACCTCGTCAGCGGCGGCAAAGTCTCAGATTTATAGTACAATTTTGGGTTTCCCATTTTCTTACACCCTCACTTGAGGAGTGCCATGGCACGCGAAAAAGCCAAGGACCCGCGCAAGGACGCACCCGCAAAGGGCCGCCCTTCGAAGGCCAAGGACAAGTCAGCCCCTGTCGTCGAAAGCCCCGCCACCCCGCTCGATTCGGAGGTGCGCCGCACCCGGCTGAAGACGCTGATCACGCTCGGCAAGGAGCGTGGCTACCTGACTTACGCCGAAATCAGCGACCACCTGCCGGACGACGTTGCCGACGCCGAACAGATCGAAGGCATCATCGCCACGTTCAACAACATGGGCATCCAGGTCTACGACGCGGCACCGGCCGCCGAAGACCTGCTGATGTCCGACAGCGTCGCGACCAACGTCGACGAGGACGTCGCCGAAGAAGAAGCCGAACAGGCGCTGTCTTCCGTAGACTCCGAGTTCGGCCGCACGACCGACCCGGTGCGCATGTACATGCGCGAGATGGGCACGGTCGAGCTGCTCACCCGTGAGGGCGAGATCGAGATCGCCAAGCGCATCGAGGATGGCCTCAAGCACATGGTCCAGGCCATCTCGGCCTGCCCGACCACGATCGCCGAGATGCTCGAGATCGTCGATCGCGTCGCGCGTGACGAAGCCAAGATCGACGAACTCGTCGACGGCGTGATCGACCCCAACGCCAGCACCGACGAAGGTGCGGCAGAGGACGACGATGCGGCCGACGCGGACGAGGGCGAAGCGGAAGAGGCCGACGAGGAAGCCGAAGACGGCGACGAGGAAGACAGCGCCGACAGCGCCGAGCGCGCCAACGCCGCGTCCCTGCTGCAGCTCAAGAACGACGCGCTGGCCCGCTTCGACGTGATTCGCGAGTTGTACGCGAAGAAGATGGCCACCCTCGACAAGAAGGGCTCGCAGGACCTCACCTACCTCGCGCTGCAGCAGCAGATCTCGGACGAGCTGCTCAACATCCGCTTCACCGCCAAGGCCATCGAGAAGCTGTGCGACTCGGTGCGCCACATGGTCGAGCAGGTGCGCAGCCACGAGCGCCAGATCCTGCAACTGTGCGTCGACCGCGCCGGCATGCCGCGCCAGCACTTCATCAAGGTCTTCCCCGGCCACGAGGTCAACCTCGACTGGCTCAAGAACGAGATCGCCGCAGGCAAGAACTACGCCGACGGCCTGATGCGCATCCACCCCGCGGTGCTCGAAGAGCAGCAGAAGCTCATCGACCTGCAGGACCGCATCGGCATCCCGTTGAAGGAACTCAAGGACATCAACCGCCAGATGTCTACCGGCGAAGCAAAGATGCGCCGCGCCAAGCGCGAGATGACCGAGGCCAACCTGCGCCTGGTGATCTCGATCGCCAAGAAGTACACCAACCGCGGCCTGCAGTTCCTCGACCTGATCCAGGAAGGCAACATCGGCCTGATGAAGGCGGT
>JAGOEI010000218.1 GCA_017997795.1 Thauera sp. | reverse complement strand
ACTCGGGCGGCGCCTTCCTGCCGCGGCAGGACGAGGTCTTCCCCGACCGCGACCACTTCGGCCGCATCTTCTACAACCAGGCCAACATGTCGGCCAAGGGCATCCCGCAGGTCGCGGTGGTGATGGGTTCGTGTACTGCGGGCGGCGCCTACGTGCCGGCGATGTCGGACGAGACCGTCATCGTCAAGAACCAGGGCACGATCTTCCTCGGCGGCCCGCCGCTGGTGAAGGCGGCGACCGGCGAGGTGGTGACTGCGGAAGACCTCGGCGGCGGCGATGTTCACACACGGCTCTCGGGCGTGGCCGACCACCTGGCCGAGAACGACGCCCACGCGCTCTACATCGCGCGCCGCATCGTCTCCAACCTCAACCGCACGAAGCCGATCAACATGGCGCTGGGCCAGGGCGAAGAGCCGCTGTACGACCCGGAAGAGATCTACGGCATCATCCCCAGCGACACCCGCAAGCCCTTCGACGTGCGCGAGATCATCGCCCGCGTGGTCGATGGCTCGCGTTTCGACGAGTTCAAGGCGAGGTACGGAACGACTTTGGTGTGCGGTTTCGCCCAACTCCACGGCTACCCGGTGGGCATCGTCGCCAACAACGGCATCCTGTTCGGCGAGTCGGCGCAGAAGGGCGCGCACTTCATCGAGTTGTGCGGCCAGCGCGGCATTCCGCTGCTGTTCCTGCAGAACATCACCGGCTTCATGGTCGGCCGCAAGTACGAGAACGGCGGCATCGCCAAGGACGGCGCGAAGATGGTGACCGCGGTCGCCACCGTGCAGGTGCCCAAGATCACCATGCTGATCGGCGGCTCCTTCGGCGCCGGCAACTACGGCATGTGCGGCCGAGCCTACTCGCCGCGCTTCCTGTGGATGTGGCCGAATTCGCGCATCAGCGTGATGGGCGGCGAACAGGCGGCGAGCGTGCTGTCCACGGTGCGCCGCGACGGCATCGAGGCCAAGGGCGGCGCCTGGAGCAAGGAGGAGGAAGAAGCTTTCAAGGCGCCGATCCGCGAGCAGTACGAGGTCCAGGGCCATCCCTACTACGCCACCGCGCGCATGTGGGACGACGGCGTGGTGGATCCGGCGCAGTCGCGGCGCATCCTGGGGCTGAGCCTGTCGGCTGCGCTCAACGCGCCGATCCAGCCGACGAAGTTCGGCGTATTCCGGATGTGAGGGGGCCGAGATGAGCTACGAGACCCTGGAAATCGTCCGTGAAGCCGGCGTGGCGACGATCTGGATGAACCGCCCGGACGTGCATAACGCCTTCAACGCGCAGTTGATCGCCGACCTCACCACCGCCTGTATCGAGCTCGATGCCGACGACACGGTGCGCGCGGTGGTGCTCGCGGGGCGGGGAAAAAGCTTCTCGGCCGGCGCCGACCTCAACTGGATGAAGGCCGCCGGCGAGGCGAGCGAGGCGGAGAACTTCGCCGATGCGATGAAGCTCGCCGGCATGCTGCGCACGCTGGCCGAGATGAGGAAGCCCACGATCGCGCGCGTGCACGGCGCGGCGCTGGGTGGCGGCATGGGGCTGGCGAGCGCCTGCGACATCTGCATCGCGGGGGACAAGGCGGTGTTCGCGACCTCCGAGGTCAAGTTCGGGATCATCCCCTCGGCGATCAGCCCCTACGTAATCCGCGCCATCGGCGAGCGCCAGGCCTACCGCTACTTCCAGACCGCCGAGCGCATCAATGCCACGCGCGCAGCGGCGCTGGGGCTGGCGCACGAAGCTGTGGCCACCGAGGAGCTGGACGCCAAGGTGAGCGAAGTGGTCGAGGCCTTGCTGCAGGGCGGCCCGAAGTCGCAGGCCGCGGCCAAGGACCTGATCCGCGCAGTGGCCAACCGGCCGGTGAGCGATGCGGTGGTGGAAGACACGGCGCGCCGCATCGCCAGTCTGCGCGTGACGCCGGAGGCGAAGGAGGGGCTCGCCGCCTTCTTGGACAAGCGCCCGGCGGCGTGGATCGCGCGGGGTTGAGCTGGGGACGGGCTGTGGCCGGCAAGCGCACGAACTGCGCGGCCTGCCGAGCCTGACGAACATCCGCGGAGACCGCCATGGACGCCTACGCCTTCAGCAGCTGGCCCACCGAGCTCACCGCGCTGCTCGACTGGAGCGGCGTGCCGCTCGACATGGCCTCGCTCGCCGCGCTGGCGGCGGGTCTGGGCTGGGCGAGCGGGCTGAGGCTGTATGCGCTGGTCTTCGTGCTCGGTGCCTTGGGTCGCTTCGGCGGCGTGCAGTTGCCGGGCGGGCTGGAGGTGCTGACGCATCCGCTGCTGCTCGGGGTGTCCGGGGTGATGCTGCTGGCCGAGTTCTTCGCCGACAAGCTGCCCTGGTTCGATTCGATGTGGGACGCGGTGCATACCTTCATCCGCATCCCGGCGGGTGCGGCGCTGGCGGCCGCGGTGATGGGCGACCAGAGCGGCGCCTTGCAGGTGGCGGCAGCCCTGGCCGGCGGCACGCTGGCGGCGGGCACGCACTTCGCCAAGGCGGGGGCGCGGGCGGCGATCAACACCTCGCCCGAGCCGGTGACCAACGTCACCACCTCGCTCGGCGAGGACGCGATGTTCGCCGGCGGGCTGTGGATGCTGTTGCAGGAGCCGCTGTGGTTCCTGGTGGCGCTGGTGGTGTTCGTGGTGCTGGCGGTGGCGCTGATCGTGATGCTGTGGCGCTTCCTGCGGCGGGTGTTCCGGCCGCGCTTGCGACCGGCGCACCCCGAACTGCCCGCACCGTGATGGCTGCAAAGACAGATTTCTGAATTCCGACAAGAAGCTGGAGACGACATGTTCGACAAGATCCTGATTGCCAATAGAGGCGAGATTGCCTGCCGCGTCATCAAGACCGCCCGCCGCATGGGCATCAAGACCGTCGCGGTGTATTCCGAGGCCGACGCCAACGCCCGCCACGTGCGCCTGGCCGACGAGGCGGTGCTGATCGGCCCGGCGGCGGCGCGCGAGTCCTACCTGGTGATCGACAAGATCATCGCTGCGGCCAAGGCCACCGGCGCCCAGGCCATCCACCCCGGCTACGGCTTCCTGTCCGAGAACGAGGACTTCTGCCACGCCTGCGAGCGCGAAGGCATCGTCTTCATCGGCCCGCCGGTGTCGGCGATCCGCGCCATGGGCTCGAAGTCCGAGGCCAAGAAGCTGATGGAAGCTGCCGGCGTGCCGCTCACGCCCGGCTACCACGGCGACGACCAGGAGCCCTCGTATCTGCACAAGCAGGCCGACGCCATCGGCTACCCGGTGCTGATCAAGGCCGCGGCCGGCGGTGGCGGCAAGGGCATGCGCCTGGTCGAGAAGTCCGAGGACTTCATCGACCTGCTCGCCTCGTGCAAGCGCGAGGCGATCTCCAGCTTCGGCGACGACCACGTGCTGGTCGAGAAGTACATCACCAAGCCGCGCCACATCGAGATCCAGGTCTTCGGCGACACCCACGGCAACGTGGTGTACCTGTTCGAGCGCGACTGCTCGGTGCAGCGCCGCCACCAGAAGGTGCTGGAAGAAGCCCCCGCGCCCGGCATGACGCTCGAACGGCGCGCGGCGATGGGCAAGGCCGCGGTGGATGCGGCCAAGGCGGTGGGCTACGTCGGCGCCGGCACGGTGGAGTTCATCGCCAACCAGGACGGCTCCTTCTACTTCATGGAGATGAACACCCGCCTGCAGGTCGAGCACCCGGTCACCGAGATGATCACCGGGCTGGACCTGGTCGAGTGGCAGCTGCGCGTGGCCTCGGGCGAGAAGCTGCCGCTGGCGCAGGAGCAATTGCAGATCCGCGGCCATGCACTCGAGGCGCGCATCTACGCCGAGGACCCGGCCAAGGGCTTCCTGCCTTCGACCGGCCGCCTGGTGCACCTGGCGCCGCCGGCCGAATCGCTGCACGTGCGCGTCGACACCGGCGTCGAGGAGGGCGACGAGATCAGCCCGCACTACGACCCGATGATCGCCAAGCTGATCGTGTGGGACATCAACCGCGACCGCGCGCTCGCCCGCATGCTGCAG
>JAGOEI010000055.1 GCA_017997795.1 Thauera sp. | reverse complement strand
TGCATGGCCGCCGCCTCGCCTACCTCGACAACGGCGCCACCACACAGAAGCCGGCGGCGGTGATCGAGGCCGAGGCGCGCTTCTACCGCGAGTCCAACGCCAACATCCACCGCGGCGTGCACTGGCTTTCGCAGCACGCCACCGAGCACTACGACGGCGCACGCGCCACGGTGCAGCGCTTCCTCAACGCCGCGCGCGCCGACGAGATCGTGTTCACCCGCGGCACCACCGAGGCGATCAACCTGGTGGCACAGAGCTGGGGCCGGCCGCGCCTGGCCGCCGGCGACGAGATCCTGCTCAGCACCATGGAGCACCACTCCAACATCGTGCCCTGGCAGCTCGTGTGCGAGCAGACCGGCGCGGTGCTCAAGGTGATCGCGGTGCACGACAACGGCGAGCTCGACATGGCGGCCTTCGAGGGCCTGCTCGGCGAGCGCACCCGGCTGCTGGCGATCACGCACGTGTCGAACGCGCTCGGCACGGTCAATCCCGTGGCCGAGATGACCCGTCGCGCGCACGCGGTCGGCGCGGTCGTGCTGGTCGACGGCGCCCAGGCCGTGGCCCACCAGGCAGTGGACGTGCAGGCGATCGGCTGCGACTTCTACGCCTTCTCCGGCCACAAGCTCTACGGTCCCACCGGCATCGGCGCGCTCTACGGCCGCGCCGAGCTGCTGCGCCACATGCCACCGTGGCAGGGTGGCGGCGACATGATCCGCACCGTCGCCTTCGACAACACCACCTTCGCGCCGCCGCCGCAGCGCTTCGAGGCGGGCACGCCCAACATCGCCGGCGCGATCGCGCTCGCGGCGGCGATCGACTACGTGCAGGGCGTTGGCCTGGGCCGCATCCACGCCCACGAGCAGGCGCTGCTCGACTACGGCACGCGCGCGCTGCAGGACATCCCCGGCGTGCGCCTGGTCGGCACCGCGCAGGACAAGGCGGGCATCCTGTCCTTCCTGGTCGACGGCATCCACCCGCACGACCTCGGCACCATCCTCGACGCCGAAGGCGTGGCGATCCGCGCCGGCCACCACTGCGCGATGCCGCTGATGACGCGCTTCGGCATCCCCGGCACCGCGCGCGCCTCGCTTGGGCTGTACAACGAGCAGGCCGACCTCGACGCGCTGGTCGCCGCCATCCACAAGGCGCAGGCGCTGTTCGGTACGCGCGGCGGCACGGCGCCCGGCAAAGGGAGAGCGGCATGAGCGACATGCAGGATTCGCTGCGCGAGCTGTACCAGGAGGTGATCTTCGATCACAACCGCAACCCGCGGAACTACCGCCCGCTGCCCGCCGCCAGCCACCACGCCGACGGCCACAACCCGCTGTGCGGCGACCAGCTCACGGTGTACCTGCAGGTCGAGGACGGCATCGTGCGCGAGGCGAGCTTCGTCGGCCACGGCTGCGCCATCTCCACCGCCTCGGCCTCGCTGATGACCGAGGCGGTCAAGGGCAAGCCGGTCGCCGAGGTCGAGGCGCTGTTCCGCGACGTGCACGCGCTGCTCACCGAAGGCCGCGAGGCCGCCGACCCCGCGCGCGACTTCGGCAAGCTGGAGGTGCTCTCCGGCGTCAAGGAGTTCCCGGCGCGGGTCAAGTGCGCCACGCTCGCCTGGCACACCCTGCACAACGCGCTCGTCGGCGAGCACGAGACCGCACACACCGAGTAAGCACCGATCCACTGCACCGCCATCGAGGAGAAAACCACCATGGGCGACCGCTACGGCGAAACCGATTCCCGCGTGCTGCAACGCGAATGCGCGGCAGTGAGCGTACCCTGGGGCCGGCCGGAGACACTGGAAGAAGGCAGCTACGCGCTCATCACCCAGCGCCTGGGCGGCTCGATCACGGTGATGAGCGGCGGCAACCTGTACCGCATCGACGAGCGCAACGCCGACGCGCTCGGCCTCGAGCCGCAGCTCGCCGCCGCACCGCCGGCGCAAGCCGAAGGCGAACAGACCGCCGAGAGCATCGAGCGCGCGGCCTGGGAACAGCTCGGCACCTGCTACGACCCCGAGATCCCGATCGACATCGTCAATCTCGGCCTGATCTACGCCTGCACCGCAGAGGCGCTGCCCGACGGGCGCTTCCGGCTCGCGGTGAGCATGACGCTCACCGCCCCCGGCTGCGGCATGGGCACGCTGATCGCCGACGAGGCGCAAGCCAAGCTGCTCACCATCCCCGGCGTCGCCGAGGCCGAGGTCAAGCTGGTGTGGGACCCGCCGTGGAGCCGCGAGATGATGAGCGAGGCGGCGCGGCTGGAGATGGGGCTTTACTGAGGGGGCTTTACTGAGGAGGGCTTTACCGAGTCATCTGTGCTGCGGGGCGCTGCCGGGGGGACTGTTCCGACCGGCCAGACCCCGGCCACTTTCCGACGACATCGCCAGCGGTCGTGAAACTTCGGCACACGTCCCGGGGGCGCCGGATTTCAGTTCGCCGGCGGCGCGCCGCATGCCACGTAGCCGGCGAGCGGCTGTGGCCGCAGGCACCAGGTGCGCATGTCCGCCACATAGGCATCGCTGCGGAAGGCGCGGACCATGCGCAATATCCGCTCAGCCTCCGTGCGATCGGCGCGCAGCGCGATGCTGGCGTAGTAGCCATTGCGCAGGTAGATCGCGGTCTGCTCCACCCCGTTGCGGCTCGCACGGCGAAGCTCGTCACGCGCCGCTTCAAGGGTGCGGTCGCTGCCGAACACCACGCCCCAGGGGCGCCCGGCGAAATCCACCGCTGTGCGCGCGTCCAGTTCGGCGTCGGCGGGCAGGCCCAGCCTGCGGACGGCGTCCAGCGCCGCCTGCTCGTCCTGCGCGGGCCCCTGCGCGGGCGGTGACGCAGCCGGCCACATCATCCACGCAAGCACGGCCACCACCGCCAGCGCAGCCACGCCTGCCACGTACCGCAAGCCGCTCCCTGACCCGGCCGAAGACCTCGTCGCGTCCGCCCCCGCCGCTCCGGGCGCCTGCTGTGCGGCCGGGGTGGCCGAGGGCGGCGTACGCTGATCCGCCGCAGTCCGCGCGGACTCGGCCGCCGCCGGCCCGGCAGGCGCGACATCCGGCGCACGCGCGACCGCCGGACCATCCAGCACCTTCGCCAGCACCTGGGCAAGGCGGTCCACATCGGAGGTGAAACGCGTGTTGCTCACTTCGATCGCGTTGCGCCACACCAGCCCGCGCAGCGCCTCGGGCAGCTCGGCCTCCTTGGGCATCGGCGTGCCGTCGAGCAGCACCGGGATGACGCGGATGTTGCGCGCGAGCGCTGCGGCGATCTCGAGGCGGACGAAGTCGCGCTCGTCCTCGAGCCGCGTCTTGCCGTCGGGCTGCGGCGCCAGCCAGCGCGCACCGATCAGCACCAGCAGCGCCTCGCACTGGCCGACCGCATCGCGGATCACCTGGTCGAAGGGCAGGCCGGGTTCGATCGCATCGACGTCCATGAAGATGCGATCGGCCGCGAAGCGCTCGGTCAGCTCTTCGTAGATCGCGCGCGCATAGCCGGCCGCATCCTCACGCCGGTAGCTGATGAAAACCTTGCCCATGGCCGCTCCCCTCCCGCACGCGCGGTGCTGCTCACGCTTCAATCATAGCCCCCGAACGCACGACGGGAGCCGAAGCCCCCGTCGATCACGCATGCAGCAGGACGCGCTCAGCGCAGCGAGAACTGCACCTGCCCGCCCTCGGCGACCGCCTCCACCTTGGGCTCGAGCACGAAGATGCGCTCGCCCGGCACGGCGCCCTCGCCCGCCAGCCATTCACGCACGGCCTGTGCGCGCTGCTGGGCGAGCGCGCGCAGCTCGGCGTCGCCGACCTTGACGTTGGCGCGCATCAGCGCCTCCATCTCGGGCACCGGAATGTCCTTGGTGAGGCCGATCATGTTGCGCGGCTTCTTGAAGTCGGCGGCCTTGTAGGCCTTCTCGAGCAGCGCCGGATACTCGTCGGCGCCAACCTCGATGTCCTCGAGCGAGGGCGCGTCCTCGCCGCGGGCGATCATCGCCTTGAGCTTCTGCGCGCGCACCGCGTTGTCGAGCGCGACCTGGCGCAGGCCGTCGAGATCGGTCGCCGGGTCGGCACGACCGACGATGTCGAGCTTGAGCGTCGGCCGGTCGACCAGCGCCTGGGCGAGCGTCTTGAGCTTGCTCTGCTGGGCCTCGCCGGGCTGCGCATTGCCCGGCGCGAGCGTGAGCTGCGAAAGCTCTTCGCCGCCGCCACCGAGCGCCGAGCCGAGCAGCGCAAACGGCGAGGTGATGGCCTTGCCGATCAAGTTGAAGAACATCTTCAGCACCAGCCCGAAGATGCTGAATTCAGGGTCGTCCAGCGTGCCGCTGACCGGCAGGCGCAGGTCGATCTCGCCGCGGCTGTTCTTGAGCAGCGACACCGCGAGTTGCACCGGCAGGTTCACCGCGTCGGGGCTGTCGACCTTGTCGCCGAAGGTGAGCTGGTCGAGGAAGATCTGGTTGGTCGCGGTGAGCTTGCGATCCTCGATCTTGTAGTTGAGCTCGGCCGAGAGCTTGCCCTTGGCGATGCCATAGCCGACGTACTTGCCCGAGTAGCTCGACAGCCCGGTCAGTTCGAAATCGGTGACCTTGGCGATGATGTCGAGGTGCGAGTCCTGACGGAAGAGGTTGAACTCGCCCGCGATGCTGAGCGGCGCAGACTTGTCCACCTTGCCGGTGAGGTCGAGCTTGGCGATCGCGTCCGCCGCGGTCGAGAAGCCGGTGAGCGTGCCGGCGAGGTCGGTCAGGTTGGCGTCGTAGTTCGGACGCACGAAGCGATCGCTGAAGGCGACGTTGCCACGCTTGATCTCGACGCGGTCGATGCGGATCGGCGGCGGCGGTGCGCTCGGCGGAGCGACCTCGACGGTGCGCGTGCCTTCGGCGGCGGGGGCCGCCTCGCCCATCGGGGTGGCTTCACTGCCGACCGTCACCGGCGCTGCGGCCTTCGGCGGCGGAGGCGGCTCGTCACCCGTGACGCCGCCGATCTCGCGCAGGTTGAGCCGGCCCTGGTCGTCGAGGATCAGGCGGGTGTAGAAGTCGTCGAGCGCGACGCGCTTGATCGCGAGCGAGAACGGCTCGAGCCGGGCGTCGATGCCGCCCACGCGCAGGGTGCGCCAGCGCAGGAAGTCGGTGGCGTTGAGGCGGTCGACCGAGGCGAAGTTGGCCACGCCGACGTCGCCGTTGAAGCGCGCGAGGATCTGCCCGCGCCGACCCGTCTGCAGATTCAGCCGCCCCTGGGTGGTGACGTTGCCGCGCGAGATCGCGATCTTCGTCTGCTCGAGCACGTAGGGCTGCAGCGGCAGCAGGTCGACGTTGCGCAGATCGAGGCGCAGGTCGGCCTTGAGCGGCTCGAGCGTGAGCGGACCCGAGGCTGCGATCTTGCCGCGCTGGTTGAAGCGCGAGTCGAGCTTGAACTGCAGCGTGCTGCCCTTGGCGGTGGTGAAGCCGTCGAGCTCGAAGTCGATGTTGTCCACGGTAGTGACCACCGGGCGCCGCACGCTGCGGTCCTCCAGGCGCACCGACGCGGATTTGAGCGCCAGCTTGTCGACCGCGACCACCCAGTCGGGGCCGCCCTTCGCCGCCGCGTCACGCTTTGCGCCCTTGCCCGCCGGTGCAGGCTCCGGCACGAGCGCCTTGACGATGTCGAAGCTGCCGTCCTTGAGTCGCACCGCCGAAATCGCAGCACCCTTGAGGTCGAGCCCACCGAGGCGGACGTTGCGCCCGGCCAGATCGACGCTCACCGAACGCACGTCGAGCTCCGGCACCTTGATCGCCGGTGCCTTCGCGCCCTTGAGCAGGAGCGCGAAATCACGCAGGGCGAGGGTCTCGGCGCCGAGCTCGACCCGCGGCTCGCCCTTGTCGCCCAGGGTGATGCGGTACTGCAGCGCGCCGGTCAGCGCACCATCGCTGATCGTGCCGCCCGGCAGGGCCTGAGCCAGATAGGGCGCGTAGCGCGCGAGCTTGATGGTCTCGAAGTTCAGGCTGCCGGAGAACTGGAAGGGCGACAGGCGCAGCACGTCCTCGTGGACGAACTTCTCGCCCGCGTCGCTCACGTAGTCGAGGCGGATCTCGGCCGGCAGCTCGCCCACGTTGGCGAGATCGCGCATGTCGAGGTTGATGGCCTCGATGCGCGCACGGAAAGGCTCGGCGAGCGAGCGGTCCTCGAACCGGATCACCCCGTCGCGGATGCGGGTGAGCGCAAGCAGGAAGTCCGGATCTGCCGGGCTGGCCGTGGCCGAAGGGGCGGCGTCTGCGCCGGCGACGGCAGGCGCTTCGGGCGCCGCGGCGGGCGCCTCGTCCGCTGGCTTCGCGGCAGATGCCGCGGCCTTCGGCGCCGGCGCCTTCGCAGCCGCGGGCTTCGCGGGTGGCGGCACCAGATCGAGGACGTTCAGGCCGCCCTCCTTCAGCATCACCAGGTCCACCTCCGGCTTATCCAGGCGCAGCCGGGTGAAATGCCAGCGCCCGATCAGCGGCTGCACGTCGGCGAACTCGAGCTCAAGCTCGGCGACCGTCGCCACCGGCGCGCCCGCGCGATCCTGCAGCACGAGCTGGTCGATCTGCAGCGGACCGCGCACGGCCACCACCGGCGGCGCGTCGGTCGGCTGGCTGAAGGAGACTTCGAGGTTGGTGGTGAGCAGCGCCGATGGCAGCTTGAAGCGCGGCTCGATCGGCAGGTAGGCCATCCACGGCGCGAGGTCGAACTGCTTGAGCGCAATGTCGACGATGGTCTCTTGCGATTCTGCAAAGGGCTTGGTGCGGGCGTTGAGCAGCAACGGGTCGCCGTTGAGCGTCGCGTTCAGCGAAGGCTGCACGAAGACGTCGACCCGCACCGGCAGGTTGGAGATGAAGGGCACGCCGAGGCCGATCGCGCTGAGCTCGTGCTTGAGTCCGCGCGGCTTGTCCTCGACCTCGACGTGGCCGTCGCTGATGCGGATGTTGCCGACCGAGAACAGGGTCGGCGGCGCGTCTTCGGCAGGCGCATCGCCCCCCAGCGCCTGGATGCGCTCGACCACGTCGCTCCAGTTGTGCTTGCCGCCCTCGTCGAGCACCAGCTTGACGCGCGGGGCCTCGAGCGCGAGCTCGTGCAGCACGATGCCCTTGCGGACCACCGACTCGATCTCGAGGTTGGCGCGCAGGGCGTCGAAGGCCAGCGCCTCGCCGGTGCCCTCCGCGTCCATCACCCGCAGGCCGCCGACCTCGGCGGTGAGCCGGAATGGGTTGATGAGCACGCGCTCGATGCTGACTTCGCGCCCGAGGACTTCGCCGAGATATTTCTGTGCGTAATGCCGCGCAACGGGCGGGGTGGCGAGATACGCCACCGCCGACAGCCCCAGCAGCACACCCGCGCCCCACAGTGCCCGACGGACCCCCTTGCGCCGCGGCGGCGCCGTGGTCGAGTCGGTCGTGGTATCAGACATAAGACACTCCAAGGAGAAGATTCATTTTTATTGTCCCAACCCAGCCCGAACGCATACGCTGGCATGCAATCCGGCGGATTGCCGCATTGCGTCATAGGGCGTATTCTGCGCCGCTTTCCCCGTACAGGTAAGCACGTGATGCACGCCTTCACGCCTGCCGCGCCCACGGTCGAGCGTCATTTCGATGTGGTGATCATCGGCGCCGGTGCCGCCGGCATGATGTGCGCCGCCACCGCCGGCCAGCGCGGGCGCAGCGTGCTGCTGGTGGATCACGCCACCCGGCT
This sequence comes from Thauera sp., assembly GCA_017997795.1. Classification (GTDB taxonomy): domain Bacteria; phylum Pseudomonadota; class Gammaproteobacteria; order Burkholderiales; family Rhodocyclaceae; genus Thauera. The sequence continues at coordinate 6,362 of JAGOEI010000055.1, read as the reverse complement.
TGCCGAGAAGATCCGCATCTCCGGCGGCGGACGGTGCAACTTCACCAACCGGCGCGTCGGGCCGGAGAACTACCTCGGCCTCAACCCCCATTTCGTGCGCTCGGCGCTGTCGCGCTACACGGCGCGCGATTTTATCGAGCTTGTGCAAAGACACGGCATCGATTTTCACGAAAGGGATTGGGGGCAGCTCTTCTGCGACGATTCCGCGCAACGGATCATCGACATGCTACGCGCCGAGTGCGAGGACGGCGGCGTGCAATGGGCGATGCCGGCCACCGTGCACCAGGTTCGTCATCACCGCGGCGAGGCCGCGGGCGAACGCTTCGCGATCGAGACCGACCGCGGGCACTTCGGCGCCTCGAGCTTGGTGATCGCCAGCGGCGGCCTGGCGATCCCGAAGATCGGCGCCACCCCCTTCGGCTACCGCATCGCCGAGCAGTTCGGCATTCCGGTGGTCGCGCCGCGGCCGGCGCTGGTCCCGCTCACGCTGGCGCCGGAGACGCTGGCGCGGCTCGCGCCGCTGGCCGGGATCTCGCTCGAGGTCGAGACCCACTGCCGCGGGCCGGTCTTTCGCGAGGCGGCGCTGGTGACGCACCGCGGGCTGTCGGGGCCGTCCGTGCTGCAGGTGTCGAGCTACTGGCAGGCCCAGGCCTATCACGACGATGACTGGGAGCCGGTGCACATCGACCTGCTGCCGGGCATCGATGCCGAAGCCTGGCTGCTGGAACATGCGCACGACAAGGCCTTGCTGCCCAATCTGCTCGCCGAGCGCCTGCCGCGGCGCTTTGCCCACGCCTGGTGCGAACTCCACGGCTGGATGAAGCCGGTGAATCAGTTCCGCCACGCCGAACTGCGCACGATCGCCGCCAGCCTCGCGGACTGGACGCTCGCGCCGTCGGGCACCCAGGGCTACGCCAAGGCCGAGGTCACGCTCGGCGGCGTCGATACGCACGCGCTGTCGTCCAAGACCATGGAAGCGCGCAGCGTGCCCGGGCTGTTCTTCATCGGCGAGGTCATGGACGTCACCGGCCACCTGGGCGGCTACAACTTCCAGTGGGCGTGGTCATCGGGCGTCGCCTGCGGGCTGGCGGCTTAGGCGCATCGGGGCAGGTTTGCTGGCGCGGGGGTTCGCCCCGCTGCGCGGCGCTCAATCGAAATCGTCCGGATCGCGGGATCGCCGCAGCAGCGGCAGCAGGCCAGCAAGCTGAAGCAGGATCAGTCCGCCAAAGCCGTACTGCAGCGCGGTCGCCATGTCGTGGCCGTGAGCCCGCAGCGCGTCGAGCGCGTGCCCCAGCCCCCACTGCAACGCGAATGCGCCCGCGAAGGCCATCAGGTTCAGCGCCGTGCTCACCCTGCCGAACAGCGCGGGCGCAAAAGCGCGTGACGCAACCAGATAGCTCTGCGAGTTCACCGCCGAGAACAGCCCGAACAGGAACCACGCCGGCATGACCGGCGCGAGCTTGAACAGGATCACCACCTGCATCGCCAGCAGGCAGGCGTAGCCGCCGCGCAGCAGCGCGATCGGCTCGACACCCCAGCGCGCCAGGCGCACACCCAGCACCCCGATCGAGAGCTGCCCGATCAGCGTACCCAGATTCAGCACCACCAGCATGCCCGCGGCCTGCGCCAGCCCGAGCTCGTTCACGTTCATCAGCCAGGGCACCGCCCACAGGCTCTGCAAGGCCATGAAGCCGCCGATGAAGGTCGCCGCCGACGCGGCCAGGCGCAGGAAAGCGGGCGACGCATAAATGCCGCCGAGCACGCGCAGCGCATCTCCGAGCGTTCCGCGCGGCCCCTCGGCCGGCGCATCGGGCAGGCTGCGGAAGATCGTGAATGACGCGAGCAGCGCGACGACGCAAATGATCCAGAACGCACCACGCCAGCCGAGCACCGGCAGCAGCGCCTCCAGCGGCGTGCTCGCGGTGAGCGCACCAAGCGCCCCGGAGGCCATGATGAATCCGGTCATCGAGCTCTGGCGCTCGCGCGGATACCAAAGCGCAAAGCCCTTCAACGCCGCCATCAGGCAGGCCGACACGCCGAGGCCGATCAGGGCGCGGCCGAAGCCGAGCATCTGCAGGCTGTCGCCGAGCGCGAACATCGCCGCACCGATGGCCGTGATCAGCAGCAGCAGCGCCTCGACCCGCCGCGGCCCGAAGCGGTCGAGCGCAATGCCCACCGGTATCTGCGCGAGTCCGAACGCAAGAAAATAGGTGCTGGTGAGCAGCCCCAGGTTCGCAGCCGACAGATCGAGTTCGGCGGTGAGCGCGGGCGAGATCACCGCGTTCACGGTGCGCAGCAGATAGGACAGGTAATAGCCGAGCGCGAACGGAAGGAAGATCCGCCCCCATCGGCTGGGCATGCCGCTCGATTCCATCCGGGTTTGGTCCATGGCGAACAAAGCGGCATTGTGCCCGTGGCGGCGCACGCAGGCGAGCGCGCGCGCTCAGCCGTCGGGGTGCAGCGACGGGCCGAGAGGGTCGACTTGACTCGTATCAATGCCTTCTGATCGAGCGTGCGGAAAATGCGTCCGACAAACCCCCGGAGCCGACAATGACCTCGATCGCCGAACTGATGACGCACGACCACCGCAGTTGCGACCACGATTTCGCCCGGGCCGAGACTCTCGCCAACAAGAAGGACTGGGACGCTGCAACGCAGGCGCTCGATGCTTTCGCCAGCGGGCTCGAGGCCCATTTCCAGGCCGAGGAACAGGAACTGTTCCCGCGCTTCGAAGCCGCCACCGGCATGACACAGGGGCCGACCCAGGTCATGCGCGGCGAACATGCCGACATGCGCGCGACGCTGGCGCAGTTGCGCGCGGCGCTGGCCAGTCGTGACCTCGACGAATTCGGCGGCGAGGCCGAAACCCTGTTGATCATGATGCAGCAGCACAACATGAAGGAAGAGAACATCCTTTACCCGATGTGCGACATGCGCCTCGGCGCCGATCGCGACACCCTGGTCGACACCCTCGCCAACAGGCTCGCCCCGGAGCACGCAGCATGAACGCGAAGACCGTCGACGCGCGCGGCCTCGAACCGCCCGAGCCTTTCGAGCGCGCAATGGAGGCCTTGGCGGATCTCCCGCCCGGCGGGCAGTTCACCCTGCTGATCGATCGCATGCCACATCCCTTGCTGCGGATCCTCGAGCGTGACGGCTACCGCCACGAGGCCGGGTTCCGCGACGACGGCGCAGTCGAGATCCTCATCAGCCGACCATGAGCAGCGCAAATCCGGGCCTGGCGTACGAGGACACACCTCCGCTGTCGGCACCGCTGCGATTCTTCCTGACCGCACCGGTGTTCGGCCTGATCGCAGGCCTGGTATTGATCTTCGACGGCGAACTGCTCGGGTCGCGGTGGACGCCCGGCGCACTCGCAGTCGTCCATCTGATCGCCGCCGGCTTCATGCTGCAGGTGATGCTCGGCGCCCTGCTGCAGATCCTCCCGGTCGTGGCCGGGGCAGCCTTCCCCGCGCCGCTGCGCGTCGCCGGGGTCACCCATGTGCTGCTCGGCCTCGGTGCCGCGAGTCTCGCCTTCGGTCTGGGCGACGGCGCGCCGCTCGCGATCGTATCGGGGGGCGTCCTGCTCGCATCGGGACTGTGCGTCTTCCTCGCCGCCAGCCTGGTCGGCCTTGCAAGGGCCGCGCCTGCTCAAGGCGCGAGCAGGACACCGCGCGACCTGCGCCTCGCGCTCGGCGCCCTGGCACTCACCACCGCGCTGGGGATCGTGCTTGCGCTTGCCTTGAGCCAAGGGCTGCCCCTGCCGGTTGCACTTCCGACCCTGGTCGACCTGCACGCCGTCTGGGCCTGGATGGGCTGGGGTGGCGTGCTGCTCGCAGCCACGAGCTGGGTGGTCGTACCGATGTTCCAGATCACCCCGGCTTACCCGGCCAATTTCACCCGTTTCTGGGCCCCCGCTGCGCTCATCGCGCTGGGAGTGTGGTCGTTCGCGCTGATCACCGCCATCGCGTCGCTCAAGCTCGCGCTGTCCGCCGTGCTGCTCGTGATGGCTAGCGGATTCGCACTGCAAACCCTCAAGCTGCAGCGCAACTCGCGGCGCAGCACGCCGGACGCGCCCTTCCGGGCGTTCCGGCTCGCGATGATCGCCCTCCTCGGCAGCCTGATCGCGCTGCTCGTCTCGCTGACCCACGACGCCCCTCAGTGGCCCGTCCTCGCCGGCGTCCTCGTGCTCCACGGCACCTTCGCCGGCGCCATCAGCGCCATGCTGTACAAGATCGTCCCCTTCCTGACCTGGCTCAACCTGACCCAGGCCCGGATCCGTGCGCCGAACATGAAGAAGCTGCTTCCCGACGCACCGATCCGCAACCAGTTGCGCGTCCACGCAGCGGCGCTTGCCGCCCTGATCGTCGCCGTGCTGGTGCCGGTCACCACGCCGATCGCCGGCCTGCTCGTCACCGTGGAATTCGCCTGGCTGCTGGCGAACCTGGTGCGCGCAGTACGTGCATGGCATCAGGCCGCAAACGCCTGAAAGGCGCATGAACAAAAGCGCGAAATACGTTTGACGCCACGAAGAGGACTCTGTATAGTTCGCGGCTCTCGGGGTGTAGCGCAGTCCGGTAGCGCGCTTGCTTTGGGAGCAAGATGTCGGGGGTTCGAATCCCTCCACCCCGACCAGCTCACACTCCGATTGCCCGCGGGAATCTGCCCGTAGCTCAATTGGATAGAGCACCGGCCTTCTAAGCCGGGGGTTGCAGGTTCGATCCCTGCCGGGCAGGCCAGGACGGGACAAGTTTCAAGGGCTTCGGTTTTTCCGGGGTCCTGCAGTGGCGGCATTAGCTCAGTTGGTAGAGCATTGGATTGTGGCTCCAAAGGTCACCGGTTCGAAACCGGTATGTCGCCCCACAAAATCAGAGACTTAGCGCGATTTCTGCACGTCGCGAAAAGTCGCGGTAAGCGTATGGTAAGCAGACGAACCCACCCCTGGCGGTGGGTTTTTCGTTTTTGGACACTTTGCTTACTGTTATATACGCAACAAAAGCTCGTTTCGGAAAGCGCTGATCACCCTTTTTGCGCGTCAACGACAGCGACCTCAACCTCCGTCCAGCGTGCGCAGATTCGGCGGGAGCAAATTGCCACTTCTGGTGGACCGGACGAAGCCCGCAAGCCCCTGCGCGCGTTCAGGACGAATGGACGCCACCGCCTGGAACCGGGCAACCGGGCGCCCTACTCCCCATCGCCACGCTCGCCTCGGGCCGCACGCAGCAACTCATACAGCCGTCCCGGCCCAAGGAGGATTGCCTTGATTTCCGCCCGAATGCGCTCGGATTCCAGCGCCTGCCGGCTCATCGCGGTGAAGGCCGACAGCGCGTCCATCACCGCGTCCAGGATGCGCGCATCCAGATCGGGCGAGTTGCCGAACTGCTCCTTGGTGTTATTCACCGCCTGCTCGATCAGCGTCTCGCACTCCAGCAGCTTGCCCTTGATCGCGTGGTTCACGTAGAGCAGCTTGTCGCCCTCGGTGAGCTCGCCGATGAAGAGCTGATTCACCCGCGCGATGATCTCGTCGAGCGCGGCCTTCTGCTTGTCGCGCACTTCGCCGCCACCGGGGCCGCTGGGCTTTAGCTTGTACTCGCCCTGCCCCGCGTCCAGCGCCAGGCGGCGGGTGCCGAGGTTCTTCAGCGTGTAGTGGGTGAGCGCGAGCGAGGACAGGTCGACCGTTTCGCTCTCGCTGCCGAAGTCGAGCACCTTGTGCAGCAGGCGGAAGAAGATCGCGCGCTTCTCGATGTCGGTGTTGCCGTAGTTAAAGATCTGCGACAGGAAGCCGTACAGGCGCACGTAGGTGGCGAGGTCGCGCTTGAAGAGGACGAGCGCGTCGAGCTCGAGCTTGGCGGCGTGGGCGTCGGCGCTGCCTTCGTCCGCGTCGCGCAGGCGGCGACGGGCCGCGGCGTAGCGCTTGAGCAGGCGGTCGGCCACCGGCACCAGGGCGCGGTCGAGCGCGGACTGGTCCTTGCCGCGCAGCGCCACCTCGACCACGCGATCGACCTCGAAAGTGTCGTAGAAGCCCAGCCCGTCGAGCTTGGCGCGCAGGGTGTAGATCTGCTCGGGGTCGCTCACGCCGGCGAGTTCCGCCGTGGTGTGATAGACGCGGAAGGCGGCGAGGATCTCGTCGGGGTCATTAACGAAGTCGACCACGTAGGTGCTGTCCTTGCCCGGATGCGCGCGGTTCAGGCGCGACAGCGTCTGCACCGCCTGGATGCCGGCGAGGCGCTTGTCCACGTACATGCCGCACAGCAGCGGCTCGTCGAAGCCGGTCTGGAACTTGTTGGCCACCAGCAGGATGGCGTAGTCGCCGCCCTTGAAGGCCTCGCGGATGCCGCGGCCGCGCAGGCGCGGGTTCATCA
>JAGOEI010000217.1 GCA_017997795.1 Thauera sp. | reverse complement strand
CGGTCGTCGGCGCGCCCAGAGCGCCACAGGATCGGGGCGGCAGTGGCTGGTGACCGGCGCAATCCCATGATGAAGGTCGAGTTCCAGCGCATGCCCCTCGGCCTGCATCGGCGGGAGTTCGTGGCTCCACTCGCGGTAGTAGCGCTGATCGTATGGGTCTGTCACCGTCGAACGCCACCCGCCCTCGATCAGAGCCGACTCAGCGGCATCCAGATCTTCCCTGCGCACGAGCAGGTCAATGTCGGCCGAGAGCCGGCCTTCGGCAAGCGGCAGCCGCTGCACATGGTAAGCCGCGCCTTTTATCAGTGCGACCTCAATCCCGGCGGGGATCTGTGTGTTCAGCGCATGCAATTCCAGATCCAGCAGATGACGGCGCCAGGCCGCGAAGTTCATTGCCGCCTCGAGATGACCGCGCGGCTGCTCCGGCACCGCCGCCCATCCTTCCGCATTCGCCATCAGACGATGGCCGAGCGTGGCATGGACGCGTGCCGCCCGCGCGAGGCGAATGATCGGCTCCCAGTCCGGCAGCGCGAGTCCCTGGGCACGCTGCGGGTCCTGCAGGATGGACAGCAGGTGCGCCAGCGGCCGCGGGAGACGCTCAGCCATTGGCTCCCCCTGGGGGCACGGTGACGAGGCTCCGCAGGGCACTCACCGCCTCGTCGAGCCGGCTATAGGTAAGTTGATATGCCGGACACGCGGCAGCCAGATCGGCCACCGCGTCGAAACCGATGCGCCCGAGCAGGCCATAGTTGAAGCTGTTGAATGCGAGCCGCGTGAAGGCCTGCTCGGGCGCCTGCGGCTGCAGATCGAGCGCAGCGCCCTCGCGCCAGGCTGGAAAGACAATCACCGCCGGTCGAGCCGGCTGGTGGACCGCGGCGACACTGGCTGCGTCCGGCGCAAGGTGTGCGACGTCGCCCTTGCGCGTCGCAGCGAAGATGGGCCCGATCTCCGCGCCCGGGCTGAAGCGGCGAATGACCTCGATCGAGGCGTTCTTCAGCGCGACTGGCTTGAGCATGGCCAGGAAGTCTCCCTGGCGCGGACGCAGCACGCCGAATTCGTCCGAGAGCAACCGAAAGCCCGCAAGCATCAGTGCCGCGGTCAGCGTGCTCTTGCCCGAGCCGGGGATGGCCGGCAGGATCAGCGCACGGTCACCCAGCGCGAGCACGCCCGCGTGCAGCAACACATACTGGTTGAAACGCTGTGCGAAGCTCCAGTTCAGGCCCCACTCGTAGTGCGGCAAGGCATGGCTGGCCGCAAAAGGGTCGAAGGGCTGGACGCGGTCGATCAGGAAGCGGGACTGGGGCCGCACCCAGCGGCGAAACCCTTTGCCACGGGAAACTTCGATATGGAAATCGGCGAAGGGCGCATCGGCGCGCAAGCTGAAATGGCGGTAGAGCTGGAAGAAACCCTGCGAAAACGCCGACACATCGCTGCGTACCCGCGCCACGCAGGCGCCGTAGTCGATGCACAGCCCACCCTCGTTCAAGGCACGAACGAGCCACGCGTCAGGCAGAAAAACCTTCTGAGACGGTACTTGCACGCTCAAGCGCCGAGCACCCGGATCCGCTCCAGCGCAGAGAAAAGCGGCTCCAGATCGACCTCTGCAGAACCCGCTGCCTCGGCCTCGAGTGCCAGCCGCAGGCGCTCTCGCGTGACGGGCTCATCGGCACTTATACGCTCGACGATCGCCGCGACGAAGGCGAGATCGGATTGAAGAAGATGCGTCTCCCAACTGAGAGGGTCGAAAACGACCGCAGCTTCCCCCAGATGACGAACGACCGCGCGCGGGTGGGACACCGGAGCCGGTTCAGGAGAGCGTGATGACGTTCTCGACGAGCGTGTCGCCGGTGAGCGAGTTCCAGCACGAGGCGCCAGCGATCGGATTCTGGGCGCCGATCGACGAGCTGTCGAGAATCAGGCCGACCGGCTGGTACCCCTTGTAATCAACGAGAACGTAGAAAGACTGCCCCGGCAGCAATGTCTCAGCGTCGTTCCCGTTCGAAAGCACTATCGGTTTAGCCGCACCGTTGATGACTGCGTAGTTCACACCGTCGTACTTGAACCCGATGTACTCGGCCGTACCATTCAGGCCCTCCACCTTGCCCTTGAACGAATACATCTGAAGCTCAGCACGCATCCACCGGTCGCTACCCGCGGTGACCGCTGAGGCAGGATTGTCGGCGAAAGCATCCGCACTCTTCCTCTCGCACATGGCACTGGAGGCTGCGAGTGCGGAGCCACTCGGCAGCGTCAGCACAATGGGCGCAGCTGCGGCCGACTTGATCAGGCGCCGGCGTTTCTCATGGCTGGTGTTGTCGGGAGCGGGCATGGCATATCTCTCTGGCTTTTGACTCGGGGTTCAGGATATACATCCCGAGCGCCCTGAAGCCCGTATTTCATCACGGATATCGATGCAGAAGCAAAAAACGCGCCGTTGCGGCGCGTTTTTTGCTAAATCTCGATTGATCAGTAGCTTGCATCATCTACACACGGTGCACAAGCTTCGAACCCACCGCTCGGTGTAAAAAAAACCGACAGTTCACAGTGCCGACTGCGAACAAGAACGCTCAGGCTGCGTCCCCGCCCACCACCCCCGCATCCTTCAACACCTGCAGCAGCTCCCCGCTCTCATACATCTCGCGCATGATGTCGCTGCCGCCGACGAACTCGCCCTTCACATAGAGCTGCGGAATCGTCGGCCAGTTGGAAAAGTCCTTGATGCCCTGGCGGATGTCGTTGTCGGCGAGCACGTTGACCGCGAGCACCTCGCGCACGCCGCAGCCCTTGAGGATCTGCACCGCGGTGGAGGAAAAGCCGCACTGCGGGAACTGGGGGGTGCCCTTCATGTAGAGCACCACGGCGTTGTTGGTGACCTGATCGCGGATGACGTCCTGGATGTCCATGGTTGATACCTGAAAAGTCGAGTTAAACAGTCGGGAATTCTAGGCGGCTGGGCTGGATAGCGTCAACAGGTGATGCAGCGCTCAGCCCCTGCGGCCCAGCCAGCGTCCGCCGGTCACGCGTTCGATGCCCGCAAGGTCGTTCCATGAGGCGATCGCGGCAAAGCCGGCGTCGGCGAGCAGGCTGCGGGCGGCGACCGCCTGATCGTAGCCATGCTCGAGGAACAGCCAGCCGCCGTCGATCAGCCGCGCCGGCGCGCCGGCGACGATTTCGGCGAGATCATCCAGCCCCTGCGGGCCGGCGGCCAGGGCACTGCGTGGCTCGAAGCGCACGTCGCCCTGCTCCAGATGCGGGTCGGCGGCGGCGATGTAGGGCGGGTTGGAGACGATGAGGCCGAACTGCTCGTCGCCGAGCGCGGCGAACCAGTCGCTCTGCACGAAGGACACGCTCGCGCCCAGCTTGGCCGCGTTGGCCATCGCCACCCACAAGGCCTCGCGCGAGCGGTCGAGCGCGATCACGTCGGGTGTGTCCATCTCCAGCGCCAGGGTCACCGCCAGCGCGCCGCTGCCGGTGCCCATGTCGAGCACGCGCACGCCGCGCTGGCCGGCGAAGTGGGCGAGCGCGAGCTCGACCAGCAGCTCGGTCTCGGGGCGCGGGATGAGCACCGCGGGCGTGACCATGAACTCGCGGCCGTAGAACTCGCGCGTGCCGGTGAGATAGGCCACCGGCTCGCCGGCGACGCGGCGCTCGACCAAACCGCGGTAGTTGGCCCAGTCCTCATTGGCCAGCTTGTGTTCGGGCCAGGCCACCAGGCGCGCCGCCGGGCACTGCAGCACGTGGCGCAGCAGCACGCGCGCGTCCATCTGGTCGATCTGCGTGCGCGCCCAGGCGAGCGCGCCGGCGATGTCGACCGCGTCGGCGGGCGGCGGGGTGCGGGTGTTCATCATTCGTCCGCCAGCGCGGCGAGCAGGCTGGCCTGGTGCTCCAGGGTCAGGGCGTCGATCAGCTCGTCGAGCTCGCCCTGCATCACCGCGTCGAGCTTGTACAGGGTGAGGTTGATGCGATGATCGGTCGCGCGCCCCTGCGGGAAGTTGTAGGTGCGGATACGCTCGGAGCGGTCGCCGCTGCCGACCAGGCTCT
>JAGOEI010000216.1 GCA_017997795.1 Thauera sp. | reverse complement strand
GTGTCCGGCTCGGGCAAGTCCAGCCTGGCGCGCGACGTGATCCACGCCAACCTGCGCGCGCGCCTCGGCGACCCCGAGGCCACGCGCGCCCGCCGCCGCGGCCAGGCGCAGCCCGACGAGGTCGACCAGGCTCTGGTCGGCTGCAAGGGCATCCATGGCTGGCAGCAGGTCGGCCGCGTGCTGGAGGTGGACCAGACCCCGATCGGCAAGACGCCGCGCTCCTGCCCGGCGACCTACGTCGGCTTCTGGGACGCGATCCGCAAGCTCTTCGCCGACACCTTCGACGCCCGCACGCGCGGCTGGAACGCCTCGCGCTTCTCCTTCAACACCGGCGCCGGGCGGTGCCCGGTGTGCGACGGCGCCGGCCAGACCACCGTCGAGATGAGCTTCCTGCCCGACGTGAAGACGCCCTGCGAGGGCTGCGGCGGCGCGCGCTTCAACCCCGAGACGCTGTCGGTGCGCTGGAAGGACAGGACGGTGGCCGAGGTGCTGGCGATGCCGGTGGACGAGGCGGTGGATATCTTCTCCGCGCACCCCGCGATCGCCCACCCGCTGCAACTACTGCAGGACGTCGGCCTCGGCTACCTGACCCTGGGCCAGCCCAGCCCGACGCTGTCCGGCGGCGAGGCGCAGCGCATCAAGCTGGTGACCGAGCTCGCCAGGGTGCGCCGCCGCCCCGGCGACGCGGAGGACACCGGCGGCGTGCCGCTGCCGGCCGACAAGCACAGCCTGTACGTGCTCGACGAGCCCACCGTCGGCCTGCACATGGCCGACGTGGACAAGCTGATCCGCGTGCTGCACCGTCTGACGGATGCCGGCCACACCGTGCTGGTGATCGAGCACGACCTCGACGTGATGGCCGAGGCCGACTGGCTGATCGACCTCGGCCCGGAGGGCGGCGACGGTGGCGGCCGGGTGGTGGCCGAAGGCCCGCCCGAGGTGGCGATGGCCACGCCGGCCTCGCACACCGGGCGCCACCTGCGCGAGTTCCTGGCGCAGCGCAAGGCCGGATGATGCGGTGCAGCGGAACCTGCGGGCGGGGTGGGGGTTTGTGGTCGGGCATGTGCCTGCGGGGGCGTTGTGCGGGTACAGGGAAAGGCTTCGCGGTTGCCGCCGCTCCTGCATGCACTCCGAAGCACGGCGGTTCTCTGTAGGAGCGGCGCCAGCCGCGAAGCCGCCACATCGCCCGGCGCGTATTGCCGGGCACATGACGCATGGCTTCGCTGCGGCGATAATCAGCATGACCTCGTAGCGCGCGCCGCCCGACCCGGCACCGCTTCCCTCTTCGATCACGGAACACGCTCATGAACACACGCAACGTCCGCGTCTGGGACCTGCCCACCCGACTCTTTCACTGGCTGCTGGCGGTGCTCGTCGTGGCGGCCTACATCACCGCCCAGATCGGCGGCAGCCTCATCGAATGGCATGGCCGGGTCGGCATCGCCATCACCGGGCTGCTCGTGTTCCGCCTGGTGTGGGGCGTGATCGGCTCCACCTACGCCCGCTTCGCCGACTTCGTGCCCGGTCCGGCCCACCTTTGGGCGCACCTGCGCGGGCACTGGAGCGGGCTGGGGCACAACCCGCTCGGTGCGCTGTCGGTACTCGCCCTGCTCGGGGTGATGCTCTACCAGGCGGTGACCGGCCTGTTCTCCAACGACGAGATCGCCTTCTCCGGCCCGCTGCGCGCGCTGGTGAGCAGCGACACCAGCGACTGGCTGTCCGGCCTGCATCGGCAGAACTACTGGGCGATCATCGTGCTGGTCGGGCTGCACGTGTCGGCGGTGCTGTTCTACGCGCTGGTGAAGAAGGACAACCTGGTGCGGCCGATGATCACCGGCATGAAGGAAGTCGAGGACGCCGACGCTGCGCCCGCGCAGGGCGGCGGCGCCGTGGCGCTCGTCGTCGCGCTGGCGATCACCGCGGCGGCGCTCTACGTCGCCACCGGCAGCTTCATCGAACCGCCTCCGCCGCCACCGCCGGCGGCGTGGTGATGCAAGAAGGCTCGCGGCTTGCGCCGCTCCTACAGGGAATCCGTCGCGGCGGCCCCCTGTAGGAGCGGCGCAAGCCGCGAGCCCTTGTGTAAACCGGCGAAGCCACCCCGCAGGGTGGCTTCGCTCGCAGGCGCCGTGCTACTGACGCCTTGCACCTCACTCCATGCGGTACTTGTCGTGACAGGCCTTGCACGTCTCGCCGGTCTCGCCGAAGGCCTTCTGCACCGCGGCCTTGTCGCCGGTGGCGGCGACCTTGGCGAGGTTGGCGGCGGCGTTGTTGAAGTCGGTGGCGAGCTTGCCGACGTTCGGCATTTCCTGGAAGAACTCGGGCTTGACGCGGGTCTTGAGGTTGCCGATGTCCTTCTCGGTGCCCGGGCCGTAGAGCGCACCCATGCCCGAGCCGGCGATGCCGGCGATGGCGGTGGCGGCGGCCTGGACCTGCTGGGCGTTGTACTCGCCCTCGAGGTTGGCCTTGATCTTGCCCATGTTCCAGCTCATGAAGCTGTAGCCGGCCTGGCGGAACTTGATCTGGTCCTCGGGCTTGACCTGGGCCGAAGCGGCGGTGGCGAGGGTGAGGGAGATGATGCCGAGAGCGATCGCTTTTTTCATCGTGGGCCTCTTGGGTGAGGGTTGAGGGAAGGTGTTCGTTGCCGCTCGACGCGGACGGATGGCAGATGCGGCTGGCCGCATGGCACGCCGGGTGTGCTCACGTCGGCGCGGACTTGCCTGAAGCATATATCAGTTCAGCGTGATGTTCGTGTTTCTGAAAATGTGTCCGCCGCGCGAATTGATGCTCAAGCCGGGGCGTTTGCGGTCGATAGGAGGGATGGGACAACTGCACGAATCCCCGGCCGTGATGGCCGGACCGCGAGACTGGACATGTATCGATTTTCCGACACGCCCATATGGCTGCGCCTGACCGGCGTGATCTGGCTGATGATGGTCGTCGCCTTCGGCAGCATGATCGCCTGGGAGACGCGGGTGAACCGCGACATGGCGATCGAGCAGGCCAAGGACTTCGCCGGCACCGTCAACGAGATGACCATGGCTGGCCTCACCGGCATGATGATCACCGGCACCGTCGCCCAGCGCGACGTGTTCCTCGACCAGATCAAGGAACTCTCGGTGGTGCAGGACCTGAAGGTGATCCGCGGCAGCGCGGTGAGCCAGGTCTTCGGTGACGGCGGCGTGGCCACCACCGGCAGCGACGCCGACGAGCAGCGCGCGCTCGACGCCGGGCAGAGCACGATGCGGATCGAGCACGACGCCGCGCACGGCGAGCACCTGCGCGTGGTGATTCCCGCGCTCGCCTCCACCGCCTGGCTGGGCAAGGACTGCATCGCCTGCCATCAGGTGCCGGCCGGCACGCCGCTCGGCGTGGTGTCGATGCGCATCTCGCTCGACAAGGCCGACGCCGCCGTGCGCGGCTTCCGCAACGACAGCATCGTGTTCGCGATCCTGGTTTCGATCCCGCTGATCGTCGCCATCTACCTGTTCATCCGCCGTTTCGTCACCCGCCCGCTCGCGCAGCTCAACGAAGGCATGGCGCAGATTGCCGCTGGCGGCGGCGATCTCACCCGGCGCCTGCCGGTGCGCGGTAGCGACGAGATCGGCCGCACCGGGCAGACCTTCAACGACATGCTCGGCACCCTCGGCGGGCTGGTGCGCCAGGTGGGCGACTCGGCCTCGGCGGTGACCGGGGCGGCCCATCGCCTGGCCGATGACGCCGCGGCGGTGGCCGCGAGTTCGCACCGCCAGAACGACAGCTCGGTGAGCGCCGCGAGCACGGTGGACGCGATGATGGACAACATTTCCGCGATCGCCGAGCGCACCGAGGCCGTGCGTGCGCGCTCGCACGACAGCCTGCAGCGCTCGCAGGAAGGCCAGCGCAGCCTCGAGCGCCTGGTCGGCGAGGTCGGCGAGGTGGAGGCGGCGGTGCGGCAGATGGCCGAGGCCGTCGTCGCCTTCGTCGATTCGACGCAGGCGATCTCGCGCATGACCAGCGAGGTGCGCGAGATCGCCGAGCAGACCAACCTGCTCGCGCTCAACGCGGCGATCGAGGC
>JAGOEI010000215.1 GCA_017997795.1 Thauera sp. | reverse complement strand
ACGATGACCAGCGAGGCGATGATCACCATCTGCACGATCATGCGGATCGAGCTCGGGATCTGGTTGCGGATCATCGAGATGAACAGGTTGGAGAAGCCGGTCACCAGCGTGAGCGCGATCGACATCACGAGCGCGGTCTGCAGGTTCGACGTCACCGCGAGCGCCGAACAGATGCCGAGGATCTGCAGGCCGATCGGGTTGTTGGCGAAGACCGGATTGAACAGGACTTCCTTTACGGTGGGTTTGGACATGATCAGGCCCCCTGGGTACGGAGTTTGGCGAGATAGGGGCCGAAGCCCTGCTCACCGAGCCAGAACTGGAGCAGGCGATCGACGCCGTTGCTGGTCAGCGTGGCGCCGGCGAGCGCGTCGACCTGGTGCTTCGCGTCCGGGCTGGCGGGATCGACGCCGCCCTTGACGATGCGGATCACCGGCTTGCCCTGCTCGTCGAACAGCGACTTGCCCGGCCACAGCGCCTTCCAGTTCGGGTTGTCCACCTCGCCGCCCAGACCCGGGGTCTCGGCGTGCTGGTAGAAGCCCATGCCGACCACGGTGTTGAGGTCGCCCTTCACCGCCATGAAGCCGTGCAGCGTCGACCACAGCCCGTAGCCGCGGATGGGCAGGATCAGCGATTCGAGCTTGCCGTCCTTCTCCACCATGTACACCGTGGTGAAGCGCTCGCGGCGCTTGATCAGCGCGATGTCTTCCTCGCCGGCGAGCGCGTCGGAGAGCTTCGGGTCGCGCGCCGCCTTGAGCGGGTCGAACACCGCCGGGTCATGGGCGTCGGTGTATTCGCCGGTCTCGAGGTCGACCACGCGCGCCTTGATGCTGCTGGCGAAGAGCTCCTTGACCTCGCGCCCGGACATGCCCGCCTCGCCGAGGCCGGCGATGGACAGGATGCTGCGCTGCTTGTCGAGCTGGCGGTTCTCGATCTGCACCGGCTTGAGCGACACCGCCGCGCCGGCAACGAACACCGAGCTGACGAGGCTGACCGCCAGCGCCACCAGCAGCGTGCGGCTCGTCGATTCTTTCTTAGACATGGCGCGCGAGCCTCCGCTTGATGTTGGCCGCGATCACGAAGTGGTCGATCAGCGGCGCACACAGGTTGGCGAACAGGATGGCGAGCATGATGCCCTCGGGGAAGGCCGGGTTCACCACGCGCACCAGCACGGTCATGACACCGACGATCGCGCCGAAGATCCACTTGCCGGTGTTGGTCATCGACGCCGACACCGGGTCGGTGGCCATGAACATCATGCCGAAGGCGAAGCCGCCCATCACCAGGTGCCAGTGCCAGGGCACGGCGAACATCGGGTTGGTGTCCGAGCCGATCGCGTTGAACAACAGCGCCGACGCGACCATGCCGAGCATGACGCCGGCGACGATGCGCCACGCCGCGATCTTCATCACCAGCAGCACCGCGCCGCCGAGCAGGATGGCGAGCGTGCTGGTCTCGCCGATCGAGCCGTGCACCGTGCCGAGGAAGGCGCTCATCCAGTCGATGCCGGCGCTGGTCACCGCCTCGACGCCACCGGCGGCGCCAAGCGACAGCATGGTGGCGCCGGTGTAGCCGTCGACCGCGGTCCACACCGCGTCGCCCGAGATCTGCGCGGGGTAGGCGAAGTACAGGAAGGCGCGGCCGGCGAGCGCCGGGTTGAGGAAGTTCTTGCCGGTGCCGCCGAACACTTCCTTGGCGATCACCACGCCGAAGCTGATGCCCAGCGCCACCTGCCACAGCGGGATGTCCGGCGGGCAGGTCAGCGCGAACAGCACCGAGGTGACGAAGAAGCCTTCGTTGACCTCATGCTTGCGGATCGACGCGAACAGCACCTCCCAGAACCCGCCGACGATGAAGGTCGTCAGGTAGATCGGCAGGAAGTAGGCGGCGCCATGCAGGAAATTCGCCCACAGGCTCCCCGGGTCGAAGCCGACGAGGCCGCCCAGCAGCGCGAAGCGCCAGCCCTCCTGCGCCGCCATCAGGTCGGCGTTGGCGGCGAGGATGGTGTTGGCCTGGTAGCCGACGTTCCACATGCCGAAGAACATCGCCGGGAAGGTGCACAGGAACACCGTGATCATCATGCGCTTGAGGTCGAGACCGTCGCGGACGTGAGCGGTGCTGCGGGTGACACTGGCGGGCTTGAACAGGCCGGTGTCCACGGCTTCGTACAAGGCGTAGAACTTCTCGTACTTGCCGCCCTTTTCAAAATGGTGCTCGATGCTGTCGAGCCAGGAGCGCAGACCCATTCTCAACCCTCCTTCTCGATGCGTGTGAGGTTATCCCGCAGGATGGGACCGTATTCGTACTTGCCGGCGCACACGTAAGTGCACAGCGCCAGATCTTCCTCGTCCAGCTCGAGGCAGCCCAGCTTCTGCGCCATCTCGGTGTCGCTGACGATCAGCGAGCGCAGCAGTTGCGTGGGCAGGATGTCGAGCGGCATGACTTCTTCGTAGTTGCCGATCGGCACCATCGCGCGCGGGCTGCCGTTGGTGGACGTGGTGAAATCGAACAGCTTTCCCGGAGAGAGCTTGGACAGATACAGGTTCATCACCGAGTGCTTGTTCGCCCCCGCGCGCAGGTAGTGGAACATCTCGCGCTCGGTGCCTTCCTCCAGGCACGAGACCTGCAAGTGGTAGCGGCCGAGGAAGGCACAGGCCCCGCGCGAGCTGCGACCACCGAACACCGAACCCGAAATCACGCGCACCTTCCGGCCCGCCTTGAGCTCGCCGGCGGTGAGCTCGTCGAGGTTGGCGCCGAGGCGGGTGCGCACCAGGCGCGGCTTGTCGACCATCGGTCCGGCGATCGACACCACGCGCTCGGTCCACAGTCGTCCGCTGGCGAACAGCTTGCCGATCGCGATCACGTCCTGGTAGTTGAGCGACCACACCGACTTCTCGGCGTGCACCGGATCGAGAAAATGAATGTGCGTCCCCGCCAGCCCGGCCGGGTGCGGCCCCGCGAAGGTCTCGGCGCGCACGTTGGCGAGCCCGGAGCACGGCATCTGGGTGCCGTCCGCGTGGCAGACCACCACCGGCGCGATGCGCGCAAGCACGCGCAGGCCGCGGGAGAAGTCTTCCTTGTGCTCGGAAATGACCACCACCGGATCGGCCGCCAGCGGATGGGTGTCCATCGCGGTCACGAAGATCGAATGCGGACGCGCATCGATCGCCGGCACCTTGCTGAAGGGGCGCGTGCGCAGCGCGGTCCACAGCCCCGAATCGATCAGGTTGGAACGCACCGCCTGGTCGTCGAGGCGGTCGATGTCGGCATCGCCGTAGCGGGCAAATTCGACCGCATCATCGCCGTCGAGATCGATCACCACCGATTGCAGCACGCGCTGCTCGCCGCGGTGGATGGCACTGACGGTGCCGGCGCCCGGGGCGGTGAACACCACGCCCGGCGTTTTCTTGTCGGAGAACAGGACCTGGCCGAGCTTGACCCGGTCGCCGACCTGGACCGCCATCGTCGGCTTCATGCCGTGGTAGTCGAAGCCGATGACGGCCACGCTGCGCACCGGCCGTCCGGCCTGGATGCGCTGCTCGGGAGCGCCGGTGATGGGCAGGTCCAGACCGCGTTTGATTCTAATCATGCGCCTCTCGCCCGTAGGTTCCACAGAGTGAGCGGGGTCGCCAAGTGAGCATCCGCAACCGCTTCGGCGGCCGGACGCCGGGGCGCTCCCGCGTCTATAAACACGCGGATTATAAAAGATTGTTACCAGTTGATCACGCCGCGCGTGCCCGAAGCGCGCCGTCTAAGGGAAAACCACAATAGGCCAGAGAAGGTCCGGTGACGCGCCGGACAACCCGATCTGCATTCCATCGGGACGCCATCCGCGCACGGCCGGGCTATCGCGAACACCATCTGTCCACGACAGCCCTCTCTCAGCTTGCCTCAAGCCAGCGCTCAGCTTTCGGTAATCAAACGCGTCACACGCGCTCGAACACGCCCGCCGCGCCCATGCCGGTGCCGATGCACATGCTGATCATGCCGTAGCGCAGGCCGGGGTCGCGCTGCATCGCCGCCATCAGCGTTGCGGTGCGGATCGCGCCGGTGGCGCCGAGCGG
>JAGOEI010000054.1 GCA_017997795.1 Thauera sp. | reverse complement strand
GCACGAGCTCGATCTTGCCGTCGCCGCTGCGCCCCATCGCCATGTTGACGCCCACCGCGGCGAGCGACAGGCCGATGATCATGATGATCGGCCCCACCACCACCGGCGGCATGTAGCGATGCACGATGTCGGCGCCGTGCTTCCACACCAGGCCGGCGAAGACGAAGTACATCAGCGACACGCAGGCGAGCGCGCCCATGGTGGCCGGCACGCCCCAGGTCTGGATGCTGAAGATGATGGGCGCGATGAAGGCGAAGCTCGAGCCTAGGAAGATCGGCACCTGGCGCCCGGTGATGAGCTGGAACAGCAGCGTGCCGACGCCGGCGCCGAGCAGCGCGAGCGAGGGATTGAGCCCGGTGAGCAGCGGCACCAGCACCAGCGCGCCGAAGGCGACGAAGAGGATCTGGGCGCCGGAGATCGCCTGCCGCCACAACGGCTCGGCAGACTGGATGGGGATTTCACGCATGAGGGTTCTCCGCCAGGCGCACGCGGCCGGGGTGGCGCGCAGCCGGCATGGTTGTCGTTATGGATGAAGCGGTGATGACGCGACGGGCCATCGCCCGCCGTCGCCATGGAATCAGTTGTGCCGCGTGCCGAAGATCTTGTCGCCGGCGTCGCCCAGCCCGGGGATGATGTAGCCGTGCTCGTTGAGGTGGCTGTCGATGCTCGCGGTGTAGATGTCGACGTCGGGGTGCTTGTCGTCCATCAGCGCGATGCCCTCGGGCGCCGCCACCAGCACCAGCGCGCGCACGTGGGTGCAGCCCTTGCGCTTCAGCATGTCCACGGTGGCGACCATGGAGCCGCCGGTGGCGAGCATCGGGTCGATGATCAGCGCCATGCGCTCGTCGAGCTGGCCGACGAACTTCTCGAAGTAGGGCACCGGCTGCAGCGTCTCCTCGTCGCGGGCGATGCCGACCACGCTGACCTTGGCGCTCGGCATCATGTCGAGCACGCCGTCGAGCATGCCCAGGCCGGCGCGCAGGATCGGCACCACGGTGACCTTCTTGCCCTTGATCTGCTCGATCTGCACCGGCCCAGCCCAGCCCTGGATCTCGACCGTCTCGAGCGGGAAGTCCTTGCATGCCTCGTAGGCCAGCAGGCGGGCGATCTCGGCGGTGAGCTCGCGGAACTTCTTGGTGCTGATGTCGCCCTCGCGCATCAGGCCGATCTTGTGGCGCACGAGCGGGTGGCGGATTTCATGGATGGGCATGGCGGTTTCCGGGGCGGCGGGACGAAGATCCGCCTCTTTTACCGCGCCGCCGGCCGGCGCACAAGCGCACAAACCACAGCCTGCCGCATCGCAGCACGCCGCGGGTCCCGGCGCGCCGGCGAAGGCGGCGCCCGCCGGGGATCGGCGCTAGAATGACGCGTCCGAAAACGCACAGGGCAAGCGCCCGCAGCTCATCGACATGTCCCTGAACCTGGAAGAAATCAAGCGCGCGCGCGAAGAGGCCGACTGCCTCGCCGACGCCGCCACCGTGGAGGCTGCGCTCGACCGCATGGCGGCCGAGATCACCGCCCGCCTCGCCGACGCCAACCCGCTCGTCTATGCGGTGATGAACGGCGGCCTGATCCTCGCCGGCCGCATCCTGCCGCGCCTGCCCTTCCCGCTCGAGCTCGCCTACCTGCACGCCACGCGCTACGGCCACGCGATCCAGGGCACCCTGCTCGACTGGCGCGTGCGCCCCACCCAGGACCTGCGCGGGCGCACGGTGCTGGTGCTCGACGACATCCTCGACGAGGGCCACACGCTCGAGGCCATCATCGCGCACCTGAAGGAAGAAGGCGCCGCCGAGGTGCTGTCCGCGGTGCTGGTGCACAAGCTGCACGAGCGCAAGGCGAAGCCCGGCATGCGCGCCGACTTCACCGGCCTCGACATCCCCGACCGCTTCCTGTTCGGCTGCGGGATGGACTACAAGGGCTACTGGCGCAACGCGCCCGGCATCTACGCCGTCAAGGGCCTGTAATAAAGGAGCGACACCCCATGCTGGTCACCTTCAAGTCCCACGCGAGCGCCGACGTAATCATGTTCGGCGACGCCGCCAAGAAGCTCATCGGCATCCTCGGCAAGGACCCCGCCGACGCCAAGGGCATCCTCACCGTACAACAACTCCCCGAGGCCATCGCCCGCCTCAAGGCCGCGATCGAGGAGGAGCGCGCCCGCCAGGCCGAACTCGAACGCCAGCGCGGCCACGCCGACGAGGAGGCCGAAAAGGAAGCCGGCAACACCGGCATGGCCGCGCCGGTCGGCCTCGCCCAGCGCGCCTGGCCGCTGCTCGCCATGCTGGAAGAATCGCTGCGCGAGGAGACGCCGGTGGTCTGGGGGGTCTGATCCCCCCCCGCTCCACACTCCCTCCCGCGGCGCTCAGCCGCGACCGACGAAGCGCGCGTCCACCTCCGCCATGCGCGCGCAGCCGATCAAGCCGAGCGTGCGCTCCATCTCGCTGCGCACGATCTCCAGCGCGCGCGCAGCGCCCGGCGCGCCGGCGGCGGCGAGGCCGTACAGGGTCGCCCGGCGCGCCGGCGGCGGCGAGGCCGTACAGGGTCGCCCGCCCCGACATCGCTGCATCCGCGCCGAGCGCGCGCGCCTTGACGAAGTCGCTGCCGCGGCGAAAGCCGCTGTCCACGATCACCGTCATCTCCGCCCCCACCGCCTGGCGCACCGCGGCCAGGGTCTCGATCGGCGCCGGCGCGGCGTCGAGCTGGCGTCCGCCGTGGTTCGTCACCACCACGCCGTCGGCGCCCGCCTCCTTCGCGCGCAGCGCGTCCTCGGGCAGCAGCACGCCCTTCACCAGTAGCCGGCGCGGCCACAGCTCGCGCAGGCGGCGCACATCGTCCCAGGTCAGCGAGGTGTCCATCTGCGCGGCGAGGAAGGCAGCGGCGTTCCACGCGCTGTCCATGCCCGGCGGCAGGAAGTCGCCGAGGTTGCGGAAGCGTGGCATGCCGCGCGGTACCAGCACGTCGAAGATCCAGCGCGGGTGCAGGCCGACATCGAGCACGTTGCGCCAGATGAGCTTCATCGGCGCGCGGTAGTTGCGGCGGTCCCACTCGCGGTTGCCGAACACCGAGGCGTCGGTGGTCAGCACGATCGCCTCGCAGCCGGCGTGCTCGGCCCGCTTCACCACCGCGGCGAGGTTGTCGCGGTCCTTGAAGGGATAGATCTGCATCCAGTGGCGCACGCCGGTGGCGGCGATGTCCTCCAGCGCCACGGTGGACACCATGCTCTGGCAGAACGGGATGCCCGCCGCGCGCGCCGCCTCGGCGAGCACGCGGTCGCCTTCGTGGGTGAGCAGGCCGTTGAAGCCGGTGGGCGCGATCACCGCCGGCATGGCGATGTCGGTGCCGAACAGCGCTACCGCGAGCTCGCACCGCGACACGTCCACCAGGGTGCGGGGCAGCAGCAGGATGTCGTCGAGCGCACGCCGGTTGCGCGCGAGCGCGAG
This sequence comes from Thauera sp., assembly GCA_017997795.1. Lineage (GTDB taxonomy): Bacteria > Pseudomonadota > Gammaproteobacteria > Burkholderiales > Rhodocyclaceae > Thauera. The sequence goes on along the minus strand of JAGOEI010000054.1, from coordinate 10,792 downwards.
TTCATCGTCGCCGCCGCCCTCGAGGTATTCGAGGCAAAAGTTCGGCAGCCGGCGCGCCGCCATCGTGCGCAGCTCGGCGATGTTGTGGGCGCGCGCCGGGTTGCGGCCGCGGTAATGCTGTCGTCGGGGATTCACGTCGGGATCGCTCTTTGTGAGGGCGGCGCCGCCACCCGCGGGCACCACCTGCCGCGGCAGCCGCGATCGTTCGATTGTAACCGTGGCCTGCGATGCTCCGCAGCCGCCACCCCGCTGGCGCTGGACGCGCGCCGCTTCGCAGGCTTGCCCGCGAAGCGGGGCAGGCACGATCGCGAATACGTGACCTGCAGGGTACGCCGGCGGCACGTAGTAAACTGTTTGCCCCAACACGCCCCCCCGAGGACCCCGCCATGGCTGGCCGCAAGAAGAACCTGCCGCTCGTCTATTCCTGCTCCGGGTGCTCGAGCGCCGCGCAGATGGCCAACCACGTGGCGCTGCGCCTGGATCGCGAGGGCGAGGCCGAGATGTCCTGCATCGCCGGCGTCGGCGGCAACGTGCCGAACCTGGTGAACATCGCCCGCTCCGGCCGCCCCATCCTCGCCCTCGACGGCTGCGCGCTCGAATGCACGCGCAGCAGCCTGGCCGAGCGCGGCGTGCAGCCCTCCGTCCACCTGCTGCTCAACGAGCAGGGGGTGAAGAAGCGTTACGCCACGGACTTCGACCCGGAAGAAGCCGAGCGTGTGTTCGCGCAGGCCCGCGCAGCCGTGCGCGGCCTGCGTGGGCAAGCCGCCGCAGGGAAGGCGGACGGAACGGCGGACGGAAAGGCCGACGAAAAGGCCGACGGAAAGGCGGACTGAGGCCACCGCCCGCGACCGGCCGCCCCGAGTGGCCGCGCACCCCCGAGGGCTGCGAAGCATCCGCGCCGCAAGCTTCGCGCGCGAAAAACCCTCAGCCGCGCATTCGGCGCGCCGTATCCACCAGCGCCGCCGCGAGCCCCTCCAGCATGCCCTGCTGGGCAGCGTCATCCAGGCGCCCGTCGGCGCCGACCGCCTCGCCGGCCTTGCCCACCGCGAGCTGCTGCGGGATCACCTGCATGCCGAGGTAGCCGAGCACGTCGCGCACGTGGAACAGCACCCGCATGCCGCCGAGCGCGCCCGGCGAACTCCCCACCACCGCCGCCGCCCGCCCCGCGTACACCTTGCCGCCGGAGCGCTCGGGGTCGGCGGGGTTGGGCCGCGAGCACCAGTCGAGCGTGTTCTTGAGCAGCGGCGTGAGCGAGCCGTTGTATTCGGGATTGACCACCAGCAGGCCGTCGCTCGCGTGCAGCACGCGCTGCAGGCGCACGATGCCCTCGGGCAGGCCGGAGGCGGCCTCGAGGTCGCCGTCGTAGAGCGGCGCGGGGTAATCGTCCAGATCGACCAGCTCGACCTCCGCGCCGGCGTCGCGCAGGGCCTGTGCGCACGCGTGCGCCACGCGGCGCGACAAGGCCTCGCGCCGGCGGCTGCCGGCCATCACCACGATTCGGGGCTGCTTCATCGGTGGTCCTCCTTCGCAACGAGATGCCGGCATTATCGTCCCGAACGCTGCGGCGCACGCCATCCCGGCGAGACGCGACGGCCTGCGCGCCCCTCCCTCGCCCGTGCCGATGGACACCGGCCCCTTGAATCCCGCCGCCTCGCCACGATATCAGGGAAGTCTGAAATACTCCGGAGCCCCCCATGTCCGACGCCCTGCACCTGGTCTGTCCGCACTGCGACGCCGTCAATCGCGTCCCCGCCGCCCGCCTGGCCGAGGCGCCCAACTGCGGCAAGTGCGGCAAGCCGCTGTTCACCGCCCACCCGGTGGAGCTCGACGCGGCGAACTTCGACCGTCACGTCGGCCGCAGCGACATCCCGGTGCTGGTCGACTTCTGGGCGCCGTGGTGCGGCCCCTGCCGCACGATGGCGCCCGCCTTCGCGCAGGCCGCCGGCATGCTCGAGCCGCAGGTCCGCCTCGCCAAGCTCGACACCGAGGCCAACCAGGCGCTGGCGGCGCGCTTCGGCATCCGTAGCATCCCCACCCTGGCGCTGTTCCGCGGCGGCCGCGAGGTTGCTCGCCAGGCGGGAGCGATGGGCGCGGCGGACATCGTGCGCTGGGTGCGCGGCCACGCCGGCTGACCACACGCGGCGCGCCGCCTGTGGCGGTCAGCCCCCCGCGAGCGCGATCCAGCCCCGATGGACCACGGCCGCCGCAAGCAGCGACAGCGCCAGATGCAGCAACACGCTGAACAGCGGCCAGCGCCAACTCCCGGTCTCGGTGCGCATCACCGCCAGCGTCGCCACGCAGGGCACGAAGAGCATGGTCGCGGTGAGGAAGGAGAGCGCGGACGCGAGCGGCACGCTCGCAGCCAAGGTCTGCGCGAGCACCTCGCCCTCGGCCTCGATGCCGTAGAGGATGCCGAGCGCCGCGATCGCGTTCTCCTTGGCGACGAAGCTCGCCAGCAGGGCGACGATCAGCCGCCAGTCGAGGCCGAGCAGTTCACCCAGCGGCGCGAGCGCGCGACCGAAGCCGGCCAGCCAGCTGTGCTCGAGCCCCTCGCCGGGAAACCACGCGAGCGCCCACAGCAGCACCGAGAACACCAGGATCAGGCTGCCGGCGTTGCGCAGGAAGGCGAGCACGTGGCCGCGCACGTGGCGCCCGATGGTGCGCAGGCTGGGCACGTGGTAGAGCGGCATCTCCATGATGAAGAAGACCTTCTTGCCGCGGAACAGCGAGCGGTCGAGGAGACTGCCGAGGATCGCGACCAGCGCGAGATTGAGCGCGATGAAGACGAGCGCGACGGGGAGCGCGGCCGCGCCGAAGAACACCGGCGACAAGAAGGCGAGCACCAGCAGGCGCGCGCTGCAAGGCACCAGCGGAGCGAGCAGGATGGTGAGCAGGCGGCCGCTCGGCGAATCGATCACGCGCGCGCCCATGACCGCCGGCACGTTGCAGCCGAAGCCCAGGCACAGGGGCAGGAAGCTCTTGCCGTGCAGGCCGAGGCGGTGCATGTAGCGGTCCATGACGTAGGCCGCGCGCGCGAAGTAGCCGGTGTCCTCGAGCAGCGCGAGCGCGGCGAAGAACACTGCGAGCAGCGGCACGAAGGTGATCACCACCCCGGCACCGCCAAGCACCCCGTCCACCAGCAGCCCCACGAGCCAGGGCGGCGCGCCGGCGAGGCGCTCCGCGAGCCAGGCGCCGAAGGGCTCGATGACGCCGCTCTCCAGCCAGTCCTGCACCGGCCCTGCGAGCTCGAAGGTGAGGCCGAAGATGAGGGCGAACACGCCGAGCAGCATCACCAGGCCCCAGACGGGATGCAGCGCGACGCGATCGAGACGATCGGTGAAGCTCACCTGGCCGAGGCGCGGCCGGCTCACCGCGGCGCGTGCCATGCGTTCGATCCAGGCGTAGCGTCCGGCCGCGATGTCGAGGATGGCGTCCTCGTGCTCGCCGAGCAGCGCTGCCGCACGCTCCCACACCGGCTCGGGCGCCCAGCGGCGGGCGAGCGCGATCAGCTCGGCGTCGCCCTCCAGCAGTTTCAGCGCCACCCAGCGTGCGGGATAGGGCGCAGGCACGTGCGCCGCGAGCAGCGCATGCAGGTCCTCGAGGACCTCGCGATGCGGCTCGGCGATCTCCGGCCGCAGCGGTGCGAAGCAGGCCGGGTCGCGGGCGAGGCGCAGCGCCGCCTCGGTGAGCTCCGCCACCCCCTGGGCGCGTCGCGCCACCAGCGCCACCACCGGCAGACCGAGCGCGGCGGAGAACACCGCCGGATCGATGGTGATGCCCTGAGCGGCGGCCACGTCGGTCATGTTGAGGCCGAGCACCACCGGCGTATCGAGGCCGAGCGCAAGCAGCTCGGCGAGCAGGTAGAGGCTGCGCTCGAGCGCGGAGGCGTCCACGATCACGATCACCGCATCCGGCTTCTCGAAGATCAGGAAATCGCGGGCCACGCGCTCCTCGGCCGAGTTCGCGCTCAGGCTGTAGGTGCCGGGCAGGTCGACCAGGGTGGCCTCGACGTCGCCGTGGCGTAGCCGGCCCTCGGCGCGCTCGACCGTCTTGCCCGCCCAGTTGCCGACATGCTGGTCCAGGCCGGTGAGCAGATTGAACACGGTGGTCTTGCCGACGTTGGGCTGGCCGGCGAGACCGAGCAGAATCGGCCGGACGGGCGAGTTCATGGCGGCACCCGCTCGACCAGGATGCGCTGCGCCTCGCCACGACCGAGCGCCAGCCGGGTGTCGCGCACCCGCACCAGCATCGGGCCCTTGCCCGAGTTCTGCATCACCTGCAGCGCAGCGCCCAGGACCAGGCCCATCGCGGCGAGCCTGCCCGAGAATTCGTTCCCGCCATCGAGCTCGCGCACCACGGCGGTTGCGCCCACGGACAGATGGTCGAGCGTGGAGAGGGCGGGTTTCATTCGTTTTCGGGCTCGGGGAACAAGCGCTCCATCGCCCAGCCGTTGAGCAGGGCAAAGAGCGCGATGAAGAGCGACAGCACCAGCATGTAGGCAAAACCGAAGTAATGCGCGAGCAGCGGCAGCAGCGGCAGCTTGATCGCGCGCGCGTAGAGCAGCACCGCGAGCAGCGCGCTGCGCATGCCGCGCGTGCGCAGATCGGCGAGCAGGCCGTACCACGCATAGGCCGGCCCGGTGGACAGCATGCCCGCGGCGAGCGCCAGCAGCCAGCCCTTCGTGCCCGAGTCCCGTCCCAGCCACGAGCGCGTCCGCGCAGGCGTCAGGAAGCGCTCGGCCAGGTACATCAGCACGAACACGAGGCCGAGCACCGGCAGGATGGTGCGCGTCATGTCGATGAAGGACGCCAGCGCCACCTGCGCGACCGCAGGATCGAGGAGGAGTCCGACGCCATGCGCGGCGAGCCCGAACGCGACGTAGAGCCAGGAAGCGGGGATGCGTGCGGCCTTCTTCATGCGAGCCCCACCAGGCGCAGGCTGGCGACGGTGAGCCAGGCCACCGCGATCGCCGACGCGAAGCACAGCAGGTTGCGCCGCAGGGCGAAGGCACGGCCAAGCGCGAGCGCCTCGGCAGGCAGGTGGACCACCCCCACGGTCACCCAGGCCACCACCAGCGCGCTCACCGCCATGAGGCCGATGCCGCCGGCGAGCAGCTCGCCACCGAGCAGGTAGCCTGCGACCGGGTGCCCCATGGCGATACTGCCGAAGCTCGCGCCGAGCAGCACGTCGAGCCACTCGCTGCGCCCGAACCAGCCGAGCACCGGCGTGCGGGGCAGCCAGGCGACCAGCAGGCTGCTGAGCAGCAGCGTCCCGATCAGGATCGGGAGCATGCGCGCGAAGGCCTGCACGCTGCGGCCGAACGCCCCCTTGCGCGGCGAACCCGCACCGGCGCCCTCGATGTCGGGGCCGGCACCCCTGCGGTTCTTCATCGGTTCGATCTTCATCCGCATTCTCCAAGAAGCCGCACCCGGGCCGCCATCACGGCCCCTGACCCCTGCATCCCGTCCTCCCGCCTCGGCCACTCGCCTGCAAGTGGCAGAGGTCGCTCAAGCCTCCGGCGAATCGACCGCGGAGGCCTGCCATCCTTCTGTCAATTCTGGCAGATGCCTACCGAGCCGTCTGCCGTTTCCGCCCTGGAACGCGGAACTGCGTCTGTCGCTGCGAGGCCCCGACCGCAACTGCACGCTGGCACGGTGAATGCTTGCATGCTGGTGCGATCCGGTGCACCCAGGCCGGGAGCCCCAGCCCCAAGCATGCCGGCGGCGGTTGGAACGGTGATATCCGCCGTCGCCGGTCATGTCCAAGCGGCACCGAACATCCTTGCCAACGCAAGATCCGCACCTGCCAGCATTTCCTCCGGAACCGATCCATGAACGCATCCGCCCACCCGGCCACTGTGCCCGCGACCTTGCGCATCTGCCGAACCGAGCACTTCCCCGTCGCCCTCTTCGCCATCGTGATGGGACTGACCGGGCTCGCGCTCGCCTGGCTCAAGCTGCACCATCTGGGCGGTGCCCCCGCCTTCATCGGCAACGTGCTGCGCCTGCTCGCGAGCGCGCTCTTCGTGTTCCTCGCGGCGATGTACCTGGCGAAGCTCGTGCGCCATCCGCAGGCGGTGCGCGCGGACTGGATGCACCCGGTCAAGCTCAATTTCTTTCCGGCGATCTCGATCGGACTGATCCTGCTCGCGGTGGCGTGGGCGCGCGAGCTGCCCGGCTTCGCGGCCTGGATCTGGGGCCTCGGCGCGGCGCTGCACCTGGCGTTCACGCTGGCGGCGATGAGCAGCTGGATCCACCACCCGCGCTACAAGCTCGAGCACGCCAACCCGGCCTGGTTCATCCCGGTGGTGGGCAACATCCTGGTGCCGATCGCCGGTACCGGCTTCGCACCGGCGGACCTGAGCTGGTTCTTCTTCAGCATCGGCGTGGTGTTCTGGCTGGTGCTGATGACCATCGTGCTGCACCGGCTGTTCTTCAACGAGCCGCTGCCGGAGCGGCTGACGCCGACGCTGTTCATCCTCATCGCCCCGCCGGCCGCCGGCTTCCTCGCCTGGGTCGCGCTCGTCGACCAGATCGACGCCTTCGCCCGCGTGCTCTACTTCACCGCGCTCTTCCTGACCCTGCTGCTGGCGAGCAATGCGCTGCGCTTCCTGCGCCTGCCCTTCGCGATCCCGGCCTGGGCCTATTCCTTCCCGCTCGCGGCGATGACGCTCGCCGCGCTGGAGATGGGCGCGCGCACCGGCTCGGGCTTCCACCACGGCCTCGGCCTGATCCTGCTCGCGCTGCTCACCATGGTGGTGGTGCTGCTCGCGCTGAAGACGCTGGGTGCCGCACGAAAGGGCAGGATCTGCGTACCCGAGTGAAGGAACGGGCCCGACCGACGCGGGCTCAGCCCGCCCCGATCGTGCGCTTGGCGCGGAATTCATCGACCGCGACATAGGTCAGGCGCGCCTCGGTCACCTTCACCACCACCGGGTTCTCCGGGTGGCGCTCGGCGTAGACTTCGACATCGACCGTGATCGAGGTGCGTCCCACGCGCACCACCTCGGCGTGGAAGCTGACGATGTCGCCCGTCGACACCGGCTGCTTGAAGACGAAGGAGTCCACCGCCACGGTGGCGACCTTGGAGCGCGCGACGCGGATCGCCGGCACCGCGCCGGCGATGTCCACCATCGACATGATCCAGCCGCCGAACACGTCGCCCGAGGGGTTGAGGTCGGCCGGCATCGGCACCACCCGCAGCACGAGCTCCTTGTCCGCGGGCGGGCGCTCGCCGCCGGGGGGCGAGGTGCTCTCCGGACCCACCACGCGCTTGCAGCCCTCGCGATCGACCGCGACGTAGGTCATGCGCGCCTCGGTCACCTTGACCACCACGGGGTCCGCCGGGTGGCGCTCGGCGAACACATGCACATCGACGGTGATCGAGGACTTGCCCACGGCGACCACGTCGGCGTGGAAGCTGACCACGTCGCCCACCGAGATCGGCTGCCTGAAGACGAAGGAATTGACCGCCATCGTGACCACGTGCGAGCGCGCACGCCGGATCGCGGGCAGGGCGCCGGCGATGTCGACCATCGCCATGACCCAGCCGCCGAACACGTCGCCCGCGGAGTTGAGGTCGGCCGGCATCGGCATCAGGCGCAGCGCCGGCTCGGTGGCGGGCGGAGTGGTCGGGAAGGAGGGGCTGGAGGCTGCGGTCATGGGTTGCTCCACGAGTCGGCTAAGGAAGGGGGCGCGCCCGTATCGGGAAGGCGGCGCGCAGAACGATGGACGAGCCTCAGCGCGCGAGGCGCTCGAAGAGCTTGACCAGGGTGTTGGTGTAGCGCAGCAGGCGCTCTCCCTCGTCGAGCACGGAGCGCACCCGGCCGATGCGATGCGGCTGGCGGATCGCGGGGTCGAGCGCGGCAACGAAGCGCGACCACAGACTGGCCGTGGCGTCGATCTGCGCCTCCAGTTCGGGCAAATCGCCGGCATTCTCGCGCAAGCGCTGGAGGTTGTGCTCAAAGGCCCGGCACGAGGCGGCAATCTGCGCTTGCGGGTCGGGGCAGCCCTCGAAGCCCTCGAAGAGGAAGAACTTCGCCACCCGCTGCGACAGCATGCGGTTGCGCCCGGCGACGTTGACCATGTAGAGGCTGCCGGAAGCGGCGAAGCCGCCGGCCACGGCGTTGAGGAAATCGGCCGCGGTGATGAAGTCCTCGCTCAGCTGAAGCACCCGCGCCGCACCCGCCGGCGGGCGCGCGGCCGCACCCAGCGCATCGCGAAAATCCGCCCACACCCGCCCGACGTCGTCGAGCGCCTCGCCGAGCTCGGGGGCGAGGCTGGCAGCCTGCAGCACCGCGATGCTGCGCTCGAACTCGGCGATGCCCTGGCGCAGGCGCAGCTGCATCTCGACCGGGGCCACGCCGTGGCCGATCAGCACCCAGTCGATCGCCAGGCGCTGCACCTGCAGGCGCAGGCGGCCGCACAGGTTGATCAGCTCACCGACCGACATCGTCTCGTCGCGGCGCGCACCCTTGTTGCGGCGGGCGAAGCTCAGGCGCTGCGGCTGCTCGCCCGCGCCGGTGTCCAGCGTGGCGGCGTTCTGGATGTGGATCAGGCGCTTGTCGACCACGATCACGCCCTTGTCGGCGAGCTCGCGCAGGCTGCGCGAGAAGGCCTCGGGGGTGATGCCGATGCGCGCCGCGAGCACCTTCTTGGTGGAGGCCAGTTCCACCGTGGTCTCGCCGGCGAGCGCGAGACTGCCGCCGGCGAGCTCGACCAGGTAGTCGAGGATGCGCTGCGCGCTGGTGCGGCTGGCGTGATGCCCGGCGACGTCGAACTCGACCTCGCACAGCCGCGTCGCCACCGCCTGCAGCATGCGCCGGGCGAGCGCCAGGCTGCGCCCGGCCACCGCGCGCAGCACGTCGGCGTCGAGCGCGACCAGCGTGCACGCGCTCGCCGTCTCGCAGCCGGATTCGTGGCGGCTGGCCCCGAAGAGCTCGCCGCAGCCGAGCAGCTGCGGGGTATGCACCAGCTCGACGACCTTGCGCGCATCGCCGTCCAGTTCGCGGAAGCGCACCACCGTCCCGCTGCACAGCGCGAACACCTCTGCGAAGGGCTCGCCGCAGCCATGCACCAGCGTGCGCGCCGGCAGCTCGAGCAGGCGTGCCGCGGTGGCGAGCTCGGCGAGCTGGGCGGCGGGCAGGCCGGCGAACAGCGGGACCGCGGCGAGACGATCGCGCAGCGCCCGGCGCTCGGCGGGGGTCGGTGGCGTCATGCCGGGCCGACCTCCCCCTCATCGCCTTCACCGAGCGCATCGAGGCGGGCGAGCCAGGGCGCGCGCTCGGCCGCGGACACGAAGCTCGCCTCCAGGCTGTTGCGTGCGATGCGGCGCAGCTCGGCACGGCCGAGGCCGAGCGCGCGCGCGGTGTCGATATAGTTCTTCGCCACGTAGCCACCGAAGTAGGCCGGGTCGTCGGAGTTGATCGTCACCTTCAGTCCGGCGGCAAGCAGCTGCCCGAGGTTGTGGCTGGCGAGGTCGGGGAACACGCACAGCTTGACGTTGGAGAGCGGGCACACCGTGAGTGGCACCTGCGCGCGCGCGAGGCGCTCGACCAGCGCGGGGTCCTCGGTGCAGCGCACGCCGTGGTCGATGCGTTCGGCCTTCAGCAGGTCGAGCGCCTCGACGATGTAGGCCGGCGGCCCCTCCTCGCCGGCATGGGCGACCACGTGCAGGCCGAGCTCGCGGCAGCGCGCGAACAGGCGGGCGAACTTCGCCGGCGGGTGACCGCGCTCGGACGAGTCCAGGCCCACGCCGTCGATACGCGAAAGATGGGGCAGCGCCTGCTGCAGCGTGGCGAAGCCGTCCTCCTCGCTGAGGTGGCGCAGGAAGCACAGGATCAGCCGCGCGCCGATGCCCCAGCGCCTGCGCGCCTCGACGCAGGCGCGCTCCAGCCCGTCGAGCACGGTCTCGAACGCCACCCCGCGCGCGGTGTGCGTCTGCGGGTCGAAGAAGAGCTCGGCGTGGACCACGCCATCGGCGTGGGCGCGCGCGAAGTAGGCGAGCGCGAGCTCGAAGAAGTCATCCTCGCGCACCAGCACGGCTGCGCCGGCGTAGTAGAGGTCGAGGAAGCTCTGCAGGTCGGTGAAGGCGTAGGCGGCACGCACCGCCTCGACGCTCGCCCAGGGCAGCGCAATGCCGTTGCGGCGGGCGAGCGCGAACATCATCTCGGGCTCGAGCGTGCCTTCAATGTGCAGGTGCAGCTCGGCCTTGGGCAGGGCGCGGACGTAGGATTCGAACTCCATGGCGGGTCTCCGGGGCGGGCCTGCAATGCTAGCCCCAAAAGCCCCCCATCGCGTCGTCGCAGGCGGGCGTTTTCTTGTGAGCACGCGCCTGCGGCGGTAGCATGGCCGTCTTGCAGCCCGCCGCAAGCCTTGTTGCACGGGCATTCCCGCCTGCCGGCAGACGCGCCCGAGCGCTGCCTCGCCCCCTGTTCAGGAGAACCTACCGATGATGCGCAAGCCCTGGCTCGCCCCCCTCTTCGCCGCCTTCACCGCCGCCTCGGGCCTCGCCCTCGCGACCCCCGCCGCCGCCCAGACGACGCTGAAGATGGCCTACGCGCTGTCGACCAGCTCGCATTACGGCGCCGGCGGCGAAGCCTTCTCGAAGAGCCTGGAGGCCGGCACCGGCGGCCGCTACAAGGTGCAGCAGTTCCCGAGCAGCGCACTCGGCGGCGAGCGCGAGGTCATCGAGGGCTTGCAGCTCGGCACCATCGACCTCGCCATCCTGTCGACCGGCGCCACGCTCAACTTCGTGCCGCAGACCGGCGTGTTCGACATCCCCTTCCTGATGC
>JAGOEI010000214.1 GCA_017997795.1 Thauera sp. | reverse complement strand
GTCACCCACACGGTGCGCCCGTCCCGGGTCGCAAGGCGGAGCTCGAAGTCCTGCGGCAGCCCGTCGGCAAGCACCTGGCCGACCATCCGCCGGCAGAAATCGCGATCGGATTCGAACACAAGCAGCGCGAATGCATCCTCGGCGGCCATGCAGGCGGCCGGGGAGAAACCGGTCATGCGCTCGATCGAGGGGCTGATCCAGCGCAGGCGCAGGCCTGGGTCGAAAATCGCCTCGATGCCATGGACGCCTTCGGCGATTTCCCCCAGCAGATCGGCTTCGCTGCGCTTCGCAGGCTTGCGGCCCCACTTCATAGCGTCTTGACGAACACCTTGGACCGACGCTGGAAGTTGTACAGCTCGCGCTTCTGCCGCGGCAGGGCCTCGGGGCCGATCTCGCTGAAGCCGCGCTCGCGGAACCAGTGCGCGGTGCGCGTGGTGAGCACGAACAGGCGCTCGAGACGCTGCACGCGCGCGCGGCGCTCGATGCGCTTGAGCAACTGATCGCCAAGCCCGGCGCGACGATACTCCGGCGTCACCGCCAGGCAGGCGAGCTCGGCGGCGTTGTCCTCGCTGAACGGATACAGCGCCGCACAGCCGACCAGCACGCCGTCGTGCTCGACGACGGTGAAGCGCTCGATCTCCTGCTCGAGCAGCTCGCGCCCCCGACGCACCAGCGTGCCGTCGGCTTCCATCGGCGTGATCAGCGCCACCAGCGCGCCGACGTCGTCCACCGTGGCCTCGCGCAGGCGGAACAAGGGATCGCGCGACACCACCGTGCCCACACCGGCATGGGTGAAGAACTCCAGCAGCAGGCCGCCGTCGAGGTCGTGATCGATGAGGTGGCAGCGCGCCACCCCCTTGCGCACCGCGCGGATCGCACAGGGCAGGAAGAGGTCCAGATCTTCGGTGAGGCCTTCGCCGGTGTCGAGCTTGCCCTGGGCCTCGTCGGCGGTGACCGATTCCACGAGCTGGCCGTCCTCGTCGAGCAGACCAGGCGCATCGCACAGGTAGATCAGCTTCTCGGCCTTGAGCGCCACCGCCACCGCCTCGGCCACCTCTTCCATCGCCAGGTTGAAGATCTCCCCCGCCGGCGAGACGCCGAGCGGGGTGATCAGCACCACGTTCTGCTGGTCGAGGTCGGCGTTGATCTCCTCGGCGATGATCTTGCGCACCGCGCCGGTGTATTGGTAATCGACGCCGTCAACGACGCCGACCGGGCGCGCGGTGATGAAGTTGCCGCCGGTGACGCGGATGTAGCTGCCCGCCATCGGGGTGTTGGGCAGGCCCTGGGACAGCAGCGCCTCGACCTCGAAGCGGGTGACGGCCATCGCCGACTTGACGCACTCGAGCGCATCGGCATCGGTCACGCGCAGGCCGTGGTGGAAGCGCGACTCCAGGCCGCGACGCGCAAGCTCGACATCGATCTGCGGCCGCGCGCCATGCACCAGCACCAGGCGGATGCCGAGTGCAGCGAGGAGGTTGCAGTCGTAGGCGAGGCTCTGTGCGCGCTTGCCGGCGGCGACCTCGCCACCGAAGCCGACGACGAAGGTACGGCCCCGGAAGGCGTGAATGTAAGGTGCCGCCCCGCGCACCCAGGCCACGAACTGGGCGGTGGCATCGTCCACCCGCGGGACGGTCGATGAGGATGGAGAGGACTCCGGGCTGGGACTGTTGTTTTCGGCGCTCACGCATTCACCGCTGCTGAAACCGGGCGCACGTGGCGGGCCCGGCAAACTGGAATCGATGACGGATTCTAGCCCGGATCCTCCGCCAGAGTGAGCGCGTGGAAAGCGTGAAGCCCTCATGAAAACAGCGTACCCCGCACCGACCGCAAATCGGCAACCCCCGGGAGCAGCGATACGGGCGGGGCGGGGCGAAGGGCCTGGCCTTCCCTGCCCCGAGGCTTACTCGGCCTTGTAAGGCCCCGCGCCGAACCCGATCGGCGCCGGTGCGGCGGCCACGAGCTTGGAGAAGATGTGTGCGAAGTCCTCTTCGCCAGCGCGTGCGGTGGCGCGCGTGCCGGAGAGCGGATCGTCGGCGATGAAGCCGGCGTTCGCCTTGTCCCAGTCCTCGGCGGTGAAGTGCTTGCGGATCAGCGGCAGCACCTCGCGCTCCTCGGTCATCATGTGGGTGCGGTAGAAGGCGGCGTAGTCCTCGAACGCGGTCTTGAAGGCGTCGAAGTTGGCGGGGGCCTGCGCGTAAGCCTTCACCGCGGCCTCCAGCACCGCGATGCGGGCTTCGGCGTCGGCGTGCTCGGCTTCGAGCCTGTCGAGCGCCGCGTCGGCGTCGTGCGTGCGCGCGCGCAGCGGGCCGAAGAGGAATTCGTCTTCCTTGGGGTGGTGGCGCTTCTCGGGGTAGGCGTCGAGGTAATGCACCATCGCCTCGAGCAGCTTGTGGTCCGGCTGCAGGCGGCCGGCGCCGATCTCGCCGATCATGTGGCGGATGGCGTGGATGATCGCCGCCAGCGACTGGTGTTCGTCCATCAGGATGCGCATCGCGTCCATCGCAGTGTCCTTTTCAGTATTCGTACCGCCCGGTGAGGCGGCTTGGAGGCTCGGTTCGGGGGGCTCGGTTCGGGCGGGATCAGCACCCGCTCGGGTCGCCCCGCTCAGGTCGACAGCATCGCCTGATGCTTGCCGCCAAAGCCCAGGTAGGCCTCGATCACGCGCGGATCGTCCGCCAGCGTGTGCGCCGGGCCCTGCATCGCGATCTGGCCGGTCTCGAGCACGTAGGCGTAGTCGGCCACCTGCAGCGCGGCGCGCGCGTTCTGCTCGACGAGCAGGATCGACACGCCACGGCGGCGCAGCTCGCCGATGATGCGGAAGATCTCGCGCACGATCAGCGGCGCCAGGCCGAGGCTGGGCTCGTCGAGCATCAGCAGCTTGGGCTTGGCCATCAGCGCGCGGCCCACCGCCAGCATCTGGCGCTCGCCGCCCGACATGGTGCCGGCGTGCTGGTCGCGACGCTCCTTGAGGCGCGGGAACAGCGCATAGACTTCTTCGAGCGTCTGCGCGTGGTCGCGCTTGCCCATGCGGTAGCGCTGGAAGGCGCCCAGCACCAGGTTGTCCTCGACGCTCATCTCGCCAAAGAGCTCGCGCTTCTCGGGCACCAGGTTCATGCCGCGCGCCACCATGCGCTCGACCTCGGGCACGACTTCGAGCGTGCCATCGAAGGCGACCTGGCCCTTGCTGCCGAGCACGCCCATGATCGCCGAGAGCATCGTCGTCTTGCCCGCGCCGTTGGGGCCGATCACGGTGACGATCTGGCCTTCGCCCACGGTGATGCTGGCGCCGGTGAGCGCCTCGACCTTGCCGTAGGACACGGTCAGGTCCTTGACCTCGAGCACCGGGTTCTTCGCATTCGCGTTGGAAGGCGCGTTCGCGGCTGCGGCTTGCGTTTGCTGTTGTGTCATCGCGTTCTCCTCGCTCACTCCACGCCGCCCAGATAGGCTTCGAGCACCGCCGGGTTCTTCTGGATCTCGTCGGGCAGGCCCTCGGCGATCTTCTGGCCGAACTCCATCACCACCACGCGATCGACCAGGTTCATCACGAAGTCCATGTCGTGCTCGACGATCAAGGTCGCCATGCCTTCCGAGCGCAGCTTGCGCAGCAGATCGCCCAAGGCCTCCTTCTCCTTGAAGCGCAGGCCGGCCGCCGGTTCATCGAGCAGCAGCAGGCAGGGGTCGGCACACAGCGCGCGCGCGATCTCGAGGATGCGCTGCTGGCCCAGGGCCAGGCTGCCGGCTTCCTCGTACATGTGGTCCTTGAGGCCCACACGCTCGATCTGGTAGGCCGCCTCCTTGAGGATGCGCGCCTCTTCCGCACGGTCCAGGCGCCAGGCCGAACTGAGCACGCCCTTGCCGCTCCTCAGGTGCGCGCCGATGGCGACGTTCTCGAGCACGGTCATGGTGGGCAGCAGCTTCACGTGCTGGAAGGTGCGGCTCATGCCCAGGCGGGCGATCTCGCGCGAGTCGTGGCCCGCCACCGGCTTGCCCAGGAACAGCACCTCGCCCGAGGTCGGGGTGTCGACGCCCGAGATCTGGTTGAACATCGTGCTCTTGCCCGCGCCGTTGGGGCCGATCAGCGC
>JAGOEI010000213.1 GCA_017997795.1 Thauera sp. | reverse complement strand
CGGGGAGGACGGCGGTGGCGAGCAGGGCAGCAAACAGGACGGACGCGACGCAATGGCGTGCAATCACGGCAGACAGGGAACGGAGGCGAATCATGCGTGCAGTTTCCGGATTCGAGTTGCGTGTCAGGGGGCGACCGAGGCGCGTGCCCCTGTGGGGGCGGGCTTGCCAGCGAATTGTGCGTGCGGAACCGCGAGCTTCGCGGGCAAGCCCGCGCCCACACGAGACGGCCGGGGATGTCGAGCGCGCTGCCGGTGGCGAGCGCCTGCTCCTGGTTTCCGGAGCCTGTGTTCCGGCATCGTTCGGGCTGGCGCGTAGAATACCGCCTTTATTTCAATCCGCGGCCCCGTGGCCGTGTATCCGTTCGTGATCAGTCTTCGCAATTTGCGCCTCGCGCGCGGCGCCAAGGTCCTCATCGAGGCCGCCACGCTGCAGATCCATCCGGGCTGGAAGGTCGGCCTCACCGGCGCCAACGGCAGCGGCAAGTCCAGCCTGTTCGCCATGCTGCGCGACCAGCTCCACCCCGACCAGGGCGACCTCGACATGCCGCCGGGCTGGGTGATCGCCCACGTCGCGCAGGAAACACCCGGCCTCGCACAGCCGGCGATCGACTACGTGCTCGACGGCGACGCCGAGCTGCGCCGCATCGAGGCCGAGCTCGCCGCGGCCGAAGCCGCGCACGACGGTTCGCACATTGGAGAGCTCCACGCCCGCCTGCACGAGATCGGCGGCTATTCGGCGCGCGCGCGCGCGGCGGCGCTGCTCGACGGCCTCGGCTTTTTGCAGTCCGACATCGAGCGCCCGGTGGCGGACTTCTCCGGCGGCTGGCGCATGCGCCTGAACCTGGCGCAGGCGCTGATGTGCCGGTCCGACCTGCTGCTGCTCGACGAGCCCACCAACCACCTCGACCTCGACGCGGTGATCTGGCTCGAGGCCTGGCTGCGCGACTACCGCGGCACGCTGCTGCTGATCTCGCACGACCGCGAGTTCCTCGATGCCTGCGTGACCCACATCGCCCACATCGAGCAGCAGAAGCTCGGCCTCTACACCGGCGGCTACTCCGACTTCGAGCGCCAGCGCGGCGAGCGCCTGATCCAGCAGCAGGCGATGTTCGACAAGCAGCAGCGCGACATCGCGCACATGGAAGACTACATCCGCCGCTTCCGCGCCAAGGCCACCAAGGCGCGCCAGGCGCAGAGCCGGATCAAGGCGCTCGAGCGCATGGAGCGCATCGCCGCCGCGCACGTGGACACGCCCTTCAGCTTCGCCTTCCGCGATGCGCCGCCCGCGCCCGACCCGCTGCTGCAGATCGAGGACGGCGCGGTGGGCTATGGCGACAAGACCATCCTCGAGCGCATCACGCTGACCCTGCGCCCGGGCGAGCGCGTCGGCCTGCTCGGGCGCAACGGCGCGGGCAAGTCGACCCTGATCAAGCTGCTCGCGCATGAACTGCGACTGGCGAGCGGTCGCCGCCTCGAAGGCAAGGGCCTGGCCACCGGCTACTTCGCCCAGCATCAACTGGAAACGCTGCGCCCGGACGAGTCCGCGCTGCAGCACATGGTTCGGCTGGACCCGCAGACGCGCGAGCAGGAGCTGCGCGACTACCTCGGCGGCTTCGACTTCCGGGGCGATGGCGTGGGCGGCACCTCCACCCCGGCGACCACGCCTTGCGGGCCGTTCTCGGGCGGGGAGAAATCACGCCTGGCGCTCGCCTTGCTGATCTGGCAGCGCCCCAACCTGCTGCTGCTCGACGAGCCCACCAACCACCTCGACCTCGAGATGCGCCACGCGCTGACCATGGCGCTGCAGGACTACGAGGGCGCGATGGTGCTGGTGTCGCACGACCGCGCGCTGCTGCGCGCCACCTGCGACCGCTTCGTGCTGGTCGACGGCGGCCGCATCCAGCCCTTCGACGGCGATCTCGACGACTACCGCGACTGGCTCGCCAGCCGCCGTGCCGAAGTCGCCGCGGCCGCCGCCTGCCCCGACCAGGCGGCCGACAAGGCCGCGCGCAAGGCCGACCGCGCCCAGGCCGCCGCCGACCGCCAGGCGCGCCTGGTCGCACGCCGGCCGCTGGTCAAGGAGATCGAGCAGATCGACAAGCGCATGGCGGCGTGGAACAAGGAGAAGGCCGAGATCGACGCGCGCCTCGCCGATCCGGCCTTGTACACCGGCCCGCAGGCGGGCGAGGTGCCGGCGCTCAACAAGCGCCAGGCCGAGCTCGCCGAGCGCATCGAGGAGGCCGAGCTGCGCTGGCTCGAGCTGCACGAGGCGCTGGAGGCGATCCCGGCGGATTGAGCGGGGGATCGCGACTTGCGTCGCTCCTACAGGAAGTCGCCGCGGCGTCGACGGACCCTGTAGGAGCGACGCAAGTCGCGATGACGGCGCTCCCAAAGGAAGCCGCTTCGGCTTCGACGGACCCTGTAGGAGCGACGCAAGTCGCGATGACGGCGTCCGCATTCCCGCCGACGCGCATCGGGGCGGACGGCACGATCGCGACTCGCGTCGCTCCCACGGGAAATCGGCGTCGCTCCCACGGTCAGTCGCCAGGCCTCGTCGCCGCGGCGGGCTTACTGCGGTAGCCAGCGCAGCGGGTCGATGTTCCAGTCGGCGAAGTCTTCATAGCCGACGATGCGATCCTGCGAGCGACGCAGGTCGATGTCGTCCGGCTGCAGGTAGTGCCCTGCAGTGTGGAAGATGAGCTTCACCTTCGGCTGCATGGGTTTGTCGTCGTGCTGCGCCTGCACCACGGCGAGGCGCTTGCTCTCCAGCCGCACCAGTGCGCCGGTGGGGTAGATGCCGACCGAGCGGATGAAGGCCTTCACCAGGCGCGGCTCGAAATGGTTGGCCGACCATTCGAGCAGCTTGCGCAGGGCCTCGGTGGGCGGCTTGCCCTTGTGATAGACGCGATCCGAGGTAATCGCGTCGTACACATCGACGATGGCGCCCATGCGGCCATAGAGGCTGATCTGATCGCCCGCGAGCTTGTTCGGGTAGCCCGTGCCGTCGAAGCGCTCGTGGTGCTGAGCGGCCACGTCGAGCGCGATCGGGCTGATTCCGGGTGTTGCCATCAGGATGATCTTGCTCTGCACGACGTGGTTCTTCATGCGGTCGAATTCGGCGTCGGTGAGCTTGCCCGGCTTGGTCAGGATCTCGTCGGGTACCCGTGCCTTGCCCACGTCGTGCAGCAGGGCGCCGATGGCGATCTCGCGGATCTTCTCGCGCGGCACCTCGAGCGTGCGTGCGAAGGCGGTCATCAAGGCACACACCGACACCGAGTGCTGGAAGGTGTAGCTGTCGTGCTGCTTGAGGCGGGCGAGCGGCAACAGCGCGTCCTGATCGGTGAAGATCGAATCGACCATACGTTCGACCACCGGCTCGATCTTTTCCATCTCGATCTGCTTGCCGAGGCGGATGTCGCCCAGCATGTCGCGCACGATCTGCGTGGCCTCGCGGTGCAGGGCGCGGGCACGCTCGCGCTTGCTTGCCGTCCTGGAGTCGGTATGGATGGCTGCGGTGGGGCTCGCCGCGGGCGTTTCGGCCGGGTCGGGTCCGGATGGCGCGGACTCCGCTTCCCCCTGCGCAGGATCGAGGGGCGAGGCGGGCGGGACGTCCGGATCGAGACCGAGGCGGGTGTCGATGTAGATCTCGGCAATGCCGATTTCACGGATCTTGCGCACGTCGTCCGCGTCCTTCACCAGGAAGCGGTTGCGCACGAAGCCGTGCTGCAGCCAGCCGCAATTGAGATCGTGGACGTACATGCCCGGCAGTACGCGGGTAACGGGAATCAGCTTGATCACGCGATGGGTCGAGGTTCGATGCTTTGCGCTCATTATCGGACCTCGGCCAGTGATGTCCTCGCATCGCGCGGGTGCGAGCGAGAACTGTGCCACGGCGGGCGCAAGGTCGAGCCTGGGTGCAGCCGAGTCGGCTCGCTGGCGGACGTGCTCGCGGGCTCTGGCTGTTAGAATCGCGGCTTCCCCGAATCTGTCCCAGGAGCTAGCGGTGCGTATCGTCTGTCTCGACCTCGAAGGTGTGCTCGTCCCCGAAATCTGGATCGAATTCGCCGAGCGTACCGGCATCCCCGAGCTGCGCCGCACC
>JAGOEI010000212.1 GCA_017997795.1 Thauera sp. | reverse complement strand
CCGTTGGGCCCGAGCAGCGCGAAGATCTCGCCGCGGCGGATGTCGAGATCGACGCCCTTCAACGCAGCGAAGCCGGAAGCGTAGGTCTTGGACAGACCGGAGATGGAGATGATGGATTGCATGGGGGGAAGATAGCAGATCGCCGCGTGCCCGCTCCGTTTCGCGCGCCCGGCCGCATCGCCCTGTTTGCGTGCGATCCGGCACACCGGAAACGGCGGCCATGTGCTCTAGAATGAAGGCCGTTGCGCTGCCCCTGCTCAATTGCCCCACCGGCGCACCACCACCGCCACCGCACCACCGCCGCACCACCGCCATCCCGCCGCCCCAGCGCGCGCAGGGCTTGCTCCCGCCTGCGCAACATCCACCGGACCCACCGCCCCATGGTTCGTTGCCGCCCCCCTGACCTGCTCGTCCGCGCGCTCCGGCGCATGCTCGGCCTCGTGCTCGGGCTTGCGCTGAGCGCGCCGGTGCTTGCGACCGAGGTGCTGCGCGTGCTGAGCTGGCCCGGCTACGCCGACGCCGACGTGGTGAAGGTGTTCGAGCAGCGCACCGGCGCGCGCGTGGAGGTAACCCTGGTCGACGCCGACGAGATGCTGTGGGAGCGCGTCAGCACCCGCGACGCGGCGGACTTCGACGTGTTCGCGGTGAACACCGCCGAGCTGCAGCGCTACATCGACCGTGGGCTGGTGGTGCCGCTGGCGCTCGACGCCCTGCCCAACCGCGGCGCGCAGCTCGCGCGCTTTCGCGACCCGGCCGCCCTGCCCGGCGTGACGCGCGACGGTGAGGTGTTCGCCGTGCCCTATGCCTACGCCGAGATGGGGTTGATCTACGACCGCCGCCAGTTCGACACGCCTCCGCAGTCGATCGCCGCGCTGTGGGACGCGCGCCATCAGGGCAAGGTGCTGATCTACAACAGCGGCTCGCACAACTTCTCGCTCGCGGCGCAGGTGCTCGCCAGACCCTCGCCCTTCCGGCTGGACGCGGCGGACTGGGCGCAGGCGGTCGAGCGGCTCATCGCGCTGCGGCGCAACATCCTCACCGTCTACGCCCAGCCCGAAGAATCGGCGCGCCTGTTCATCGACCGCGGGGCTGCGCTGCTGCTCGCCAACTACGGCACCCAGCAACTGCAACTGCTGCGCGCCGCGGGCGCCGATGTCGGCTACATCATCCCGCGCGAAGGTGCGCTCGCCTGGCTCGACTGCTGGGTGATCACCCGCGGCGCGCGCAACCGCGCGCTCGCCCATGCGTGGATCGACTACATGCTCGAGGCTGGCCCCGCCGAGGTCCTGAGCCAGCGCCACGGCCTCAGCAACACGCGCAGCCAGCCCACCCACCAGAGCGCTGCCGACCGCCTGGTATGGCTCGAGCCGGTGGAACACGTCGAGCGCCGCATCCTGCTGTGGGAGCGCATCGTCTCCGGCGACTCGGCCGCGCGGGTGCTGGCGCCATGAAGTTCGGCATCGCGGCCAAACTCGGCGTGGTGCTGGCGGCCGTCGGCATGCTCGCTGCCGGCATCGCCGGCTTCTACGCCTACAGCGCCAGCAAGGGATTGCTGGTGCAATCGGCCCGGGAGGATCTGCTGACCTCCACGCGGGTGCTCGCCCGCCGCATCACCCTGGTACGCGAGGAGATCTCCCTGACCGTGCGCGCCCTCGCCCGCCACCCCGCGGCAGGCGCTGCCCTCGAGGACGCAAACTCCACCCACGCAGCGGAACTCGGCCGCCTGTTCGCCCTGCTGCTCGAGGCCAACCCGGCCTACTTCCAGATCCGCCTGATCGCCGCCGACGGGCACGGCCGGGAACGCGTGCGCGCGGACCGCGACGGCAGCGCCGTGCTGCACGTCACCGGCGACGACCTGCAGGAAAAGGGCCACTACCCCTACGTCTTCGACACGCTGCGACTTGCGGTGGGCGAGGTGTATATGTCGCGCATTGCCATCAACCAGGAGCGCGGCTCGCACGCGGCGCTGCGCCAGCCCACCGTGCAGTTCGCCACCCCGGTGGCCGACGCGGCGGGCATCGCGCGCGGCGTGATCGTCATCAACGTCGACCTCAACGGCGTGTTCGCCCTGCTGGCGGCGGACCTGCCGCCCGACTTCCAGCTCTTCCTCACCAACGGTAGCGGCGATTACCTGATCCACCCCGATGCCTCACGCGCCTTCGGCTTCGACAAGGGGCGCCGCGTTCGCGTGCAGGACGAGTTCCCGGCGGCAGCCGCGCTGGTCGACGGGCAGGTCAGCGACCTCGTCATCGAAGCGCCGCAAGGCCCCCACGCGCACACCGCGGTGGTGGCGGCCTTCATCACCGCCCAGGCGCAGGTCAACACCGAGGAAGGTCGCTTCATGCTCGGCCTGGCGCAACCGCTGGATTCCATCCTCGAGCGCGCCACCCCGCTCGGCCATGTGGTGCTGCAGATCGTCATCGGCCTGAGCCTGCTCGGCATCCTCATCGCCAGCGTGCTGGCGCGCGCAATCACGCGCCCGATCAACGCGCTGAGCAACGCGGTGGCGCGTTTCTCGGACGATGGCCGCGCGCCCGCGCTGCCGCTGCGGCGCAAGGACGAGATCGGCGCGCTGGCCCGCCGCTTCGCCGAGTTGCGCACCCAGATCGCCCAGCAAATGGGCGAACTTCATCAACGCCGCAGCGAACTCGAGCACCTCGCGCAGCACGACGCCCTCACCGGCCTGCCCAACCGCGCCCTGTTCGACGACCGCATGAGCGTCGCGCTGGCCGCCGCCCGCCGCGACAACAGCCAACTGGCGCTGCTCTTCATCGACCTCGACCGCTTCAAGCCGATCAACGACCGCCTCGGCCACGCCGCCGGCGACCGCGTGCTGAAGGGCGTCGCCGAACGCATCCGCCACAACATCCGCGAATCCGACACCGCCGCCCGCATCGGCGGCGACGAGTTCGTCGTGCTGCTGCGCAGCGTGCAGTCGCGCGAAGACGCCGAACGCGTGGCGCACAAGATCGGCGAGGCGATCGACCAGCCCTTCGCGCTCGACGGCCACAGCCTCAGCGTATCCGCCAGCATCGGCGTGGCCGTCTACCCCGAGGACGGCGACGACGCCGGCGCGCTGTCGCGCCACGCCGACGCCGCCATGTACCGCGCCAAGGACGCCGGCAAGCCGGCGGTGCCGGGGCGTTAGGCGCAGCGCGCAGGACCAGGCGTTATCACATCCGATGGTGACCGTGGAGCTTGCCTGGGGAACGCCGCCTGAGCCCCGCCGCAGGACGCTCGATGACGTGGGCCGGCTACGAGGGTGCCATTCGGGGTAAGTCCCGAACTTTTCTCGCGTCCTGCAACCGCCTTCCTTGGAGCTATAATTAGAGTCGTATTTGTAGCTCATCAAGGAGGACGTTGTGGACGCAATCTATGCCGATTTCTCGGTCAGCATGTCCGAATTCAAGAAGAACCCCGCCCAGGTCCTGCGCACGGCGGGCGAGAAACCCGTGGCGGTGCTCAATCACAATCGCCCCGCCTTTTACATGGTGACACCGAAGCTGTTCGAGGCGCTGGTCGACGAACTGGCTGACCGCGACCTCGTCGAACTGGCCCGCCAGCGCCTGGCAAGGAAGGCCGAGGCGATCGAGGTCGACCTTGACCAGCTCTGAAGCCCCGTCACCCCGCTATCGGCTGAAATTCCTGCCCGACGCGCTCGACGAGTGGAACGCTCTGGACGGCAGCGTCAAGGAGGTCCTGAAGAAGCTCCTGAAGAAACGCCTCGCGCAACCCAGGGTGCCAGGAGCCGAACTCCATGGCGATCTGCGCGACTGCTACAAGATCAAGCTGCGCAAGCAAGGCTACCGGCTGGTTTATCAGGTCGAGGACGACGTGCTGGTCGTGCTCGTGCTCGCGGTGGCAAAGCGTGAAGACATGGCCGTCTATCGCGCCGCTTTGAGTCGCATCCTGCCCCGCTGATCGGGGTACGTCCCCGATATTTCCGCGCCTTTAATTGCGATCCGCAGCATCGAGGCGGTCCAGGACCGCGAGCGCAGCGCGGACGTCGCCTGTCGCCGCAACGGCACGAAAGCGATTCTCCGTATCCCATGCGGCCAGCGCCTGCGCGCTGAGCTCCTCGATCAGCTTGTTCATGCTCTGTCCGCGGCTGCGCGCCAGATCCTTTAGCCGCGCGGCGGTGTCGTCAGGCAAGCGAA
>JAGOEI010000211.1 GCA_017997795.1 Thauera sp. | reverse complement strand
GGATGGAGAAGCCGGTGGAGTGCGCGACGTTGTGCGCGTCGTCGTGGAGCTCGATCTCGATGCGGTCCGGGAAGTGCTTGCTCGCCTCGTCGTGCAGCACGTGGCGACTGGTCACCAAGTACAGACGGCCATCGCGCTCGAAGAAGAAACCGCTCGCGTTGGTCAGTCCGCGCTGGCCCTCGAAGGTGCATACGCGGGCGGCGGTCAGCAGGATGGATTCGATCGGCGTCGGCGCGTGCTGCGCGATGACCGGTTCGGCGCTGGGAGCGGCGTTTGAGCCAGCCACTCAGCCGCCCCGCATCTTGCGCCGGGCCTCGTGGATCTCCTGGGCTTCGACGCTGAGCGTGGCCGTCGGTCGCGCCAGCAGGCGGGCGATGCCGATCGGTTCGCCGCTGGATTCGCACCAGCCGAAGGTGCCGTTGTCGATGCGCACCAGGGCCTCGTCGATCTTGTGCAGCATCTTGCGCTCGCGGTCGCGCACGCGCAGCTCGAGCGTGTGATCCTCTTCGAGCGAGGCGCGGTCGGCCGGGTCGGCCGGGCTCTCGTACTCCTGTAGATGGAGCGTGGTCCGGTGGGCGGAGTCGAGCAAGGCGTCGCGCTCGGCCTCCAGCCGTGCACGGAAGAAGGCCAACTGCCGCGCGGACATGTAGTCGTCGGACGGTGCGGACAGTAATTCGGCCTCGGTCGGAAGCGGTCCCGGGGCGGTGAGCGTCTGATTCATGCTGCTCTCCTGTGTTCGATGCTGCGCGCCCCGGTCAAAGGCCCGGGCACAGCCGGATTGGCAGTCTTTGACACGATACACGCCAACGCGGGGCTTGGGTGAGGGAAGCGCCTCGTCGTGTTTGGTAAGGCGCTGATCGAGTGCGGTCGACAAACCGCGTAACGGCATCAGCATGCCAAGGATTCCAGATGGGATGGCAGTGCTGCGCACGAATCCCGGTTGCGCTTGAAGCGCAGTGGGCGGATGCGTTGAATGCGCATCCGCCCACTGCGTCTTCAGGGCAAGGGCGTTGTCACACGTTCATCACGGTCACCGCGCGGGTATTGAGGTACGCGTCGAGCGCTTCCGGCCCGCCTTCGGTGCCGTAGCCCGAATCCTTGACGCCGCCGAAGGGCATCTCGGCGCTCGGGGTGGCGGGCTGGTTGATGTACAGCATCCCGACCTGCAGCTCGTGGGCGAGCAGGTGGGCGTGCTTCAGCGAGCGCGTGAACGCGTAGCCCGCCAGGCCGAAGGACAGGCGGTTGGCCTCGGCGATCGCCTCGTCCATGGTGTTGAAGCCGCGGATGGCGGCGACCGGGCCGAAGGGCTCGTCGTTGAACACACGGGCGTCGAGCGGCACGTCGGTGAGCACGGTGGGGGCGAAGAAGTTGCCCGCGCTGCCGATGCGCTCGCCGCCGGCGGCGACGGTGGCACCGCGTGCCACGGCGTCCTGCATGAGCTCGGTCATCGCCGCGATCCGGCGCGGGTTGGCGAGCGGACCGATCTGTGTGCCCTCGGCGAGGCCGTTGCCGACCTTGAGCCCGGCGGCGTAGCGCGCCAGCGCGGCGGCGAAGTCGGTGCGCACGCTCTCATGCACCAGGAAGCGGGTGGGCGAGATGCAGACCTGGCCGGCATTGCGGAATTTGGCGGCGGCCGAGGCCTTGACCGCGAGCTCGACGTCGGCGTCCTCGCACACCACAACCGGGGCGTGGCCGCCGAGTTCCATCGTAACCCGCTTCATGTGCTGGCCGGCGAGCGCGGCGAGCTGCTTGCCCACCGGAGTCGAGCCGGTGAAGGTGATCTTGCGGATCACCGGGTGGGCGATCAGGTAGCTCGAGATTTCGGCCGGGGTGCCATAGACCAGGCCGATCACGCCCGCCGGCACGCCGGCGTCGACGAAGGCGCGCACCAGCGCGGCCGGGGCGGCCGGCGTCTCCTCCGCGGCCTTGATCAGGATCGAGCAGCCGGTGGCGAGCGCGGCCGCGGCCTTGCGCACCACCTGGTTGATCGGGAAGTTCCACGGCGTGAACGCCGCCACCGGGCCCACCGGGTCCTTCAGCACCATCTGCGTGGCGGCGAGGTTGCGCCCGGGGACGATGCGGCCATACACGCGCAGGCCCTCGTCGGCGAACCACTCGATGATGTCGGCCGCGGCCAGCGTCTCCATCTTCGCCTCGGGCAGCGGTTTGCCCTGCTCCTGGGTGAGCAGCGGGGCGATGTCGGCGGCGCGCTCGCGCATCAGCGCGGCGGCGCGGCGCATGATCTTCGCGCGCTCGATGGCGGGCGTCTTGCGCCAGGTCTCGAAACCCTTGTGCGCGGCGGCCAGCGCGAGGTCGAGATCGGCGATGCCGGCGTGCGCGACGCGGCCGATCTCGGCGTCGGTCGCCGGGTTGAGCACCGGCAGCGTGCGGCCGTCGAGCGCGTCGCGCCATTGCCCGTCTATCAGGAGCTGGGTGTCGGGGTAGGTCATGGGAGGGTCTCCGTATGGGGAAGGGCGAGCCCGATTCTTGGCGATCGGGGTGGCGGCTGTCCACCGTGCGTTGGTGACGGCCACATCGGGATTACGGAGAAAAAGCGCGCACCCGGCGCCGATTCGGGGGCCGACCCGGGTGCGTCCGGGGGCGTATGCCCCGGGGGGCTCAGGCGATCTCGGTCGAGGTCAGCGTGTAGCGGAAGGCATCGGGATCCAGGCTGTCGAAGCGCTCGCCGTTGGTCTCGCCCTGCGGATACATCAGGAAGGGAATCTCGCGCCCGCTGCTGTTGGCGAGCTTGAGGTCGTGGGCGTCGTTGTAGGCGAGCCAGTTCATCTCCCAGGCGCCGAACAGTTGCTTGCGCGCGGCGATGACCTTGGGGTCGATCATCGACAGATTGCCGGGCGGTTCCTCGAGCACCACCTTGCGTACGTCCGCGGGGTCGACCGGCACCCAGCCGAAGCGCTCGAGAAAGACCTCGGCGCGGCAGTGCTGGGCCTTGGAGATGTTGCCGCTCTTGCCCAGGCTCTTGTAGCCGAAGCGCGAATCGGCGACGCGGATGCCATACACGTCGCGCGCCGGCAGGCCGACCGCGCGCGCCAGGCCGACGTAGAGCGCGTTGAGGTCGGCGCACTTGCCCGAAAGGTTGCCGGTCTCGATCATCGTGCGGATGTCGCCGTTGCCGCAGCCGCGCACCTTGGGGTCGCGGAAGGTGTTGTCCACGATCCAGGCGTAGATGGCGCGCGCCTTGTCCTCGTCGGTCCTGGCGTCGCGCACGATGTCGCGCGCGGTGTCGCGCACGATGCCATCGGTGGGCAGCAGGGCGGTGGCGCGGGTGTAGAGCGCGCGCTGCTCGCGCGGCAGGCGCTGGGGCTCGGCGCTCGGCTTGGAGAAATCGGTGGCGCGGTCGCGGGTGGCGAAGCGGCTGACTACCTCGAGCGCCGGCGAGGCGCTGCCCGGCGCCCATTCCGCATACAGCATCTCGGCGCCCGAGGGGTCGCGCACCAGGGTCATGAAGTCGGCGTTGCCCTGCCAGAGGTTGCCCATCGGGCGCTGCCAGTCGGGCTCATTCATGGCGGGCAGCGGCACCCAGACGCGGGTTGCACCGTCGCCGGCGAGCGGCTCGATGCGGGTGGCGACCTCGAAGCGCCGCCAGCCGGCGTCGGGCGAGGGGGCGAACTCGGGCGCGCTGCCGGCGGCGGCCGACGTGGCGGCAGCGGGGGCCGGCGTGCTGGAGTTGGCGCGTGCGAATGCGGGCAGCGCAAGGCTGGCAGCGATCGCGCCGCTGCGGATGAAGTTACGACGGTTCACGTGGATCTCCCGATCAACAAAGCCGCCCCGGTGCGGGATGCCGCCGGGGCTTAAGGGGTGTCGCCGGCCGGGTGAGGGCGGCGGCGGAGCGGGCTGGGCCCGCCAGAAGGACAGCCGATACGGACTGCCGATACGAAGGATCGGCGTTTTGTCCGGCGCGCATTGTCGGTCAATCGGCGGGCGCGGTGAAGGGCGGGCGCATCAATGACAGCCTGCGCGGCCTGGCCGCGGCAGTGGCTGCCCAGTCTTTCGGGCTGCGACGCAGCCCGGCGGCCGCCACAAAAACCGCCCGCGGGCAACCCGGGGCGTTCCCGCGTGGGCAGCGGCGGCGTGGCTGCGTACAATCGGTTCCATGAGTCTGCACGCTCCCGGGTCGGCACATGCCTGCCCGGTCTGCCT
>JAGOEI010000210.1 GCA_017997795.1 Thauera sp. | reverse complement strand
GCTTCCAGCGCCGGCGCAGGTCGTCGATCAGGTGCTGGGTGGCGTCGACGCCGCAGTCGGCCATCAGCAAGGTGGATTCGAGCTCTTCGAGCAGGTCCTCGTCGATCTTGCGCAGGCCGAACAGGCTCGCGAGGCCGCCACCGAGCTGCTGGCGGGTGCGGGCGAGGCCGGCCTTGAGGCGTTCGGTCCACGACTTCTTGGGCGCGGCGGCAGGCGCCGCGGGCTCCGGCTCGCGCGCCAACTCGGGCTCGCGCGCCAACTCGGGCTCGCGCGCCAACTCGGGCTCGCGCGCGGAGTCACCGTCGAGTTCGGACGACACCGCGGGCCTGGACGCCGGCTCAGGCTCAGGCTCAGGCTCGGATACAGGCTGCGGCGCGGGGGCGATTTCGCTCTCCGCCGCGACGGCTGGCGCGCTCACCGTGTCGGCTCGCGATGGCACTTCGGCGAGCGCGTCCGCCGCTGCGTCAGCCCCGGCGGAAACCTCACGGTCCGCAGCCGCCGCGGGCGCCGGCTCGGCCTCGACCGGCAGCGATGCGGGCACCGGGGTGGCTGCGTCGGCGGCATCGGCCTGCTCGGGGATGTGCTGGGCCTCGGCGGCCGACTCGGCAGCCTTGGCCGCCTCATCGGACTTGCCGAACTTCTTCTTCAGGAAACCAAACATGAAACGCTCGGGTCAGAGGGGACGATTTGATCCACGACCTAACGAATTAAGTCGGGACGTTTTGAGCCGGCGCCAGCCGCCCGGCAGACCATGGGCGTGTGTCGCCGATCACGCTAAGATGCGGCTCCCCGGCCGCGCTGCGCAGCGCGCAGCGGGTCTCGCGGAGTGCCGCGGATTCTAACAGATGCAGGACAACTCCATGTTTCGTCACCCCCTTGCCCGCAGCCTGATCCTGGGCGCCGCACTGGCCGCCCCGCTGGCGCAGCCCGCGCTCGCCAACCCGTTCGAGACCACCCTTGCCAACGGCATGAAGCTGATCGTCAAGGAAGACCGGCGCGCACCGTCCGTGGTGCACATGGTGTGGTACCGCGCCGGCGCCATGGACGAGCCCGATGGCGTGTCGGGCGTGGCCCACGTGCTCGAGCACATGATGTTCAAGGGCACCGAGGACGTCGGCCCGGGCGAGTTCAACAAGCGCGTGGCCGCCGTCGGCGGGCGCGACAACGCCTTCACCGGCAAGGACTACACCGCGTATTTCCAGCAGGTGCCGCCCGCCCACCTGCCGGCGATGATGGCGCTCGAAGCCGACCGCATGCAGAACCTGGTGCTCACCGACGACGAATTCCGCCGCGAGCTCGAGGTGGTCAAGGAAGAGCGCCGCCTGCGCACCGACGACCAGCCGCGCGCGCTGGTGTTCGAGCAGCTCATGGCCACCGCCTACCAGGCTCACCCCTACCGCCGCCCGGTGATCGGCTGGATGCCCGACCTCGAGGCCATGCAGCCCGATGACGCGCGCGCGTGGTACCGGCGCTGGTACGCGCCCAACAACGCCTATCTCGTGGTGGTGGGCGACGTCGACCACCGCGAGGTGTTCCGCGAAGCCGAGAAGCACTACGGCAGCGTCGCCGCCAACGAGCTGCCGGCGCGCCGGATCTCGCCCGAGCCCGCGCAGCGCGGCCCGCGCGCCTCGGTGGTGAAGGCGCCCGCCGAGCTGCCCTACCTGGCCATGGCCTGGCAGGTGCCCGCGCTGCGCGACCCGGCGAACGACCGCGAAGCCTACGCGCTGCAGGTGCTGGCGGCGGTCCTCGATGGCTACGACGGCGCCCGCCTCACCCGCCGCCTGGTGCGCGACCAGCAGATCGCAGTCAGCGTCGGCGCCAGCTACGACACCGGCAACCGCGGCCCGGCGCTGTTCTACCTGCACGGCGTGCCCGCCGCCGGCACCACGCCCGAGGCGCTGCAAACCGCACTGCGCGCCGAGATCCAGCGCATCCGCGACGAAGGCATCAGCGCCGAGGAACTCGCACGCGTGAAGACGCAGGCCGTCGCTGCCCAGGTGTACAAGCGCGACTCGCTGATGGGCCAGGCGATGGAGATCGGCTACCTCGAATCGGCCGGCATGTCGTGGCGTGACGAGGCAACGCTGCTCGATGGCCTGCGTGCAGTCACCGCCGAGGAGGTGCAGGCCGTCGCCCGCCGCTACTTCGACGACGACACGCTGAGCACCGCGCGCCTCGAGCCGCAGGCGCTGGGCGCCAAGCGTCCGCGCTCGCCCTTCGCTGCAGCGCGCCACTGAGCCTCACCCGGCTCCGCACCGACTCCTTGTTCCCCGACCCACCGCGCCTCGGCGACTGGACGTTCAGCGCGGCTTGCTCCCGCCCCGCTTCCACGCCTCCGGCAACCGAGGCGCAACGCACGGAATCCGCCTCGCCATGACCGCCACCCCCGATTTCACGATGCCCCACGCCACGACGCCCGCCTTCACGACACCGACTGACGCCAGCCGCGGAGGCGGCGGCGCCATCGCCATCGTGCGCGCCATCCTCCCCCGTGCCACCCGGTTCGCCCGCGTGACGGGGCTCGGCCTCGCCGCGCTCGCCATCCAGGCGCAGGCGGCGCCCGAGATCCAGCACTGGACCGCGCCCACCGGCGCCCGTGTGCATTTCGTCGAAAGCCGCGCGCTGCCCCTGGTCGACATCCAGATCGACTTCGCCGCCGGCACCGCGCTCGACCCTGCCGACAAGGCCGGCCTCGCCAACATGACCCAGGCCCTGCTCGACGCCGGCGCCGGCGCGCTCGACGAGCAGACCATCGCCGACCGCAAGGCCGACCTCGGCATCGAGGTTCAGGGCGGCGCCGACAACGACCGCGCCAGCCTGTCGCTGCGCAGCCTGTCCTCGGCCGCCGAGCTCGACGCCGCGGTCGAACTGGTCGCCACCCTGCTCGCCCGCCCGAGCTTTCCCGGCGAAATCCTGGAGCGCGAGCGCAGCCGCGCCATCGCCGGGCTGCGCGAGGCGCTGACCAAGCCCGCGACCCTGGCCGCGCGCCAGTTCAACGCCACGCTGTACGCCGGCCACCCCTACGGCAACAACAGCACGCCCGAATCGCTCGCCGCCATCGGCCGCGACGATCTGGTGGACTTCCACCGCCGCCACTACGGCGCCCACCGCGCCGCGGTAGCCATCGTCGGCGACCTGGACCGCGCCGCCGCCGAACGCATCGCCATCCGCCTCACCGAAGCCCTGCCCGCCACCGAACCGGCCGCGCCCCCACCTGCACCCACCGCGACCAGGGCGCAGGTGCTCCGCATTCCGCACCCGTCCGCACAGGCCCACATCCTCGTCGGCCAGTTGGGCATGGCGCGCCAGGATCCGGATTACTTTCCGCTGCTGGTCGGCAACCACGTGCTCGGCGGGGGCGGCTTCGTGTCGCGGCTGACCCAGGAGGTGCGTGAAAAGCGCGGCTTTGCCTACAGCGTGTACAGCTTCCTGGCGCCGCAGCAGGTGACCGGGCCATTCCAGATCGGCCTGCAGACACGAGGCGGACAGGCTGAGGAGGCGCTCGGCGTGGTGCGCGCCACGCTCGCCACCTTCCTCGCCGAAGGGCCGAGCGCGGAAGAGCTGCAGGCCGCGCGCGACAACATCATCAACGGCTTCGGCCTGCGCCTGGACTCCAACGCCAAGCTGCTCGACCACGTCGCGATGATCGGTTTCTACCGCCTGCCGCTCGACTGGCTCGACAGCTATCCGCGCCAGGTCGAGGCAGTCACCGTCGAGGCGGTGCGCGATGCCTGGCAGCGCCGCATCCGCCCCGAACAGCTCGTCACCGTGATCGCGGGCGGGGATGGCGATCGCAGCGCGGCGCCCGCGGCCGATGCCACGTCGGCCCCAGCCGGAAACGCCGCGCAATGAGCCGTGTGCGCATCGTCGGTGGCGCGTGGCGCTCGCGGCTGCTCGAGGTCGCCAGCGTTACCGGCCTGCGACCGACGCCGGATCGGGTGCGCGAGACCCTGTTCAACTGGCTGGGTCAGGACCTGGACGGCCAGCACTGTCTCGACCTCTTCGCCGGCACCGGAATCCTGGGCTTCGAGGCCGCCTCGCGCGGTGCTGCTGAGGTCGTCATTGTGGAGCGCGACCCACGCGCGCTCGATGCACTGCACAAGGCCGCAAAGACCCTACAGGCTTCGCAAGTAGAGATCGTGCGCGGCGATGCGGTAAGATTCGCG
>JAGOEI010000209.1 GCA_017997795.1 Thauera sp. | reverse complement strand
GCCAACGCGCGCGAGTTCATAGACCGCCTGCCGCAGGGCTTCGACACCGAGATCGGCGAGAACGGCGTGCTGCTCTCCGGCGGCCAGCGCCAGCGCCTGGCGATCGCGCGCGCGCTGCTGAAGAACGCGCCGATCCTGATCCTCGACGAGGCGACCTCGGCGCTGGATACCGAGTCGGAGCGGCTGATCCAGGCGGCGATCGAGCGCCTGATGGCGGGGCGTACGACCATCGTCATCGCCCACCGGCTATCGACGATCGAGAAGGCGGACCAGATCCTGGTGATGGAGGCGGGGCGGATCGTCGAGCGCGGGACGCATGCCGAGCTGGTGGCGCGGGGTGGGGTGTATGCGCGGCTGCAGGCGATGGGGGAGGATACCGAGATCACCTGACCCGTGGGAGCGACTGTCTGTGGGAGCGGGCTTGCCCGCGAACAGCGAACGCACGGCCCCCGCATTCGCGGGCAAGCCCGCTCCCACAGCAGAGCTACCAAGCCTCTAGAACGAGTTCACGTCCAACGCGCTGGATATGCTCGCGCAGCGCCGGGTTGTCGAGTTGATGCCACAGGCACAGATCGACCTTCCACGGCAGCAGCAATTCGTCGATGTCCACGCCCAGGCGCAGCAACTCGGGGAGCGTCATGGCGGGGGCGAACAGGCACAGGTCAATATCCGATCCGAGGCGGTAGGTGCCCATCGCCCGCGATCCGTAAAGCACGACACGCTCAACTGCACGGTTGCGGCCGATGAGTTCCAGCAGGCGCTGCAGGGCCTGTTCAGGCAATCCATAGGGTGGCGAAGAATGCGTCACCGTGCTCATCGGCTATCCCGCAGCCCTTGCATCCGCAGCAAGAACGCCTGGAACAGCGGCGCATACTGGCCAGTGATACGTGCTGCGATCTCGTTGGCCACCTCTTCATTGTAGGTGTGCGAGGTCTGGTTCCGGCTGCGGATCATCTCCATCCAGCCTTCGCCGTCGGCCACCAGCCCCTTGCTGAAGGACTCCCGCGTCGCATCACGCGACCCGGTGATATCGACCGTGCCCTGCCAGGCGAAGTAGTCCTTCATCACGTTCCAGGCCAACTCGTGGGTGAACTCGAAGGCCTGGATGAGCCCCTGCTTCTCCAGATCGGAAAGCGGACGCTGGCTGGCGAGCTCGACGGCGGCGGCGAGTCGCGAGAAGGCCTTCTCGTAGTTGGCCAGGCGCTGGTGCCAGCGGATGTCCGGCGTCTGGGTCACAAGGCCTCCGCATCGACATACACATCATCGAGCGTGATCTCCGCACCGAGGCAGTCCAGCCAGAAGCCGCCTTCGGTGAAGGTCTCGTGGCGCACCGTCTCGCCGAAGCGATACACCTCCACGCAGCGCCTGTCCGGATCGACCAGCAGGTATTCGCGCAGCGAGGGGATGGTCTGGTAGGCGAAGAGCTTCTCGCGGCGGTCGATGCGCTCGGTGCTGGGCGACAGGACTTCCACCACCAGGCACGGGCGGCGGCGGTAGTAGGGTTCGCGGTCCTGCGGGTCGCAGGCGAGCAGCAGGTCCGGGTAGTAAAAATAAGTCTGATCGGCGTGCTCGACCCGCACTTTCATGTCGGCGATGAAGAGCTGGCAGCCCTTGCGGCGGGCGTGTTGGCCGATGGCGAGACCCAATCCGGTCACGACCAAGCCGTGCTTCGCGCTCGCGCCACCCATCGCGACCACCTCGCCGTCGAGGTACTCGTGCTTGATTTCGGTGCGCGCCTCGCCCTCGAGATAGTCTTCGACGCTGATTGGGGTAGGGCGTGGAACAGCGTTGCTCATGCAGTCCTCCAGATCTCGGGTGGCGATGTCATTGGGGTGATAAGCAAATTCAAGACCTGACCACAGGGGGCAGGGGGAAACTTGGATGTGCTTGAAGTCTAGCAGGAGGAGGGCAAAGGGCCTGAGACTAAGGCGCCCGCTGGCTTGCACGCGCGCGCTGGCGGCCAACGCCACCGCTTGAGCCCGCTGTATCGACCAGCTATCCTCAGCCGACACAAGGAGTACGCGCCATGGCCCTGCCCAAGACCAAGCCCGAATTCGACGTCGACGCCTACATGGCGTGGGAAGAGGGCCAGCCCGAACGCCACGAGTACCTCGCCGGAGAGGTGTTCGCCATGTCTGGCGGCACAGATGCGCATTACACGATCCTTGGCAATGCCTACGCCGGGCTTCGTTCCGCACTCTCCGGCAAGCCCTGCCGCGCCTTCGTCTCCGGCATGAAGCTGCGCAGCGACCGCGCCGACGCGGTCTTCTGCCCCGACGTCTTCGTCACCTGCGATGCGCGCGACCGCCAGCCCGAGGCCAGCCTCGCCAAGCAGCATCCGGCCCTGATCATCGAGGTCCTTTCCGACTCCACCGCTGCCTTCGACCGCGGCCGCAAGTTCGAGCTCTACCAGCAGATCGACACCCTGCAGGAATACCTGCTCATCGAGCAGGACCGCAAGCACGCCGACCTTTTCCGCAAGAACAGCGAGGGGCTGTGGGTGCTGCATCCGGCGGGCGAGGGCGATGTCGTCCGGCTGGAAAGCGTGGGGGTCGAGCTGGCGCTGGATGGGTTGTACGAGGACGTTGAACTGTGAGCTGGTTCAACGCCTGAACCCAGCCCCTCTCAGGATTCGCCGCATTTAGTCGATCGCCCACCTGCGGCGCGCAGCCGATCCGATCTCCTGCCATTCGATTGAGCTTTCCGGCTCGAGGTCGTCCTCCGCGCGGCGACGCTCAAGTTCGGCAACTGCTGCGTCGCTTGGTGGTGTTTGCTGAATCGACTCCGCGACAGAGTCCCAGATCTCCTGCGCAAGCGCGATCCTGTCTGCAACGCTGAGGCGGTCGATGCCGAGTTCCTGTATCGATCGGTGCATTGGTTTTCCCGTTCTGTCACTGACTGCGTTCGTTTCTGAATCGTAGCCTACTTGCCTTACGCCGCCTCCCGCATGGAAATAGGGGGTCAGACCCCGATTTTTTCTGGCCCGGTAGAGATCGCCACAACTACTGCGGTGCCCGCGCGCCGCGCAGCAAGCCTTCCGTGCTCAAATCCTCATCGATCATCGGCCAGTGGATGCCGTATCCGCCGCCGGCCAATTCCCAGTGGCTGCGCTGGTCGGCCGTTGCGTTCGCAAGCCGTGGGTACCACGCCAGCGGTACCGCAATCGTGCGACCGTCCATGAGGTCGACCTCCAGCCGAGTTTCATCCACCCTCACGTTCATCACCCGAACGTCGGTGTCATGAGCCAAAGAATGCATCCCACGCTCCTTTCAACACCTATAGTCGATAACCCTCGACCCGCAAGATCGTCGGCACCCTGTCTCCTCAATCAGCATTTGGTCGCTGCAATTGCTGCGCGCACGAAGTGTATCCCGGCTCCTGCGCGCGATTCGATTCAATGCCGCGACGGCTCATTTGTCCTTTGCTCGGTGTCCGCACACTCAAATCGCCCAGTTCGCCAGTTGCAGCGCCTCCACGCGCTCGAACTCGCGCAGGTTGTTCGACACCAGCGTCAGCCCCTCGCTGCGTGCGTGAGCGGCGATGTGCAGGTCATTGACGCCGATCGTCTGGCCGCGCGATTCGAGATGGGCGCGGATGTTTCCATAGTGCATCGCGGCCTTGGGCCCGTAAGGCAGCACTTCAAGGCGGCTGCAGAAATCCTCGACCGCGGCCAGCGAGCGCGTCGGCGCGTTGCTCTTTTCAGCGCCGTGCATCAACTCCGCGAGGGTGATCGACGAGATCGCCATATGGCCGGCGTTTTCGTTGAACAAGGCCAGCGCCGACAGCGGCCGGCGCTTGATCACGTAGATCACGATGTTGGTATCGAGCAGGTAGCGCAGCATCAAAGTGCCTCGCGTTCCTGCTGTTCCTGACTGGCGCGGGTTTCCATGAAGTCGTCGGCGACCTGTGGGCCGTCGATGAAGAACGAGTCCCAAGTATGGCCCACCGGCGCGATGATTCGCTCCACGCCACGCGCGCGGATATCCACCCGCTTCACATCGGGGGGCAGGCGCATGTCGGCCGGCAGGCGCACGGCCTGGCTGCGGTTGTTGGTAAAGACGGTGCTCGTGGTCATGAGCGGCTCCTTGGGCAAGTGGGATACGGCACAAGTATATCCCGCTGCTGGGGGAGGTAACCTAGTGCCGCGCCGGCTCATACTCCGGCACCCA
>JAGOEI010000053.1 GCA_017997795.1 Thauera sp. | reverse complement strand
GCGCCATGACTGTCGCCGCTGCCAGCAACACCGCCACCGCTACTACCAACACTGCCACCGCTACCGTTCAGACCGCCAATGCGGCGGCTGTGCTCTCGAAGGCGGTCGCGCGCGCTGCCGAACGGCTTAACGTTTCGCGCGCGCTGCTTGCCAAGGTCCTGGGGGTCAGCCCGTCGACCATCACGCGGCTCTATGCCGGCGACTACCAGCTCGAGCAGCACCGCAAGGAGTGGGAGTTTGCGCTGCTGTTCGTGCGCCTGTTCCGCTCGCTCGATTCCATCGTGGGCGAGGAGGGCACCGCGCGCGCATGGCTCAACAGCGAGAACAAGGGGCTCAACGCGCGCCCCATCGAACTCATCAGCCAAACCGAAGGACTCGTTCGTGTCGTCCACTATCTGGACGCCTCTCGCGGTCTCGTCTGAGGCTCGCGCATGGGCGGCGCCGGCCTGGCGCATCGTCGAAGCCCAGCACGTCGCATCGACCATGAAGATCGTCGATGACGCCGCCGAACAGGATGTGCTGGAGCTGCTGCTCGAGACCAGCAAGCCCCCTCAGCCTTCCGCCGTGTCCACGCTGGACTATTTGCTGGCCACGCCGTTTCGCTATGACCCACGGCGGGGCGGGTCGCGCTTTCGGGGGGCCACCGATCCCGGGGTGTTCTACGGGGCGCAGCGTGTGCGCACGGCCTGCGCCGAGCTGGGCTACTGGCGCTGGAAATTCCTCCAGGACGCCGTCGATCTCGAGCGGATCGAGCCCGTGGCCCACACCGCATTCCGGGTCAAGCTCGCCACCGCCGTCGTCGACCTGCGCGAGCCACCCTTTGCCACCGACCTCGGGGCGTGGACGCATCCCGCCGACTACAGCGCCACCCAGGCCTTTGCCCGCGTCGCGCGTGCGGCTCCGGTCGGCGCAATCATCTACCCGTCGGTGCGCGACCCGGAGCCGGCATGGTGCGTCGCAGTCCTCGACCCCGCGGCGTTCGCGTCCCCCAGGCCCGATCCGACCATGCAGACGTGGTGGCTCGCGGTGCAGCGGGACGTCGTGGTGTGGCGACGCGACAGCGAGCGGCTGGTGTTCGCTGCGAGCCCCTGGCTGGCCTGAATCCGGAAACGACAAGGGTGCTTCCCGGCGCATGCGGGCGAGGTCGTAACGATGGCGCGTCCGTCCCTGCCGCCCGATACAATGGCGCCCATCATGCGATCACTCCCTGCCTCCGACGCCGCGCTATCCGCCGGCGAATCAACGACCTCCAGCATTGTCGACGGTGCCGTCACGGGCCGCCGTGCCGCGCCTTTCCTGCCCATGTCGCGCCAGGAGATGGACGCGCTCGGCTGGGACGAATGCGACGTCATCCTCGTCACCGGCGACGCCTACATCGACCACCCGAGCTTCGGCATGGCGCTGATCGGGCGCCTGCTGGAGGCACACGGCTTTCGCGTCGGCATCCTGAGCCAGCCCGACTGGCAGTCGGCCGAGCCCTTCCGCGCGCTGGGCAAGCCGCGGCTGTATTTCGGCATCACCGCGGGCAATATGGACTCGCTGGTCAACCGCTATACGTCGGATCGCAAGATCCGCTCGGAAGACGCTTACACCCCCAACGCCGAGGCCGGCAAACGTCCGGATCGCTCGGTGACGGTGTATGCCCAGCGTGCGCGCGAGGCGTACCCCGGCACGCCGATCGTCATCGGCAGCATCGAGGCCTCGCTGCGCCGCATCGCGCACTATGACTACTGGTCGGACAAGGTGCGGCGCTCGGTATTGCCGGATTCCAAGGCCGACATCCTGCTGTTCGGCAACGCCGAACGCGCGCTGGTGGCGCTGACGCACCGCCTGGCCGCGGGCGAGCCGATCGAATCCATCCGCGACCTGCGCGGCACGGCCTTCATGGTCAAGCCGGGCTGGCGTCCGGCGGACGAATGGCATGAGGTGGACTCGCTGGCGCTGGACAAGCCCGGCCGCATCGACACGCATCCCGACCCCTACGCCATGGAGCCCACGGCGGTCGCGCCCAAGCCCGCCGCCGACGGCGCCCAGCCCGTGCGCATCGTGCCCGCAGCCGAGCGCCTGGCCGCGCGTCGCGCCGACCGCGCGCACACTTTCATCCGCCTGCCGTCGTACGAACAGGTCAAGGAAGATGCAGTGATGTACGCCCACGCCTCGCGCGTGTTCCACCTCGAATCCAACCC
The DNA here is from genome assembly GCA_017997795.1 of Thauera sp. Taxonomy (GTDB): domain Bacteria; phylum Pseudomonadota; class Gammaproteobacteria; order Burkholderiales; family Rhodocyclaceae; genus Thauera. The sequence continues at coordinate 12,505 of JAGOEI010000053.1, read as the reverse complement.
GGGCAACGCGCGCGCGATGGTGCAGTGTCACGGCGAAGGCCCGGGCGCGCGCGACGTGTGGATCAACCCGCCGCCGGTGCCGCTGAACACGCCCGAGATGGACTTCGTGTTCGACCGGCCCTTCGCGCGTGCGCCGCACCCGAGCTACGGCGGCGCGCGCATCCCGGCCTGGGACATGATCAAGTTCTCGATCAACATCATGCGTGGCTGCTTCGGTGGCTGCACCTTCTGCTCGATCACCGAGCACGAGGGCCGCATCATCCAGAGCCGTTCGCATGAATCGATCATTCACGAGATCGAGGAGATCCGCGACAAGTCGCCCGACTTCAAGGGCCACATCACCGACCTCGGCGGGCCGACGGCCAACATGTACCGCATGGCGTGCAGGAGCAAGGCGATCGAGGAGAACTGCCGGCGGCTGTCGTGCGTGTATCCGGGCATCTGCGAGAATCTCAACACCGACCATTCCTCGCTGGTCGAGCTGTACCGCAAGGCGCGCGCGGTGCCGGGCATCAAGCGCATCACCATCGGCTCGGGCCTGCGCTACGACCTCGCGGTGCGCTCGCCGGAGTACGTGAAGGAGCTGGTGACCCACCACGTCAGCGGCCTGCTCAAGATCGCCCCCGAGCACACTGAGGAGAACACGCTCTCGAAGATGATGAAGCCGGGCATCGGCGCGTACGAGGAGTTCCGTCAGATGTTCGAGAAGTTCTCGGCGCAGGCGGGCAAGAAGCAGCATCTGGTGCCGTACTTCATCGCCGCCCATCCGGGCACGACCGACGAGGACATGCTCAAGCTGGCGCTGTGGCTGAAGAAGAACAACTTCCGCCTCGACCAGGTGCAGACCTTCCTGCCCACGCCGATGGCGCTGGCGACGACGATGTACCACTCGCGCAAGAACCCGCTGCGCAAGGTCTCGGCCGATTCCGAGGTGGTCGAGACCGCGCGCGCGGGCAAGATCCGCAAGCTGCACAAGGCCTTCCTGCGCTGGCACGACCCCGAGAACTGGCCGCTGCTGCGCGAGGGGCTGATGCGCATGGGGCGCGCGGACCTGATCGGCAACGGACCCAACTGCCTGGTGCCGCGACACCAGCCGGTGCTTGCAAGCACGGGGTGCGGGAAGTCGGCGGGTGCGCAGAACGCAGCGCCGCGCAAGGATGAAGCTCGGAAACCCGCGCCGAGGAAGGACGCAGCGCGCAAGGATGCAGCCCGCAACGACGGACCACCAAAGGCGGGCGCGCACAAAGCCGGCGTCCGCAAGGATGGCGGCGGCCAGCACGGCACGGGGAAGGACGGCGCGGCCAGGGAAGGGACCCGGCGCGGCCGGCGCTAGACTGGCTCGGTGTCGTTCGTCTCCATGCGGTTGCGGCCCGCGGCCTTGGCGCGGTACATGGCCGCGTCGGCGCGCCGTAGCAGGTCCTCGGCACGTTCGTCCGCACTGCCGAAGCAGGTGACACCGATGCTCGGCGTGGTGTGGTGCTGGTCGCCGTCGATGTCGAAGGGCTCGTTCAGCGCCGCCAGGATCTTGTCGCCGATCGCGGCGCCGCGCTCGCAGGCCTCGTGGCCGCTTGCGCCGAGGTCCTCGAGCATCACCACGAATTCGTCGCCGCCGAGACGGGCGACGGTGTCGCCCTCGCGCACGCTCTGGCGCAGCCGTCGCGCCACCTCGCACAGCAGCTTGTCGCCGGCTTCGTGGCCGTAGGTGTCGTTGATCGACTTGAAGTGATCGAGATCGATGAACAGCAGCGCACCGTGGTTGCCATGGCGACGGCTGTTTGCCAGGCCCTGGCGCAGTCGGTCGAGCAGGAAGCGGCGGTTGGGCAGGCCTGTGAGCGTGTCGAGGAAGGCGAGGTTGCGGATCGCCTCCTCGGCTTTCTTGCGTTCGGTGACGTCGATGATGACGCCGTCCAACCACTGCGGCTGGCCGTTACCGTCGACATAGACGTGGCCGCGCTCGCTGACCCAGTACGTCTGCCCGGTGCGCGACTGCATGCGGTATTCCACCTCGTAGCTGGTGCGCTGGCGCAGCGCGGTCGCGATCGCGCCCTCGATTGCGGCGAAGTCTTCGGGGACGATGAAGTCGCCGAAGGAGACCTGCGCCGACACGAATTCGTCGGGCGCCGCACCGGTGAGCGCCTGGATGTTCGGGCTGATGTGGATCACACCCCAGGGGGCGTCGACCTGGCAGCGGAAAACCACGCCGGGGACATTCTCGACCAGGGTGCGAAACTCGTCGCGACTTTGCGCGAGCCGGGCGGCGGCGGTCTGCATGCGGCGCCGGTGGCGGGCGTTGATGTTCATGAGGGCAAACAGCATCAGGCTCAGCGCCGTGCCGCCGAACAGGATCAGACCGGGGGTGTCGCTGATCTGATCGCGCTCGAACGCAGGCGTGCTGCTGAAGCGCGCCAGCCAGGTGCGGCCGGCGATCTCGACCGGGTGGTCGACGACGAAGCGTGCGCTCGCGCTGCGCTGTGAGGAGGCGAACAGCAGCGTGTCGGCCGTCGGCGCGCCGTCGAAGAGTTCGAGGTCCACATCGTTCAGGCTGTCGCTGAAGATGCTGTCCATGATGTCGTGCGCGCGGAACGGGCTGTAAACGAACCCGAGCAGGGCCGCGCGGCGCGCGTCCACCGTTTCCGGCTCGGTACCACGGGCGTAGATCGGCAGGTAGATCAGGAAGCCAGCCTGCACCTCGGGGCCGAACTCCTGCACCAGCGTGACCTTGCCCGACAGGGCGGGCAGGCCGGAGTCGCGGGCGCGCTCCATTGCCTCGCGGCGCACCGGCTCTGAAAACATGTCGTAGCCGAAGGCGCGCAGGTTGCGGCCGGCGAAGGGCTCGAGGTAGAGGATGCTGCTGTAGGCGTCGCGCTCGCCGGGTGGATGAATGTCGTAGTCGGCAAAACCCTTGGCACGGATCTCGGCAACATGTTCGGCGAGGCGCCCGGCGGGAATCATCTGCGTGAAGCCTGTGCCCTGGATCCCGGGCAGGGCGTCGTCGAGCGCAAGGGCGCTGACGTAGGCCCGCCATTCCGCGCGGCTGACGTGATCGCTGGAAGCGAACAGCGCGGCCGCGCCACGCAGCACCTGCTCGTGCGCCTGCATGCGCGACACCAGCAGGTTCTTTGCGGCTTCGGCGCGATGAGAAAACCGATCCTGGGCGCGCTCGGCGAAGTGCGCGCTGAAGTGCTGCCAAAGCCCGAGCGTCACCACCAAGCCGATCGCGAGGAGCAGCCAGGCGGCTGCGCTGCGGTCGAGCAGGGCGTGGAAGCGGCCGGGCGAGGGTTTGTCTTGCGGCGGCATGGGTCGCAATGGCGATACCGTGATCGGGAACTCAGTTTTTCACGAATCGAAGCGGGCTGCCAGCCGTTTCCCCGCCGTCGTTCAAGGTCCGCGCCTGCCGGGCCGGAGGAAGCTCGCCCGACGGCCTGCGTCCCTGCCGCGGATTCGCGGCTTACATTCAAATGCGCTTTGCTGTCGCATGCCGGCCCATCCCCGGGCACAATGCCGGCCTTGTTGCCAAAGGATTCGGGAAGCCAGGTGTCGATGCGTTACGAATTTCTCGTCGGTCTGCGCTACACGCGCTCGCGCAAGCGGGCGCAGGGGCGCAACCGCTTCATCTCGTTCATCTCCTTCGTGTCGATGCTCGGCATCGCATTGGGTGTCGCCGCGCTGATCGTGGTGCTGTCGGTGATGAACGGTTTCCAGGAGGAACTGCGCACGCGCATCCTCGGCGTGGCCTCGCATGTGCAGGTGCAGAGCGTCGATGGCGGATTGCTGAGCTGGCAGCAGGTGGCCGAAGAGTCGATGCGCCATCCGTCCGTGCTGGCGGCCGCGCCCTATGTGCAGGAGCAGGGCATGCTGTCCTTCGACCAGGGCGTGCGCGGCACCATCGTGCGCGGCGTGATCCCGGCCGAGGAAGACAAGGTCGCGGACTTCGGCAGCTACATGAAGGCGGGCGACTTTGCGGCGCTGCAGCCGGGGCGCTTCGGCATCGTGCTCGGGCGCGATCTCGCCCAGGCGCTGCGCGTGCAGTTGGGCGACAAGGTCACGCTGATCGCGCCCCAGGGCCTGGTGACGCCGGCGGCGGTGCTGCCGCGCGTGAAGCAGTTCGAGCTCGTCGGCATCTTCGAGGCCGGCATGTACGAGTACGACTCCGGGCTCGCGCTGGTGCACGTCGCCGATGCGCAGGCGCTGTACCGACTGGGTGATGCGGTGAGCGGCGTGCGCCTGAAGCTCGACGACCTCTTCGCCGCGCCGCGGGTGGCGCGCGAGCTGGCGATGACGATCACCGAGCCCGGCCTGGTGGTGGCCGACTGGACGCGCAGCCACGCCAACTTCTTCCGCGCGGTGGCGCTCGAGAAGACGATGATGACCCTGATCCTGTTCCTGATCGTCGCCGTGGCGGCGTTCAACATCGTGTCCACGCTGGTGATGGCGGTGCAGGAGAAGTACGCCGACATCGCCATCCTGCGCACGCTGGGCGCGAGCCCGGCCTCGATCATGGGCATCTTCGTGCTGCAGGGCTCGATCATCGGCCTGGTCGGGCTGGCCGCGGGCGTGATCGGCGGGCTGGCGATCGCCAACAACCTCGACGTGGTGATCCCCGCGCTCGAGACGCTGACCGGGGCCACGCTGTGGAACAAGGAAATCTATTACATCAACGAGCTGCCCTCGAAGGTGCTGCCGGCCGACGTGAGCTCGATCGTGTCGGTGTCCTTCGTGCTGACCCTGCTCGCCGCGCTGTACCCGAGCTGGCGGGCGTCGCGGGTGAATCCGGCGGAGGCCCTGCGCTATGAGTGATCGCCAATCTGTTGAATCCGGCGCGGCGACCCCAGTGGTGGCCTGCACCGGCTTGAGCAAGCATTTTCGCGAAGGCGCCGAGGCGGTGCGGGTGCTGGACGACGTGACGCTGAGCGTCGCGCGCGGCGAGCGCATCGCCATCGTCGGCGCCTCCGGTTCGGGCAAGAGCACGCTGATGCATCTGCTCGGCGGACTGGACGTGCCCAGCGCCGGCAGCGTGCATCTGATGGGACAGGATTTTTCCGGGCTGTCCGAGACCGCGCGCGGCCGGCTGCGCAACGAGGCGCTCGGCTTCGTGTATCAGTTCCATCACCTGCTGCCCGAGTTCAGCGCGCTGGAGAACGTCGCCATGCCGCTGTACATCCGCCGCGTGCCACGCGCCGAGGCCGACGAGCGCGCCGCGCAGATGCTGGGCGAGGTCGGGCTGGCGCACCGGCTGAGCCATGCGCCGGGCGAACTCTCCGGCGGCGAGCGCCAGCGCGCGGCGATCGCGCGTGCGCTGGTGACGCAACCCGCGTGCGTGCTCGCCGACGAGCCCACCGGCAACCTCGACCGCCGCACCGCCGGGGCGGTGTTCGACCTGATGCTGTCGCTCAACGAGCGCTTCGCCACCAGCTTCGTCATCGTCACCCACGACGAGACGCTGGCCGCGCGCGCGCAACGCACCTTGCGCCTGTGCGACGGCCGCCTGTCGTGAACATCGGCCCCATGCGCCGGGCCGTGGGTGCGGGCATGGCGGACGGGCGAACAAAAACGGCTCGAAGTGGGTAAAGTTTGATGGCGGGGCGCCGATAGGACTCGGGTCAGCATCAAATCCCGGCCGCGGTGCCGGTGTCCCGACCATGAAACTCCTCTTCCTGCCCGCCATCCGTCTGCTCGATCGACTGAGCTATCCGCTCAAGTTCGGCCTGATCATCCTCGTTTGCGCCGCGGCCTCGGCGATCCTGCTCACGCAGATCTTCACCAACCTGCGTAGCGAGATCCGCGTGACGCAGCAGGAGATCGCCGGTCTCGAACTCTTCGACGCCGGCTTCGCGGTCATCCTCAAGACGCAGCAGCACCGCGGCCTGTCCGCCGGCGTGCTCGGTGGCAGCGCGGACATGGTGCCCAAGCGCGAGCAGAAGGCGCAGGAGCTGAAGGCGGCGATGACGGCGCTCGACGCCGCGATCGCGGGCGAGGCCACCTGGGCCCCGCTGCAGCCAGGCTGGCAGCGCGTGCGCGGCACGCTGACGAGCCTGGCCGACGAGGGGCTGCGCCTGGACGGGCCGACCAACTTCCGCACCCACACCGAAGCCATCGCCGGCATGCTGCGCTGGCTCGGTGACCTGGGCGATACCTCGGGGCTGACGCTGGATCCCGACCCCGCAAGCGCCAACCTGATCGCGCCGCTGCTCAACACCTTGCCCGAACTCAGCGAGCGTCTGGGCCAGTTGCGCGCCCGCGGCACCAATCTCACTGCGCGTCGTGCGCTGGTGCAGGCCGACGAACACGCCGTGGTGTCGCTGCTGGCCGAGATTGGCCGCGCCGAATCGGCCCTCATCGAACGCCTGCAGCGCACTGCGCGCATCAACTCGGCGCTGGCCGACCGGCTCGATGCAGCAGGGAAGGAGATTTCGGCCGGTGTCGAGCAGGTGCGGACGACGACCCGGCAGGAGATCCTCGAGCAGCGCTTCGAGATCGGCTCGGCGGCCTTCTTCGAACTGGTTACCCGCGCCATCGACACCGCGGTGCGCAACTTCGACCAGGTCCTGCGCCCCGAAGCCGGCCGTCTGCTCGAAGCGCGGCTGAAGACCCTGGAGGACAGGCTGGTCACCCAGGTCTCGCTCTCGGCGGTGGCGATGCTGCTCGCGGCCTACCTGTTCGTCGCGGTCTATCTGGCCATCCTGCGCTCGGTGCGTGAGCTGTCGAGCGGGGCGCAGCAGTTCGCCGGCGGCGACTACCGTGCCCGCGTCCAGTTCTCGGCGCAGGATGAGCTCGCCGAGGTCGCGCGCCAGTTCAACGGCATGGCCGACCAGGTGGCCGGGCTGATCCGCGAGATCCAGCTTGGTGCCGAGCACGTGGGCGGTGCGGCGACCGAGCTGTCGGCGTCGGCGCGGCGCGTGCTGCAGGGCTCGGAGGCGCAGAGCGACGCGGCATCCGGCGTGGCCGCCGCCGTGGAGGAGATGTCGCGCGGGGTCGACGGCATTGCCCACCACGCGCTGACCGCGCAGAAGCTGGCCGAAGACTCCGGCCGCCTGTCCGACGAAGGCCGCGACGTGATGCAGCGCTCGGTGACCGAGATGGAGCGCATCGCCGAGGCGGTCGACCTGTCGAGCGACGCGATCCGCGAACTCGGCGAGAAGTCGCGCCAGATCAACACCATCGTCGATTCGATCCGCGACATCGCCGATCAGACCAACCTGCTCGCGCTCAACGCGGCGATCGAGGCGGCGCGTGCGGGCGAGAGCGGGCGCGGTTTCGCGGTGGTGGCCGATGAAGTGCGCAAGCTGGCCGAGCGCACCTCGCTGGCGACCCACGAGATCGGCCAGATGGTGCAGGCGATCCAGCAGGGCACCGGGCGTGCGGTGGAGACGATGCAGCAGGGCGTGCAGCGGGTGCGCGACGGCGTGGCGATGAGCAACCGCGCCGGCGAGTCGATGGCGCAGATCAGCAGCGGCGCGGGCGAGGTGCTGACCGCGGTGCGCGAGATCTCGACCGCATTGAACGAGCAGAGCCTGGCCAGCAACGAGATCGCGCGCAACATCGAGCGCATCGCCGAGATGGCCGAGCACAACAGCGGCTCGGTGCGCGAGACCACCGGCACCGCCGAGACGCTGGAACAGCTCGCGACCACGCTGCGTCAGCAGGCGAGCCGCTTCCACGTCTGAAGTGGTCGCGGGAGGGGTTCAGGGTTCGGGGGCTCGCGTCTGGCGCGGGCCCTTTTGCTGTGCGCGCCATGGCCGTCTGCGCCACTGCCGGATCAACCACAGCCGCCAGCCCCAGCGCACCGCGAGGTAGGACAGCATCGACAGACTGGCGGCGAGCACGATGAGGCCGATGAAGAGCGGCTTGCCGAGCGACGACGCCCACGCGGCGAGGTCGCCGATCCACAGCGCCGGGTTCATCCCCACCAGATCGGGCGGGGGCGTGAAGTCCAGGTCGCCGTTACCCAGGATCAGGCTGCCGATGCCGAAGGCGAGCACGTAGAGCGGCACGATCGTCAGCGGGTTGCTGTACAGCGTGGTGATCAGCGCCAGCGGCAGGTTCACCCGGAACAGCACGCAGCAGATGGCGGCGCCCATCATCTGCAGCGGCCCCGGGATCAGCCCGCAGAACATCCCGACCGCGACCGCGCCCGCCGCCGAATGGCGGTTGAGGTGCCACAGCCGCGGGTGCAGCAATGTGGACGAAAACGGCCGCAGCCAGCGATTGCCGCTGACCGTCTGGTGGTCGGGAAGAAGACGCTTGAGTGTCTTGCGCATGGTCGTTCGGGTCGGCGGGAGTCTAGCAGTTGTCGGCGCACGCGCCGCCTGCGTCGGAGGCGAGGGACAGGCGCCGGGTTCGCGGCGGGGATGTTGCGCTTTGTATCCGCGCCGGGGGTTTGCCGCCGGGGCCGGATCTGGCGCGCGGGCTGGCTTAAAACTGTTGCGATTGGCATCATGCGATGCCATGAGAATATTTGCGCTCGCCTTCCTGCTCGGGGTCTGCGTGGTCCAGACGCGTGCCGCCCTCGCGGGTTGGGCTGCGGCGGGCATGCTGGCCCTCGGCGCCGGGATCGCATTACGACTTGCGCTTGCGCGGAGGGCTGCACGCCTTCCAGCTTCGGCGCGGATGGTGCGCGTCGTGCTGACGGTGGCGATCGGGGTGGCGGCCGCTGTGGCCTGGTCGGCATGGCGGGCAGAGCTGCGGCTGGCGGACGAACTGCGCGGTGATCTGGAAGGCGTCGATCGCGTGCTCCATGGGCACATCGCCGGCCTGCCGCAGGCGCTCGATCAGGGCTGGCGCTTCGTCTTCGAGCCGGATGCCGGCCAGGACGGCGTGCCGCGCCGGCTGCTGCTGAGCTGGCGCGCGCGCAGCGGCGAGGACGGCGCGCTGCCGGCGATGCCACAGCCGGGCGAGCGCTGGACTTTCGGTGTGCGCCTGCGCCGCCCGCATGGCTTCGTCAATCCGGGCGGCTTCGACTACGAGGCCTGGCTGCTCGAACGCGGCATCCGCGCCACAGGCTATGTGCGCGAGCCTGCGATCCGTGTCGCCGATGGCGGCGGCGGCCCGATGCAGCAGGTGCACCGGATCCGCGCCGTGGTGCGCGAGCGCCTGCTTGCCGCCATGCCCGACGGCGACCACGGTGGCCTGATGGTGGCGCTGGCCGTGGGCGACCAGGGCGGCATCTCCGCGCAGGACTGGGAGGTGTTCCGGCGCACCGGCGTCGGGCATCTGGTGTCCATCTCCGGCCTGCACATCGCGCTCGTCGGCCTGTTCTGCGGCGGCGCGGTGGCGATGCTGTGGCGGCGTTTGCCGGTGCTGGCGCTGCGCGTGCCGGCGCAGAAGGCCGGCGCGCTTGCGGCGCTGACAGGGGCGAGCGCCTATGCCCTGCTGGCCGGGCTCGGCATTCCGGTGCTGCGCGCCTGGCTGATGCTCGCGGTGGCGGTGTGGGTGCTGTTCAGCGGACGGGCGGTCGCGCCCTCGCGCGTGCTGGCGATCGCGCTGCTTGTGGTGCTGGTGGCCGATCCGTGGGCGGTGCTGTCGGCGGGGTTCTGGCTGTCCTTCGGCGCGGTGGCGATCATCCTTGCCAGCGTCGGCGGACGTGTTCGCGCGCGCACCGGATGGCGCGGCGCGGTGCGCGTCCAGCTTGCGATCAGCGTGGCGCTCATTCCGCTGCTGCTGGCGCAGTTCCAGTCCTTCCCCTTGCTGTCGCCGCTGGCGAACCTGGTGGCGATTCCGGTGGTGAGCTTCGTGATCACGCCCTTGGTGCTGCTCGCGCTGCCGTGGCCGAATGCCGCGCTGCTCGTGCCCGCGGAGGTCGCCGCGGATCTGATGATGAAGGCGCTGAACGTGCTCGCAGCGTGGGACCAGGCGCTGTGGGAGCAGCCGACGCCACCGCCCTGGCTGCTCGCCGGCGGGCTGGTGGCGGTGGCGGTGCTGCTGCTGCCGCGCGCCACGCCGGGGCGGCTCGCCGCGCCCGTGCTGCTTGGCGGGTTGCTGGCCTGGCAGCCCGCGCGGCCCTTGGCCGGCGGCTTCGAGCTGCGGGTGCTCGACGTGGGGCAGGGGCTGGCGGTGCATGTGCGCACGCGCAGTCACGATCTGCTCTACGACGCGGGCCCGCCCTACGGCAGCGAGGCCGATGCCGGCAGCCGGGTGATCCTGCCGTACCTGCGCGCGACGGGCACGCGCGCGATCGACCGCCTGGTGCTTTCGCACGACGACGTCGATCACGTGGGCGGTGCGGACAGCGTGCTCGGCGGCCTGCCGGTTGGCGAGGTGTTGGCCGGGCAGCCGGAGGCGTTGACCGGTTCTTCGGATGGCGCGTCGGAGCGCGATCAGCCCTGGCCCCGGACTACGAAGTTGATCCCCTGCGCCGGTGCAGCACCGTGGACCTGGGATGGCGTCCGTTTTGAAGTGCTTCATCCCCTGGTCGAGCTGCCGCTCGGGAAGAACCACGACAACGATGCGTCCTGTGTGCTCAGGGTTTCGGGGCCGTCGGGCGCCGTGCTGCTCACCGGTGACATCGGCGTCGCGGCGGAGGCGGCTGTGCTGGCGCGTATGCAGGCTGGCGCATTGCGCGCCGAGGTCGTGGTCAGCGCCCACCACGGCAGCCGCTCCTCGTCTTCGCCGGCCTTTGTCGATGCGACGCTGCCGGCGCACGTGGTGCATTCGGCGGGCTATCGCAATTCATTTGGCCATCCCCATCCGCAGGTCTGGGCGCGCTGGGCAGAGGCGGGCGCGCGCAACTGGCGGACCGACGCGCAGGGCGCCATCGGCATGGTGTTCTCGGCCGATGCCGACGAAGGGGTGACGGTATTTGCCGAACGCGAGCGGAGTCCGCGCTACTGGCGCGGACGCTGAGTGAGGCGACGCGCGGACCGCGCTGAACAAGGTTTGCGTCGCCACGGCCGCTTCGGGCTAGACTCAAGGCCTTCGATAGCCACGGTTCACGGATCGCCCAGACCATGTCACTCCAGTCCGCGCTGCAGCATCTGCTCCACTCATCCCCGTCGCCGGTCCCTGCCATGCGCGAGGCTTCGGTGCAGTGCATGGGCCCGCACGGGCTGCACCGCATGGCCTACACGGAATGGGGCGATCCTGACAACCCGCGGGTGCTCATGTGCGTGCATGGCCTCACTCGAAACGGGCGCGACTTCGACGATCTGGCGCGCGCGCTGGCCGGCGAGTACCGCGTGGTCTGCCCCGACGTGGTCGGTCGTGGACGCAGCGACTGGCTGGACGTGAAGGCCGACTACGGCTTTCCGGTCTATGTGAACGACATGGTCACCCTGATCGCACGCCTGAATGTGAACGAGGTGCACTGGGTGGGCACGTCGATGGGCGGGATCATCGGCATGGTGCTGGCGAGCCAGCCGCGCACACCGATCACCCGGCTGGTGCTCAACGACGTGGGGCCGGTCATCACCTCCGTCTCGCTGCAGCGCATCGCGGAGTATGTCGGCAGGGCCCCCGAGTTTCCGGACCTGGCGGCAGCGGAGGCGTGGATTCGCGAGGTCGGCGCGTCCTTCGGTGCGCTCACCGACGAGCAATGGCGCCATCTGACCGTGTATTCGGTGCGCCCGCTGGAGGGGGAGGAGGGCGGGTTCGCCATGGTCTACGACCCGGGGCTCGGCGACGTTTTCCGGGCGGCGCCCATCCTCGAAGACATCGACCTGTGGCCGGTGTACGAGGCCATTCGCTGCCCGACCCTGGCCCTGCGTGGTGCCGACTCCGACCTGCTCGAGGCGGGCACGCTCAGTGCGATGGCCGCTCGCGGTCCGTGCGCGCGGACGGTGGAATTCACCGGCGTGGGCCACGCCCCGATGTTGATGGATCCGGCCCAGATCGCCGTGGTGCGCGACTTCCTGCTCGCGGGTTGAACGCGCTCGAGTGCGCCCCGGCGGCCGGCTCTATCCCGACAGGGCGCCGGATGCCCGTGCGCGTCCCTGCCCGCGGGCGCTGGATACTCACCAGCCTGGATTGAGCTTTCTCGCTGCGGCGATCTCGCTGCGGATGTTGCGGAAGTGCTCCCAGCGCCGCTGGTGAATCTGCCCCGATTCCACCGCGCCGAGCAGCGCGCAACCTGGCTCGCTGTCGTGGCGGCAGTCGCGGAAGCGGCACTTGCCGAGAAATGGGCGGAACTCGATGAAGGCCTCGGCGAGGCTGTCTGGCGTCAAGTGGGCCAGGCCGAAGACCTGCAGGCCAGGGCTGTCGATCAGCCAGCCACCGGAGGTGGCGTCGGCCGCGTTGGTTTCGCTTGCTTTTGCGGTCTCGCCCCCCGGTGCCAGCGGGTAGAGCCGCGCGAAGGTGGTCGTGTGCTTGCCCGAGTCGAGCGCGTCCGAGATCTCGCGCGTGGCGGCGTTGGCTTCCGGGATCAGGGCGTTGGTCAGGGTGGATTTGCCCATGCCCGACTGGCCGACGAAGATCGCGTGCAGCGTGTTCAGCCGCGCGCGCAGGCCGTCCGCGCCGTGCAGGGCCGAGACCTCGATGACCTCGTAGCCCAGCTTGCGGAAGGGCTCGAGCTGTG
>JAGOEI010000208.1 GCA_017997795.1 Thauera sp. | reverse complement strand
CTGCGCGCCCGCATCGCCGAGCGCCTGCTGCAGTCGAAGAACGAAAACGCCATCCTGACCACGTTCAACGAAGTGAACATGGCGCCGGTCATGGCGCTGCGCAAGCAGTACGGCGACAAGTTCGAGAAGGCGCATGGCGTGCGTCTGGGCTTCATGGGCTTCTTCGTCAAGGCCGCCGTGGCCGCGCTGAAGAAGTTCCCGATCCTGAACGCCTCGGTCGATGGCAACGACATCGTCTACCACGGCTACATCGACATCGGCATCGCGGTCGGTTCGCCGCGTGGCCTGGTGGTGCCGATCCTGCGCAACGCCGAGTCCATGTCGATCGCCGACATCGAGCTCAAGATCGCCGAATTCGGCGAGAAGGCCAAGGGCGGCAAGCTGTCGCTGGAAGAGCTGTCCGGCGGCACGTTCTCGATCTCCAACGGTGGCGTGTTCGGCTCGATGATGTCGACGCCGATCATCAACCCGCCGCAGTCGGCCATCCTCGGCATCCACGCCACCAAGGACCGTGCGGTGGTAGAGAACGGGCAGGTCGTCGTGCGCCCGATCAACTACCTGGCCATGTCCTACGACCACCGCATCATCGACGGTCGCGAGGCGGTGCTGGGCCTGGTGACGATGAAGGAAGCGCTGGAAGATCCGGCTCGCCTGATCCTCGACGTCTGATCACAACGCACGGGGGCGCGTCACGCCGCCGGGCCATCGGCCCGCGCGGCGGGGCAGCGCCCCGTTTTCCTGTAGGGAGAGATGAATGTCCAAAGAATTCGACGTCCTCGTCATCGGCGGTGGCCCCGGCGGCTATGTCGCAGCCATCCGTGCAGCGCAACTCGGCTTCAAGACCGCGTGCTGCGAATCCAACCCCTATGCCGACCCCAAGGGTGAGCCCCGCCTCGGCGGCACCTGCCTGAACGTCGGCTGCATCCCCTCGAAGGCGCTGCTGCACACCTCGCACCTGTTCGAGGAAGCCGGCCACGCCTTCGAAGGCCAGGGCATCAGCGTCGGCACGCCGAAGATCGACGTGCCCAAGATGATCGCGCGCAAGTCGGGCATCGTCGACCAGCTCACCGGCGGCATCAAGGGCCTGTTCAAGAAGAACAAGGTCACGCTGTTGAGCGGCCACGGCGCGTTCGTGAGCAAGGGCGACGCCGGCTGGCTGGTCCAGGTGGGCGAAGAGCTGGTCGCCGCCAAGCAGGTCATCGTCGCCACCGGCTCGGCCCCGCGCCATCTGCCCGGTGTGCCGGTCGACAACAAGATCGTGTGCGACAACGTCGGCGCGCTCGACATCGACGCCGTGCCGAAGAAGCTCGCCGTGATCGGCGCCGGCGTCATCGGCCTGGAGATGGGTTCCGTCTGGCGTCGCGTGGGTGCGGAAGTCACCGTGCTCGAAGCCATGCCCGACTTCCTCGCCGCAGCCGACCAGGACGTGGCCAAGGAAGCGCTCAAGGTCTTCAAGAAGCAGGGGCTCAACATCCACCTCGGCGTCACCATCGGCGAGGTCAAGATCGGCAAGAAGGGTGTGACGATTGCCTACAAGGACAAGGACGGCGCCGACCAGAAGCTCGAAGCCGACCGCCTGATCGTCTCCGTCGGCCGCGTGCCCAACACCCAGGGCCTGAACGCCGAAGCCGTCGGTCTCAAGATCAACGAGCGCGGCCAGATCGAAGTTGACGATCACTGCAAGACCAACCTGCCCGGCGTGTGGGCGGTGGGCGACGTGGTGCGCGGACCGATGCTGGCGCACAAGGCGATGGAAGAGGCGGTGATGGTCGCCGAGCTGATGGCGGGCCAGGCCGGCCACTGCAACTTCGACACCGTGCCCTGGGTCATCTACACCAGCCCCGAGATTGCCTGGGTCGGCAAGACCGAGCAGCAGCTCAAGGCCGCTGGCGTGGCCTACAAGGTCGGCAAGATCCCGTTCATGGCCAACGGCCGTGCGCTCGGCATGGGCGACCCGACCGGCTTCGTCAAGATGCTGGCCGACGCCGCCACCGATCGCATCCTCGGCGTGCACATCATCGGCGCCAACGCCTCGGAGCTGATCTCCGAAGCGGTGGTGGCGATGGAGTTCGCGGGCTGCTCCGAAGACCTGGCGCGCATCTGCCATGCCCACCCGACGCTGTCCGAAGTGGTGCACGAGGCCGCGCTCGCCTGCGACAAGCGCCCGCTGCACTTCTGATCGGGCACTGAAGCACGGAGGGTGAGCTGTGCGGGGCCGAGCCTCGCCACTCACCCTTTTTCCGTCTACCCTGCCGTCTGCTCGTCGAGCAGCCCGCACTCGTTCCTCGCCCTGCGCGTGGCGACTCCCCCGACCCGGTTGGGGCGTCGCGCCATCAACCTGTTCCGTTCGCCTGACACCATGCCGCATCGCATTCTCAACGTTCCCGAACACGGGATGATCGACGCCTACGAGAACCAGCTCAGGACGCGTGGCTTCAAGTCCGACCCCGCGCAGCGCGCCGCCGCCCAGCGCCTGCAGGGGCTCTACACCGAGCTGGTCGGTTTCAAGGCGGCCCGCCAGGGCAGCAAGCTGAAGCAGCTCTTCAACAAGCCGAAGATGCCGCGCAGCGTGTATTTCTGGGGCGGGGTGGGGCGCGGCAAGAGCTTCCTGATGGACTGCTTCTACGACGCTGTGCCCTACAAGCGCAAGCGCCGGGTGCACTTCCACGCCTTCATGCAGGAAGTGCAGAACGACCTCAAGGACCACAACCACGAACCCGATCCGCTGCAGAAGGTGGCCGACCGCATCGCGCGCCACACCCGCCTGCTGTGCTTCGACGAGTTCCACGTCTCCGACATCGCCGACGCGATGATCCTCGGCCGGCTGCTCGAGGCCCTGTTCGCGCGCGGCGTGATCTTCGTGATGACCTCGAACTATCCGCCCGACGGCCTGTATCCGAACGGCCTGATGCGCATCAACTTCCTGCCCACGATCGAGATGATCAAGCAGCGCTTCGATGTCATCGAGGTGGACCACGGCACCGACTACCGACTGCGCACCATGGAGAACATGGAGATGTACCTCGTCCCCCACGATGGGGCGGCCGAGCGCAAGATGGCCGAGGACTTCCGCCGCCTGGCGGCGAGCGAGGGGCGGGGCGGCACGGTCGAGGTGCTCGGCCGCAGCCTGACGGTGGTGCGCCAGGCACCGGGGGTGATCTGGTTCGACTTCGCGACCCTGTGCGGTGGTGCACGCTCCCAGAACGACTACCTCGAGATTGCGCGCGAGCACCACACGGTGATCCTGTCGGCGGTGCCGAAGATGCTGGTCGGCAACGCCTCCGAGGCGCGCCGCTTCACCTGGCTGATCGACGTGCTCTACGACCACCGCGTCAAGCTGATCATGAGCGCGGCGGTCGAGGCCTACGATCTGTACACCGAAGGCCACAACGCGCACGAGTTCGTGCGTACCGTCAGCCGCCTGATGGAGATGCGCACGCGCGACTATCTGGCCGAGGCGCATCGCACCGAGTGAGCTTCGGGCGTCGGGAGCGCGGGCGGACGCCGGTGTGCGGGAGCGGGTATCTGGCGAGCATGATACAATTGCACAAAACAAATCGGCCGCGCGCCGCTTGCGCTGTCCTCCCCGGCTAGAACGAGGCAGGCGAGCCGGACATCTCCCGTCGTCGGGACTTCGTGCGGCCTCGGCATCTCCTGACGGTGCCGATCCCGACCATCCCGACTCCCGGAGCCCCGCCATGACGCACCTGCTCATGGCCTGCCGCGCGTTCGCCTTCGCGCTCGTGCTCGCAGGCCTCTTCCCCTCATCCGCGCTCGCCGCCGCCCCCGCCGCGCAGGCGGCATCCAGCGAGGCCGGTCATCAACGCCTCGCCGACCTGCTCGAGGATGACGCGGCTCGCGCTGCGCTCATCGAGCAACTGCGCAAGCTCGGCGACGATGCAAGCGCAGACGCCCTGGCCGCCGAGACTCCCGAGTCGTCGATCGCCGCGCGCGTCGCGGATTTCTCCCAGCGCGTGGCGCAAGGCACGGTGCGCGAGACGCGCAACGCGGTCGACTCGGTCGGCGATGCGTGGAACCGGCTGCTGAGCGCAGACCCGCAGGCGCTGGCCTGGCTGGTGGGCGAGTTCGCGCTGCTGGTCGTGGTGACGCTGGTCGCCTTCCGCTTGTTGTCCATCGCCGCCGGGTTCATCTTCCGCGCGCTGGACCGCTCCGCCGCTGCGTACAGCGGGCCGAGTGCCATCGTCTGGGTCCGACGCG
>JAGOEI010000052.1:9737-14735 GCA_017997795.1 Thauera sp. | reverse complement strand
CCCGCTCCACCGCGATCACCCGCAGCCCCTCGATCGCGTGCTTGGGCGCATTTGCGCGCGGCACGATCGCAGTGTCGAAGCCGAGCTTGGCGGCTTCCTTCAGGCGCTCCTGCCCGCGCGGCGCGGGGCGGATCTCGCCGGCGAGGCCGACCTCGCCGAATACCGCCAGACCGCGCTTCAAGGGGCGGTCGCGCAGCGAGGACACGATGGAGAACAGGATCGCGAGGTCGGCCGCGGGCTCGGTGATCTTTACCCCGCCGACGGCATTCACGAACACGTCCTGGTCGAAGCACACGATGCCGGCGTGGCGGTGCATCACCGCCAGCAGCATCGCCAGCCGGGTCTGCTCCAGCCCGACCGACAGCCGGCGCGGGTTGGGGCTTTGCGAGGCATCGACCAGGGCCTGGATCTCGACCAGCAGCGGGCGGGTGCCTTCCTGGGTGATCAGCACGCAACTGCCGGCGACCTGCTGCGAGTGCTGCGACAGGAAGATCGCCGAGGGGTTGGAGACGCCGCGCAGGCCACGCTCGGTCATCGCGAACACGCCGAGTTCATTGACGGCGCCGAAGCGGTTCTTGAACGCGCGCACCAGCCGGAAGCTGGAGTGGGTGTCGCCCTCGAAGTACAGCACGGTGTCGACGATGTGCTCGAGCACGCGCGGACCGGCGAGCGTGCCGTCCTTGGTGACGTGGCCGACCAGGATCAGGCTGGTGCCGCTCTGCTTGGCAAAGCGGGTGAGCTGCGCGGCGCATTCGCGCACCTGGGCGACCGAGCCGGGGGCGGACTGCAGGGTTTCGGAGTAGACGGTCTGGATCGAGTCGATCACCGCCACCCGCGGGCGCGCCTCACGCAGGGTGTGCAGGATGCGCTCGAGGTTGATCTCGGCAAGCATCTGCAGCGGCGATGGTGGCAGTTGCAGGCGCTGCGCGCGCAGCGCGACCTGCTCGCCGGATTCCTCGCCGCTGACGTAGATGACGGCGGTGCCCGCGGATGCCTTACCTGCCTGCGCCGACAGTTCGGCCAGATTGGACAGCGCCTGCAGCAGCAGCGTCGATTTGCCGATACCGGGGTCGCCGCCGATCAGCACCACACCGCCGGCGACGAGGCCGCCGCCGAGTACGCGGTCGAATTCGTCCAGGCCGGTGGGCTGGCGGGGTTCTTCGCGGGGTTCGAGCGCGGAAAGTGGCTGCAGGCGGCTGGTCTCGCCCGCGAGGGCGGCGAAGCGGCTACCCGCTGCGGGTGCGGCCGGCTCGAGAACGGTCTCGACCATGGTGTTCCAGGCCTGGCACTGCGGGCACTGGCCCTGCCAGCGCACCGTCTGCGCACCGCACTCGGTGCACACGAACGCGGTCTTGCTGCGGGCCATCAGCGCGGCCCGCCAGGTGCATCAACGATCAGGCACGGCAAGGGCTCAGGCCTCTTCTTCCTCGCGGGCCATGCGCGCAAACTCCTCGCAGGCGTAATCGGCAAAGGCGGTGATGAGGCGGGAGCGGAACTTGTCGCGCGGCACGATGACCTCGAGCGGCGTGTAGGTGCGCGGCTGCAGCGGAATCGCGACCAGCCGGCCCTCCTCGACGTCGCGGTGAATGGCGCGCTTGGAGGCGATCGCGAACCCGAGCCCGGCCGCAGCGAGCTGCTTGATCGCGGCCAGGCTGCCGAGCTCGGCGCACAGGGTGATCTCGCTGCCGGCGACACCGGCCGCTTCGAAGAATTCGTCGGCGATCTGGCGGATGCCGTTGCCCGGATCGCGGTCTATGAAGGGATGGCCGACGAGGTCGCGGGCGGTGAGCTGGTCGAACTTCGCGAGCGGGTGATCGGGGCTGCAGATCACCAGCAGCTCGTCGCGCGTGGCCGGGCGGCGCTCGATCGACTGCTGCTCGGTGGCGATCTCGATCAGGCCGATGTCGAGGTCGCGCGCGGCGACGCGGTCTTCGGTGAGCTTCGAGGTGCCGACGATGACCCGCGGCAGCACGCCCGGATATCGCCGCTTGAAGCCCTCGAGGACCCGCGGCAGCCAGTAGGCGGCGATCGTGGTGCTGGTGCCGATCTTGATCTGGCCGGCGAGCTCGTCGGTGAGTTCCGACACACGCGAATCCAGCTCGGCCGACAGGCCGAGGATCTTTTCGGCGTAGGCCAGCACGAGCTCGCCTGCGGGCGTCAGCGTGATCTTGCCGTGGCCGCGGTCGAGCAGGCGGGTGTCGAAGTGCTCTTCCAGTTGCTTGATCTGGAAGGTGACCGCCGGCTGGGTCATGTGGAGGTGCTCTGCCGCGCGGGTGAAGGACCCGTGCTTCGCCACCGCGTGGAATACCTGGAGTCTGCGATCTGCCATGATGGTGATAAGTACGATTTATTTTGCGAATTAAAGCACAGTCCGAGCCCTTTTGGACAGACGCAAGAAACCGCATTGGTTCGGCGGTCCCGGCAAGGCTTCAGCGCCTTGCCCCGGAACGCCGAAAACCACGCCAGAACGCGCTCGCGGCAGCTTTTCACGGGTCTTGCGCAAGATCATCACGACGCAAACCGCTTCATGTTATAAACCGCGCTCCACACCCGTGATCCGACCCCGCGATGCCGCTCGGCTTCTACATCATCATGGCGGCGCAGTTCTTCTCTGCGCTGGCCGACAACGCCTTGTTGATCATCGCCATTGCCATGTTGCGGGACATGGCCGCCCCGTCGGAATTCGAACCCCTGCTCAAGCTGTTCTTCACCGTGTCGTACGTGGCGCTGGCGGCCTTCGTCGGCGCGTTCGCCGACTCGATGCCGAAGTGGCGCGTGATGCTGATCAGCAACACGATCAAGATCGGCGGCTGTCTGATGCTCTTCCTGGGCACCCATCCACTTTTTGCCTACGCGGTGATCGGCCTCGGCGCTGCGTCGTACTCGCCGGCCAAGTACGGCATCCTCACCGAGTACCTCCCCCACCGCCTGCTGGTGGTGGCCAACGGCTGGATCGAGGGCCTGACCGTGGCCGCGATCATCGTCGGCACGGTGATGGGCGGCGTGATGATCCGCGACGACATCTCCAGCGGGCTGATGAGCCTCGGCCTGCCCTTTGCGAATACCCCGTTCGAGGCGGCGGTCCTGGTGGTCGGCGTGCTGTACCTGATTGCAGCGGGCTTCAACTTCTACATTCCCGACACCGGTGTCGACCACAAGCCGCTGAAGAACAACCCGATCTACCTGATCCACGACTTCAACCACTGCCTGCGCCTGCTGTGGCGCGACAAGCTCGGCCAGATCTCGCTTGCGGTGACCACGCTGTTCTGGGGGGCGGGTGCCACGCTGCAGTTCATCGTGATCAAGTGGGCGGAACACAACCTCGGCATGAACCTGTCGCAGGCCTCGATGCTGCAGGGCGTGGTGGCGCTGGGCGTGGCGACCGGCTCGGTGCTCGCCGCGCGCTACATCTCGCTGCGCAAGGCGGTGAGGGTGATTCCGCTCGGGATCGCGATGGGGCTGGGGGTGATGACCATGGTGGGCGTGACCGAGGCCTGGATCGCCATGGTGCTGATGGTGATCGTCGGCGGCCTTGCCGGCTTCTTCGTCGTGCCGATGAACGCGCTGCTGCAGCACCGCGGCCACATCCTGATGGGCGCCGGGCACTCGATCGCGGTGCAGAACTTCAACGAGAACCTGTCGATCCTGATGATGACCGGCACCTACGCGCTGCTGATCATGCTCGGGCTGTCGATCAACATCGTGATCGTGCTGTTCGGCCTCTTCGTCGCCGGCACCATGTGGCTGGTCAAATGCCGCCACGAACAGAACCAGCGCGAATTCGACAACGTCGCGCTGCTCGAAGACCGCCTGCATTGATCGAGAGGCGCGGCGAAAAGCCCGCCAAGCGTCCAGGCTCGTCGCGGTCGGACGCAGCGGCGCGCTTTTACGCCTCGCCGGCCATCAGCCGCCGCGCAAAGCAGAGGTCCTCCCAGGCCCTGGCCTTGTCCTGCGGATTGCGCAGCAGATAGGCAGGGTGGTACGTGACCACCACCGGTATGCCGTGGCGCTCGAAGCGTTTTCCGCGTGCAGCGGAGATGGCCAGCTCGCGATCCAGCAAGGCCTGCGCCGCGGGGCGACCGAGGGCGACGAGCAGACGCGGCTGTACGAGCGCGATCTGGCGGTCGAGATACGGCAGGCAGGCTGCCAGCTCGACACGCTCGGGCGTGCGATTGTGCGGCGGGCGGCATTTGACCGCATTGGCGATATAGACGTCCTTCGTGCGGTCGAGTCCGAGGGCGGCGAGCATGTTGTCGAGCAGCCGCCCGGCCTGGCCGACGAAAGGCTCGCCGCGCTGATCCTCCTCGGCACCCGGCCCCTCCCCCACCAGCATCCAGCGCGCCTGACGATCGCCCACGCCGGGAACGGCCTGCTTGCGGCGCTCGCACAGCACGCAGGCCCTGCAGGCGCGGATGTCGTCCTCGAGCGTGGCCCAGTCGAGCGTTGCGATTCGCGCGCTGCGCTGGTCATCGCCGGCCTGGATGCGCGGCTGCGGCGGGCTCGGTGGACTCGGCTGATTGTGCCTGGCGACGGAACTCGCATGCGTCTTTGCGGAAGGCGCAGGCGTTGAAACCTCCACCGCTGCCGGCGCGGGCAGCGGTGGAATCACGCTTTGCGCCATCGCCGGCGCCACCGCGGCCTGTTGCGGCACGATCGCCTCGGACACAAGGGGCGCGGACGCCTCGCAGCCACGCCTGACCCAGATCGGGCCCAGGCCCATCTCGCGCAGCGCGGCATCGCGCCAGATCGACATCCGTGCTGCCATCAGAGCGCAAGCCTCATCACGATCGCGTCCTCACGGCCTTCGGCGGCCGGATAGTAGCCGCGGCGCCGGCCAATCTCGGTGAAACCGAAGCGCTCGTAGAGCCGCCAGGCAGCGATGTTCGAGGGGCGCACCTCGAGGAAGAAACTGTCCGAGCCCCGCTGCCTGGCACGCTCGCAAAGCCAGTCCAGGAAATGTCGCCCGAAGCCCTGCCCCTGCACGGCCGCAACCACGCC
>JAGOEI010000052.1:0-9637 GCA_017997795.1 Thauera sp. | reverse complement strand
AGGCAGCGATGTTCGAGGGGCGCACCTCGAGGAAGAAACTGTCCGAGCCCCGCTGCCTGGCACGCTCGCAAAGCCAGTCCAGGAAATGTCGCCCGAAGCCCTGCCCCTGCACGGCCGCAACCACGCCGATGTCGAGCAGATGCGATTCGTCGAGCACGTTCAGCACGATCGAATAGCCGATCGGCTCGCCCGCACGATGCATGATCCAGGCCTCGTATCCCGAAGCGAGCGCATCGGCGAAACTCCCTCGCGACCAGGGATGGGCGTGCAGCTCGGCTTCGCTTGCCGCGACCCAGTCGAGATCGTCTGCGGTCATCGCCGCGAACGACAGCTCGTTCATCAGGCACGCCCGCCGCGCGCGAGCCGTTCGGCGGTGGTGAATGCCACCTTGTCGCGTACGTAAAGCGGAGCGGCGAGTTCAGGGGGCGTCAGCGCTCCGCGCGCCACCGCCACTGCACCCAGGCGCGCCACTTCCTCGGCACGCGGCACCATGTCGGGCCGGCAGCCGGTGAGGCGTCCGAGCAACCTGGCCTCAAGCTCCTGGGCCCACACCTTGAACGCCGAGCCGGCTGCGAACCAGTCACCCGCGGGCAGTTCCAGCTCGAGCGGCTGGCTGCAGCCAACGTGGCCGACGGGCATCGGCACACCCTCTGCGTCCAGCTCGAAGGCGGCGTGGTAGACCTCGCCCATGCGCGCATCGGTGGCCACGAAAACACGTCTCGCATCCGTCTGCAACGCAAGCGCCTGCAGGCTGCCGATCGCAGCGATACCCAGGCCGGCCCCGAGCGCAAGCCCCTGTGCCACACCGCAGGCCAGGCGCAGCCCGGTAAACGCCCCCGGCCCGGCGCCGAAGGCGATGGCGTCGAGTTGCGTGACCGCGAGACCGGCCTCGATGAGCAGCTCACGCAGATCGCGCAGCACGGCCTCGGAATGATTGGCGGCCCCCTGGATGCGACGCACGAGCAGCTCACCGTCGTGCAACAGGGCGACGCTACCGTGCTCGGTGGCGGTTTCGATGGAGAGGATGTTCATGGGGCCGGTATTCTACCGGCTTGAGGCGTCAGCCGCTGACGGCGAACCTGCTTGCGCAGCATTGTGGCGCTGCCGCGTTCCGCCAGTACTGGTCAGTGCCGTCCCTTGCGCGGCGGAGCATCGTCGCGATACGCGCCACGGGCGGCGTCGCGCAGGTGTTCGCGAAGGGAACTGCGTTCCTCCTCGCTCATCTTGCGCCGTTGCTGCCCGCCTTCGCCGCGGCGCTCCTGGCGGTCGAGCGTATTGCGCCAGTCCTTGCGCGGCGCACCTGCCGATCGCCCGCCCTGCTCCCGCGCTTCGCTGGCAAACAGTCCCTGGATGGACTGCGCTTGCGCGACCGGCGCTGCAATGAAGGTAAGGCAGAGCAGCGCCGCACATGTGCTCATCCTAAGGCCCCAGCTCGCGGTGCGGAGGGGATCCGAAGGATGAGGGAGCACTTCAGCTGCGGGATGGGAAAGGTGCGTCATCAACAACAATCACCGAGTAAGCGAGTGGAAGGCGTGCAATGCAGCCCGACAAGAGGATCAGTCACCCCGAACATACGGCAATCGGCCCCATGCCGATAGTTGCAAATCGCACGGCCGAGGCCGATTTGTAAGGCGATATTGCGCACTGATCACGTGCTTACGAAGGGTTACCCAGCCTGCCCCGACGCGCTCCGCCGAGACGCTGGCACGGGCGCACGACTCAGGCTAGCATCTCGACCATGAACCAGAAGACACGCTATCGCATTCTCGTCGTGGATGATGACGCCCGCTTGCGCGAGCTCTTGTCCCGTTACCTGCAGGAGCAGGGTTTTGCGGTCAAGGCCGTGGGCGACGCGCCGCTGATGGATCGTGCGCTGCACCGCGAGCACTACGACCTCATCGTGCTCGACCTCATGCTGCCCGGCGAGGACGGGCTGGCGATCTGCCGCCGTATGCGCGCGGCGGAAAACCAGATTCCCATCATCATGCTGACCGCCAAGGGCGACGACGTCGACCGCATCGTCGGGCTGGAGATGGGCGCGGACGACTACCTCGCCAAGCCCTTCAACCCGCGCGAACTCGTCGCCCGCATCCAGGCGGTGATGCGACGCCAGCCGCAGACCCTGCCCGGCGCACCCACGGCCGAAGACGAGATCGTCGTGTTCGGACGCGTCAGGGTCAATCTGGGCACGCGCTCGCTCGTTCGCGACGGCGAGGAGATCCAGCTCACCACGGGCGAGTTCTCGCTGCTCAAGGTTCTGCTCACCCACCCGCGCCAGCCGCTGTCCCGCGACAAGCTGATGGAGTTGGCGCGCGGTCGCGAGTACGGAGTCTTCGACCGCGCGATCGACGTCCAGGTGTCGCGCCTGCGCAAGCTGGTCGAGGACGACCCTGCCAAGCCGCGCTACATCCAGACGGTGTGGGGTTTCGGCTACGTGTTCGTGCCCGACGACCAGAAGGGTGCAGCCGACACTGTCGACAGCAGCGACGACGCAGAGGGCAACTGAAGAACGCAGGATGACGCAAGCCCAGACGGCCCCTTCCGGGCCTGCGTCCCCGACGCCGGCACGCCGCAGCACCTGGCTGCCAAGCACCCTGCTATGGCAGACCTTCCTGCTCGTGGCCGTGCTGCTGATTCTCGCGCTCGGGACATGGTCGCAAATCTTTCGCTATTTCCAGGAACCGGCGCGCTCGCGCGATGTGGCGCAGATGGTGGTGTCGGTGGTCAATCTCACCCGCACCGCGCTGATCAATGCCGACTTCGATCGCCGGATCGACCTCCTCATCGACCTCGCTGCGCTCGAGGGCATCCGCATCTATCCGGCCGAAGCCACCGACGAGCTCCTGCCGCTGGCCGACACCCGGCCGCTGCGCCTGCTGATGACGGACGTGCGCCGCCAGTTGGGCGACCACACCCGCTTTGCCTCGCGCTGGAAATCGCTCGACGGGTTCTGGGTCAGCTTTCGTCTCGACCCGGATGACGCGCATGACGAGTACTGGGTCATGCTGCCGCCCGATCGCATCGACAACCCGGACAGCTTCGACTGGCTGGCCTGGGGAAGCGGCGCGCTGATCGCAGCACTGCTCGGTGCCTACCTGATCGTGGCGCGGATCAGCGCCCCGCTGCGCCAGCTTGCCCGCGCCGCGCGCATGGTGGGCAGTGGCGAAACACCGCCGCCGCAAGCCGAGAGCGGCCCGCAGGAGATCGCCGTCGTCGCCCGCGCCTTCAACCAGATGACCGGCAATCTCGCGCGCATGGACGAAGACCGGGCGCTGATCCTCGCCGGTGTGTCGCACGACTTGCGCACGCCGCTCGCACGGCTTCGACTCGGCATCGAGATGTCGGGCGCGCCCGACAGCGAGGTCACGGCGATGGTCACCGACATCGAGGAAATGGACCGCATCATCGGCCAGTTCCTGGACTTTGGCCGCGGCGATTCGCAAGAAGCCGTGGGGCCGACCGACCTTGCGGCGCTGGTCCGCGAGGTCACCGATCCCTACCGTCTGCGCGGCGTCGATATTCGCCTCGACCTGCCCGATGCCCTGGTCGCGCCGGCGCGGGCGCTGTCCATCCGCCGTGCCGTCACCAACCTGATCGACAACGCCTTGCGCTACGCGGGCGCGGACCAGGCGCTCGACATCAAGGTCGACACCGAGGGCAGCTTTGCGCGGATCGAGATCGCAGACCGCGGCCCCGGCATTCCCGAGGCCGAAGTCGAACGCATGCGCCGCCCGTTCACCCGGCTCGAGAAAGCGCGCACCAACACCAAGGGCGCCGGGCTGGGTCTGGCGATCGTCGATCGTGTCATGCGCATGCACCAAGGCCGGCTCGACCTGCTTCCGCGCGAGGGCGGCGGGCTTCGTGCGGTGCTTTGTCTTCCGGTCGGCGGCAGCGCGGACGGAAGCGCTAGAATGCGCCGTCCCGCCTCCGGCACCGCGCGTAAATCATGAAATTCCTCTTCGACCTTCTGCCTGTCATCCTGTTTTTCGCTGCCTACAAGATCGGCGGCGCCAACCCGGACGCCGCCCACGCGCTCGCCGCAGGCTGGCTTGGCGACGGCATTGCCGTATCGCAGGCACCGATCCTGATCGCCACCTTCGTCGCCATTCTCGGCACCGTGCTGCAGATTGCGCTGGTGTGGGTCAAGCACCGCAAGGTGGACACCATGCTGTGGGTCAGCCTCGCGATCATCGTGGTCTTCGGCGGTGCGACGCTGTTCTTCCACAACCCGACCTTCATCAAGTGGAAGCCGACGGCGCTGTACTGGATGTTCGGCGTCGTGCTGCTCGGTTCGGCGTGGCTGTTGCAGCGCAACCTGATCCGCAAGATGCTCGAGGCGCAGATCAAGCTGCCCGACCCCGTCTGGACCCGGCTGAACCTGGCCTGGGCTGGCTTCTTCATCGCCATGGGCCTGCTCAACCTCTACGTTGCGTACAACTATAGCGAAGAGACCTGGGTCAATTTCAAGATGTTCGGCGGCATGGGCCTGATGCTGGCCTTCGTGCTCGCGCAGGGCTTTTATCTTTCCCGTCACATGGAAGAGGAAACCAACTGATGTATTACGCACTGATCGGCGAAGATGCCCCCGGCACGTTGCAGACGCGGCTCGCGGTGCGCCCCGAGCACGTCGCCCGCCTCGAAGCCCTGCGCGACGAAGGCCGCCTGCTGCTGGCCGGGCCGATGCCCGCGATCGACTCGCCCGACCCGGGGCCCGCGGGCTTCACCGGCAGCCTGATCGTCGCCGAGTTCGACTCGCTCGCCAGCGCCGAAGCCTGGGCGCAGGACGACCCCTATGTGCGTCACGGCGTCTTTGTCCGGACCACCGTGCGCCCCTTCCGGAAAACCCTGCCGTGAGCGCCGAAACCGTTGCCCGTATCCGGGAAATCCTGACCGAAAAATTCGACGTTCATGCCCTCGAGATTCACGACGACAGCGCGCTGCACGCCGGCCATGCCGGTGCGCGCGAAGGCGGCGGACACTATCGGGTATTTATCGTTTCCCCGGGTTTCGAGGGCTGCAGCAGAGTGCTGCGACAGCGTATGATCTACGACGCGCTTGGCGGCATGATGAAGAAAGACATCCATGCCCTTGCCATTCGCGCGCTTTCGGCCGCCGAGGCCACCAAACAAGCAAACTGAAGGAATCTCCATGAAACATTTCCCGAGCCGCCTCGCCGTGGCACTTCTGGCCGGCTTTCTCGCTCTTCCCGCTTTCGCTGCCGATTCCATCGCGCAGGTCAATGGGGTCGCCATTCCTTCGAGCAGGGCCGAGGCGATGCTCGCCGAGCAGCGCGCGCAGGGCGCACCCGAGAACGACCAGCTCAAGAACGCCGTTCGCGAAGAGCTGATCCGGCGCGAGGTCCTCAGCCAGGAAGCCGGCAAGAAGGGTCTCGACAAGAAGGCGGACGTCCAGGCGCAGATGGACATGGCGCGCCAGGCCATCCTGATCCGCGCCTACCTGCAGGAGTACGTGCGTGCCAATCCGGTCAGCGATGCCGACCTGAAGAAGGAATACGAGGCGATCAAGGGCCGCATGGGCGACAAGGAATACAAGCCGCGCCACGTGCTGGTCGAGACCGAAACCGAAGCCAAGGCGATCATTGCCCGCCTGCAGAACGGCACGCCGTTCGAAGAGGTGGCCAAGGAATCGCGCGACCCGGGTTCGAAGGAGCGCGGCGGCGAACTGGGCTGGAGCAACCCGGGCATGTACGTGAAGCCGTTCTCGGACGCGATGGTGAAGCTGCAGAAGGGCAAATATACCGCCACGCCGGTCAAGAGCGACTTCGGCTACCACGTCATCCAGCTCGACGACATCCGCGACGTTCAGGCCCCGCCCTTCGACGAGGTCAAGCCGCAACTGCAGCAACGCCTGCAGCAGCAGAAGGTCGAGCGCCACGTGCTCGAACTGCGCGAGAAAGCCAAGGTGGAGTGATCCATCCGCGCCGGACCCGGCAAGCGCTGCGGCGTGCCGGGCCTGGAGCAAGGCCGCAAAGACAACGCCCGCTTCGGATGCCGAAGCGGGCGTTGTTTTATGGCCTTCAGCCCGCCGGCTCCGCCCTCAGCATCGAGGAGCGGAACCGGCCGCGGCCGATCAGAACTGCTCTTCGCTCAGCGCCAGCGCACCGGCCGCGCCATTGACGACCGTGTAGGACAGGCCCGAGGCCTGCGACAACACGTGATCGGCATAGAAACGCGCGGTGACGATCTTGGCCTGATAGAAGCTCGCATCGCCCTCGCCGGCCTCGAGCTTGCGCTTGGCGACCAGCGCGGCGCGACCCATCTGCCAGCCGCCGGCAACGATGCCGAGCAGCTTGAGGAAGGGAACAGAGCCCACGGACGCGCCCTTGATGTCCTTCGCGTAGGTGGCGAGGATGTAGGCAACGGCTTCCTCAACCGCGGAAATGCCGGTCTTGAGCGAACGCGCGATCGCAGCGAACGACTCGTCGCCAACCGCCGCCACCTCGGCTTCGACCGCACGCATCATCTTCACCACGGCACCGACGGTCGCGCCGTTCTCGCGCGCGATCTTGCGCCCGATCAGGTCGTTGGCCTGGATCGCTGTGGTGCCTTCGTAGATCGTGGTGATGCGCGAATCGCGGAAGAACTGCGCCGCACCGGTCTCCTCGATGAAACCCATGCCGCCGTGCACCTGCACGCCATCCGAGGTCACGTCGATCGAGTTCTCGGTGAACCAGCCCTTGACCACGGGAATCATCAGGTCGACGAAGGCCTGGTTCTGGGCGCGGACGGCTTCGTCCGGGTGGCTGTGCGCCTTGTCGGTGGCGGCGCCCACCACGTAGGCGAGCGCGCGCATCGCCTCGGTCTTGCTGCGCATGTTCATCAGCAGGCGGCGGACGTCGGCGTGATGGATGATGCTGACCTTCGGGCCACCGCGAACACCGGCGTCCGTGCCCTGGACGCGGTCCTTGGCATACTCGACGGCGTGCTGATACGAACGCTCGGACAGCGCCAGGCCTTCCATGCCGACCGCGAAGCGAGCTTCGTTCATCATGATGAACATGTACTCGAGGCCGCGGTTGGGCTCGCCCACCAGCGTGCCGATGGCGCCGCCGTTGTCGCCGAACGCGAGCACGGCGGTCGGGCTGGCGTGGATGCCCAGCTTGTGTTCGATCGACACGCAGTGCACGTCGTTGCGCGCGCCCAGGCTGCCGTCGGCATTGACCATGAACTTCGGCACCACGAACAGCGAGATGCCCTTCACGCCTTCGGGCGCGTCCGGCAGGCGGGCGAGCACGAGGTGGATGATGTTGTCGGTGAGGTCGTGGTCACCGTAGGTGATGAAGATCTTCTGGCCGAAGATCTTGTAGGTGCCATCACCCTGCGGCTCGGCCTTGGAACGCACTGCAGCGAGGTCGGAGCCGGCGTTCGGCTCGGTCAGGTTCATGGTGCCGGTCCACTCGCCCGAGATCATTTTCGGCAGATACATGTCCTTCTGTTCGTCGTTACCGCGCAGCATCAGCGCTTCGATCGCGCCGGTGGTCAGCATCGGGCACAGCGAGAAGGCCATGTTGGCCGACTTCCACATTTCCATGACCGCCGTCGACAGCAGCTTGGGCAAGCCCTGGCCGCCGTAGTCGGGATCGCAGGCGAGCGCGCTCCAGCCGGACTCCGAGAACTGCTTGTAGGCATCCTTCCAGCCCGGCGCGGTGAACACGTCACCATCCTTCCACTTGGCACCTTCCTGGTCGCCGACCCAGTTCAGGGGCGCGAGGACACCGCTGGCGAACTTGTCCGCCTCCTCGAGGATGGCATCCACGAGATCGGCCGAGACCTCCTCGTTTCCGGGCAACTGCGTGACTTCATCGAGACCGGCGAGTTCGCGCATCACGAACTGCATGTCGCGGATGGGGGCGTTGTAGTTACTCATTTGTCTTTGCGCTCCAGAAGTGGATGAAACGAACTTACTTGTCGATGAGATAGCGACGATCGTCGAATGCGGCAACCCATCCGGGCCGATACACCACCATCAGAGTGATCACTGCGCCGCTGATCCACGCCTCGGAAAAACCGACCAGCAGGAAGAACGGCAGGTATTCGTCAAACAGAAAACTTGCGGAATAGGCGCCGGCGGACACCATGGCAGCGGACGCCACCAGGCCCTGCACCATCACCGTCAGCGCTGCGCCCGCGAATCCGGTCACGAACACGAAGATGAAGAAATGTGCGGGCAACCAGCGCTCGACCACACGCTGAAAAACATGGGCGAAGCCGATCGGAACCATGATCATGAGCACGAAATTGACCGGCCAGTCGGTCCATTCGAGCGCGCCGTTGAGCGTGACGCCGCTCAAGGCGAGCGCCAGGGCAAGCACGCCCAGCCACGGCCCGAGGGCAAGCGTCGCCGCCATCGCGCCGAGCATGTGGAGATTGAGACCGGGTTTGACGCCGGCCTTCATGCTCCACATGAGCATCAGCCCCACCGCAAACCCGAGCAGCAAGTTCACCTGCGCGGGTTCGCGCAGGCGCCCCCATGGCGCACGACGCACGGTCAGGTAAAGCCCGAGCGCCGCGAGCGCCAGCATGACCCCCTGCCCTGTTCCGGAAAACAGCGTCGCGGGAAGATCCATGCGTCTGGGGTTGTCCTGCCCCTGGCTCTGGCAAGCGCGCTCAGAGCGCGCCAGTCAGTTCCGGGACGACCTGGAAAAGATCGCCCACCAGGCCGTAGTCGGCTACCTGGAAGATCGGCGCTTCCGGATCCTTGTTGATCGCCACGATCACCTTGGAGTCCTTCATGCCCGCCAGGTGCTGGATCGCGCCCGAGATGCCGACCGCGATGTAGAGCTGCGGGGCGACGATCTTGCCGGTCTGGCCGACCTGGTAGTCGTTGGGGCAGTAGCCCGCGTCAACCGCGGCACGCGAGGCACCCAGCGCCGCGCCGAGCTTGTCGGCCAGCGGCTCGAGGAGTTGCTTGAAGCTGTCGCCGCTGCCCAGGCCGCGGCCGCCGGAGACGATGGCCTTGGCGGCGCCGAGTTCGGGGCGTGCGCTCTTGACGATCTCACGACCGACCAACGCGGTCACACCCAGATCGGCAGCCGCAGCGACGGCTTCGACCGGCGCGGCGTTACCCTCGGCCGCAGCGGCGTCGAAGGCCGTGGTGCGCACGGTGATGACCTTGACCGCATCGGCGCTCTTGACCGTGGCGAGCGCGTTGCCGGCGTAGATCGGACGCACGAAGGTGTCCGCGCTTTCGATCGCGACGATCTCGCTGATCTGCGCCACGTCGAGCAGCGCGGCCACGCGCGGCAGCGTGTTCTTGCCCGCCGGGGTCGCCGGGGCGAGCAGGTGGCTGTAACCGGCGGCCAGGCCCTTCACCAGCTCGGCCACGTTCTCGGCGGTCTGGGCTTCGTAGTGAGCAGCGTCGCACACCAGCACCTTGGCCACACCGGCGACCTTGGCGGCAGCTTCGGCCACGCCAGCGCAGCCGGCACCGGCGACCAGCACGTGCACATCGCCACCGAGCTTGCCAGCGGCGGCCACGGTGTTGAGCGTCGAGGCCTTCAGCGATTGGTTGTCGTGTTCAGCAATAACGAGAATGGCCATGTTCAGATCACCTTCGCAACGTTCTTGAGTTTGTCGACCAGTTGGGCCACGTCGGCCACGCGCTCACCGGCGCTGCG
>JAGOEI010000207.1:1543-4248 GCA_017997795.1 Thauera sp. | reverse complement strand
GTGCTCGACGACCGCGAGATCCTGCTCATCGCCAACGACGTCGGCGTGTCCTCGCTGCACATCTGGACGGCCAACGGCCGCAACCGCAGGGTCAAGGTCAACGTCGTCCCCGCCGAGACCCCGCGCGTCAACCGCGAGATCGCCGCCTTCCTCGCCAACATCCCCAACGCACGCAGCTCGGTGATCGGCGACAAGGTCGTGGTCGAGGGCGACAGCCTCAGCAACCGCGACCAGGCGCGCATCGAAGAGCTCGCAAAACGCTACCCGCAGATCATCAACTTCACCAACCCGGTCGGCTGGGAAAAGATGATCGTCATGGATGTGCAGATCGTGGAGTTCCCGATCAACATGCTGCGCGAGGTCGGGCTGGCCTGGAACGCGACCGGCGGCGCGGCCGTCGGCGGCATCTGGATGCCCGGCCGGCGCGGCAATGCACCGCTGCAGATCGACCTGCGCGCCGGCAGCGAGAATGCGCCGCCGATCATCAACCCCGACGGCAGCGGCGGGCCGGTCCCTTTGCCGTCCAGCCTCAACGTACTGTCGGCGATCAACACCGGGCTCAATGCGCAACTGCGCCTGATGGAGCAGAACGGCTCGGCCTCCATCCTCGCCCAGCCGGTGCTGTCCACCCGCAACGGCGCCGAGGCCAGCTTTCTGGCTGGCGGCGAGTTTCCCTACAGCGTCAGCAACATCAACGGCACCACCATCCAGTTCAAGCCCTACGGCATCCGGCTCGAGATCACACCGCGGGTGGACGACAACGGCGTGATCCGCGCCCGCATCATGAGCGAGGTCAGCGACCTCGACCTGTCCGTGATGGGCGACGCCGGCCCGGCGCTGCGCACGCGCAAGACCGAGACCGAGTTCAACGTGATGCAGGGCGGCACCATCGTGCTCAGCGGCCTGCTGACGCGCGACGTCAACGCCGCCATCGACAAGGTGCCCTTCCTCGGCGACATCCCGGTGCTCGGCGCGCTGTTCCGCTCGCGCCGCTTCCAGAACAACGAGACCGAACTGGTCGTCTTCGTCACGCCGCACGCGGTGGACAAGCACACCCTCGAGCAGGCCGAAACCCTGCTGCGCGCCCAACAGCGCATGGCCGACGTGCCGCGCGCCACCGAGCCGGATCTGGCTGCCGTGCCGGGCCTGCCCGCGCCGGTCGAGGACCGCGTCGTCCCGGCCGACACCCTCCAGCGCGACGGCGACTATCCCTGGTCGAACAACTGAACGCGGAGCCTGCCCATCATGTTCCAGGTCACCATCCGCCACCCCGAGAGCGCGCCCCGCGTCGAATCGATCACCGACACCTCGGCGATCATCGGCAAGGGCCGCGAATGCCGCCTGCGCCTGCCCGGCTGGAAGATCGGGCGCGAACATGCGCGCATCTACCGCAGCAAGACCGGGCTCTACATCCAGGATCTGGGCCAGCTTTTCGGCACCACGGTGAACGGCGCGCGCATCCAGCAGCACGGGCCGATTGCGCCCACCGACCAGATCGTGGTGGGGCCGTTCACGCTGGTCATCGAGGACAGGATTCAGGCGCAGTGGATCAGCACTGATGCGCCCGCCGGCGCGGCCGACGCCGACACGAAGGCCGGTGTCACCGGCGTGTCGCAGCCTTTGGCACTGGCGCCGGTAACGCACCAAGGGCACGCAGCCCACGTGGCACGCGCAGCACACCCTGCACACGCCGCACGCGCACCCGCAGCCCCCGCCGTGCCTACGCCCGAGCAGTTCTGGCGCAAGCACATCCACGAAGCCCTGCTCGACGCCATCGACCTGCGCCGGCGCGACCTGGTACGCATGAGCGACGCCGAGCTGCGGGCCGAGACCGAGTCGCTGCTCATCGAGCTCATCGGCCAGGAAACCGCGCTGCCCGAGTCCATCGACCGCGACAGCCTGCGCCGCGACGTGCTCGACGAGGCGGTCGGCCTCGGTCCGCTCGAGGCCCTGCTCGAGGACGACTCGATCACCGAGATCATGGTCAACCGCCACGACGAGATCTACATCGAGCGCCGCGGCCGCCTCGAGCGCCACCCCGGCAGCTTCACCAGCGACCGCGCGGTGCTCGGCGTCATCGAGCGCATCGTCACCCCGATCGGGCGGCGCATCGACGAGTCCTCGCCGATGGTCGACGCCCGCCTCAAGGACGGCTCGCGCGTCAACGCCATCATCCCGCCGCTCGCCATCAAGGGCCCGGCGCTGAGCATCCGCAAGTTCGGGCGCAAGGTGCTGACCGACGCCGACCTGCTCGCCTTCGGCGCGATGAGCCCGCAGATGGCCGCATTCATGCGCATCTGTGTCGAGCAGCGCAAGAACATCCTGATCTCCGGCGGCACCGGCTCGGGTAAGACCACGCTGCTCAACGTGCTGTCGAACTTCATCCCCGACGGCGAACGCATCATCACCATCGAGGACGCCGCCGAGCTGCGCCTCGCCCACTCGCACCTCATCAACCTCGAGGCGCGCCCGCCCAATGCCGAAGGCCGCGGCCAGATCGCCATCCGCGACCTGGTGAAGAACGCGCTGCGCATGCGCCCCGACCGCATCGTGGTGGGCGAATGCCGCGGCGGCGAGGCGCTCGACATGCTGCAGGCGATGAACACCGGCCACGACGGCTCGCTCACCACGCTGCACGCCAACAGCCCGCGCGACGCGCTCGCCCGCCTCGAGACCCTGGTGCTGATGGCCGGCATGGACCTGCC
>JAGOEI010000207.1:0-1443 GCA_017997795.1 Thauera sp. | reverse complement strand
CAGCAGCTCCCGGACGCCCTGCAGATGCTCGCGGGCACCGCGCGCGCCGGCCTGTCGCTGCCGGCGGCCATCCGCCAGGTGAGCACCGAGCTCGCCCCGCCGCTGCAGCAGGAGCTGCTGCTGGTGCAGCACGAGCAGCGCCTCGGCGTGAGCCTGGACGACGCGCTCGAGAACCTCGCCCGGCGCATCCCCGCGCAGCCGGTCAAGCTGATGGTGTCGGCGATGCGCATCGCCAACGAGACCGGCGGCGGCCTGGCCGAGACGCTCGAGCGCACCGCCACCACCCTGCGCAGCCAGCACGCCATGGAACTCAAGATCCGCGCGCTGACCGCCCAGGGCAAGCTCCAGGCCTGGGTCGTCGGGCTGCTGCCGGTGTTCCTGCTGTGGGTGCTCCACCGCATGGAGCCCGAGGCCATGGCGCAGTTGTGGACCACGCAGCTCGGCTGGGGCGTGCTGGCTGCGGTGATCGTCATGGAATTCATCGGCGTGCTGCTCATCCGCCGCATCGTCGCCATCGACATCTGAGAGCCGCCCATGAACCCAAGCTCCTCCCCCCTGCTCCTGACGCTGGACCCGCGCTGGGTCATCGCCGCCATCGCGCTCAGCGTCGGCCTGTCGGTCGCGCTCGTCGCCTGGCTGGTCTCGCGCACGGCCGCCGCCGTGCCGCAGCAGGACCGCATCTGGCTCGACGCCCCGCCGCCGGGCTACCGCATCGTGTGGTGGCCGGTGCAGTGGCTCGCCCACTACCTGCGCGCGCTGCTGCCCGAGCGCCAGGCGCAAGCCGGCCTTGCCCGCCTGCGCCTGGCCGGACTCGACTACGCGCTCGATGCGGCGCAGTTCCTCGCCGGCCGGCTGGTGTGGGCGCTGTTGTGCGCCGCGTTCGCGGGCTGGGTGGCGGTCAGCTTCGCCTTCTCCGTGCCCTGGGCGGCGCTCGCCGGACTCGCGCTCGGCTACGCCTTCCCGCTCGTGTGGCTGCGCGACCGCATCGAGCTGCGCCGCCGCCTCACCTTCACCGCCCTGCCCTTCATGCTCGACCTCATCACCCTGTGCGTCGAATCCGGGCTGAATCTCAACAGCGCCATCGCCCAGGCCGTCGCCAAGGGCCCGAGCGGCCCGCTGCGCGACGAATTCGCCCGCCTGATGCGCGACATGCGCGCCGGCCGCCCGCGCAGCGAAGCCCTGCGCGACATGGCCGCGCGGCTCGACATGGCACCGGTCACCAACTTCGTCTCCACCCTCATCCAGGCCGAAGCCACCGGCATGAGCCTGGGCCCCATCCTGCGCGCCCAGGCCGAACAGCGCCGCACCGAACGCTTCGCCCGCGCCGAAAAGCTCGCCATGCAGGCCCCGGTCAAGCTGCTGTTTCCGCTGCTGTTCTTCATCTTTCCGTGCGTGTTCGCGATCCTGATGTTCCCGATCGTGATGAAGTTCATGGGGGCGGGG
>JAGOEI010000051.1 GCA_017997795.1 Thauera sp. | reverse complement strand
CCGGGGGTGGCGGCCACGCCGGCTTCCTCGATCATGCGCCGGGCCAGGGCTTCGGCGTCGTCGGCCAGGCGCGAGATGTCGGCATACACATAGAACGCGCCCTGTGGCTCGGTGGCGATGGTGAAGCCGAGCTCGCGCAGCGCGGGCAGCAGCACGTTGCGGCGTTCGCCGAATTCGTGGCGGCGGGCTTCGAGGATCTCGATCGTTTGCGGGGCGAAGGCGGCGAGTGCGGCGTGCTGGGCGGGTGTCGAGGGCGAGATGAAGAAGTGCTGGGCGAGCTTCTCGATCTCGCGCGCAAAGCCGGGCGGCACCACCAGCCAGCCCAGGCGCCAGCCGGTCATGCCGAAGTATTTCGAGAAGCTGTTGACCACGAACAGGTCGTCGGCGGCGTTGAGCGCGGGGTGGGCGAGCGCGGTTTCGGCCTCGACGCCGTAGCTCAGGCCCTGGTAGATCTCGTCGACCAGCAGTACGCCAGCACGCCGGCGGGTGATCTGGTGCAACGCAGCAATTTCGTCGACGCCGAGCAGCGTGCCGGTCGGGTTGGAGGGCGTGGCCACCATCAGGCCACGGGTGTCCGGCGTCCACGCCGCGTCGACCTGCGCTGCGGTGGGCTGGTAGCGCGTCGCCGCATCCACCGCCAGCGCCCGCGCCACGCCTTCGAAGGCGCGCACCAGGTGGCGGTTCGACGGGTAGCCGGGGTCGGGCAGCAGCCAGGCGTCGCCCGGGTCGGTGGTGGCGGCCAGCGCCAGCATCAGCGCGCCCGAGGCGCCGGCGGTGACGATGATGCGCTCGGGCGCCACGTCGGCGCCGAAGCGGTCCTGGTAGAAGCGCGCGATCGCTTCGCGCAGCTTGGGCAGGCCGAGCGCCGGGGTGTAATGCACGTCGCCGCCGGCGAGGAAGCGGGTTGCGGCGTCGATCACCGGTTGCGGCGTGGCGAAGTCGGGCTCGCCGACCTCCATGTGGATGATGTCGCGCCCCTGTGCCTCGAGCTCGCGCGCGCGGCGAAGCAGCTCCATGACGTGGAAGGGCTGAATGTCTGCGGCGCGGTGCGACAGCAGGCGGGGGAGTCGATTCGAAGCGTCGTTCATGCTGTGGGTGCTTGTTTGTCCGGGCGTGCGGCACGGAGGGCATCACGCAGTTGCCGCAGGCGTTTGCGATCCGGTATGTCGGTGTCGCGGGAGGTCTGTTTGGTCATCAGCATGCCGTCGATGTCGAGCGTCCTGATCGGTATGCCGTCGAAAGTCACCATTTGCAGGTGAGGGCGAAGTTCTTCGAACGAATGGCCCGCGGCGACGAAAAGCAGGTCGATGCTGATGTCGCCGTCGGCGGCGGTGGAAAAACCCTGGTCGAGCCACTCCTGTTTGAGTTCGTGCAGGACCTTGCGGCTTTCCGGGATGGTTTGGAGCGCGGCAAGGAGTCTCTTGTTGTTTTCCGGGGCGATTGGCAGGAAAAGGTCGATATCCTTGGTTGCACGTGGAAATCCATGCAGGGCCATCGCGATGCCACCGATCACGGCGTAGTCCACGCCGTGCTCCTGAAGGGCTTGGGCGACCCGGCGAATGTCCGCCGTGTCGGGCGCCCTCCGCCTACTCTGTTCAGTCATGGGGCTGCCTGCTCAGTGCAAGGTGCACGGCACGCGTCAGTTCGCGTGTTTCGTCGAAGCGCTGTTTTTCGTCGTGGCTTCGGAAGCAGCGCGCGGTTGCGGTCCAGCTTGCGCTCTCGGCGGCGAGTGCGGGGTTCGCGAGTTGCTGGAGCGGGTCGAGGCTCTGTTTGAGCCATTGGCTGAAAGCGGCCTCCGGCATGGCGCACACCCGAAGCGCTTCCAGGAGTTCCTGCCTGCCCTGATGCCGTGACATCGACTCGAGGTCGGAAAAGTGCTGAACACCCATGGCTGAGACTCGTGGCGAAAGTGCTTCAGTCTAGCCGCTCGGCAAATCTGCTTCAAACCCGGCATCCAAAAGAAAAAGCGCCGACCTGCGGCGCTTTTTCGAGCGGCTGATGATGCCGATCAGTCGGCGTTCAGCGCCAGTTCGAACAGCTCGCGCTTCAACACCAGCTCGCGCGGCAGGCGGTCCTGCAGCTTGTCGAACCACTCCTTGTGCGAGTTGAGCTCGGTGCGCCAGGCGTCGGCGTCGACCTTGGTCAGCGCGTTGAAGTCCTCGCGGGTGATCTCGGCGCCGGTCCAGTCGAGGTCCTCGAAGCGCGGCATCCAGCCGAGCGCGGTTTCCTTGGCCTGAACCTTGCCCTGGCAGCGTTCGACGATCCACTTCAGCACGCGCATGTTCTCGCCGAAGCCGGGCCACATGAAGTCGCCCTTCTCGTTCATGCGGAACCAGTTCACGCAGAAGATCTTCGGGGTGTCTTCGACGACGTGGCCCATGCGCAGCCAGTGGTTGAAGTAGTCGCCCATGTGGTAGCCGCAGAAGGGCAGCATCGCGAACGGGTCGCGGCGCACCACGCCCTGCGCGCCGAAGGCGGCGGCGGTGGTCTCGGAGCCCAGCGTCGAGGCCATGTACACGCCGAAGTTCCAGTTGAAGGCCTGGTACACCAGCGGCACGGTGGTGGCGCGGCGGCCGCCGAAGATGAAGGCCGAGATCGGCACGCCGGCGGGGTCTTCCCAGGCCGGGTCGATCGACGGGCACTGGCTGGCCGGGGCGGTGAAGCGCGCGTTCGGGTGCGCGGCCTTGCGGCCGGTTTCCTTGGCGATCTCGGGCGTCCAGTCCTTGCCCTGCCAGTCGACCAGGTGCGCGGGGGCTTCCTTGCTCATGCCTTCCCACCACACGTCGCCGTCGTCGGTCAGCGCGACGTTGGTGAAGATGATGTTTTCCTTCAGCGTGGCCATGGCGTTGAAGTTGGTCTTCTCGGAGGTGCCGGGGGCGACGCCGAAGTAGCCGTATTCGGGGTTGATGGCGCGGAACTTGCCGTCGGGGCCGGGCTTGATCCAGGCGATGTCGTCGCCGACGGTGGTGATCTTCCAGCCGTCGAAGGACTTGGGCGGGATCAGCATGGCGAAGTTGGTCTTGCCGCAGGCCGAGGGGAAGGCGGCGGCGACGTAGCTCTTCTCGCCCTGCGGGGATTCGACGCCGAGGATCAGCATGTGTTCGGCCAGCCAGCCTTCGTCACGCGCCATGTTGGACGCGATGCGCAGCGCGAAGCACTTCTTGCCGAGCAGCGCGTTGCCGCCGTAGCCCGAGCCGTAGGACCAGATCTCGCGCGTCTCGGGGTAATGCACGATGTACTTGGTGGTCGGGTTGCACGGCCAGCGGCTGTCCTTCTCGCCGTGGGCGAGCGGGGCGCCGACGGTGTGCACGCAGGGCACGAACTCGCCGTCGGTGCCGAGCACCTCGATGGCGCCACGGCCCATGCGGGTCATGGTGCGCATGTTGGTGACGACGTAGGGGCTGTCGGAGATCTCGACGCCGATGTGGGCGATCGGGCTGCCGAGCGGGCCCATCGAGAACGGGATCACGTACATGGTGCGGCCGTGCATCGAGCACTTGAACAACTTGTTCAGGGTCTCGCGCATCACCGCGGGCTCTTCCCAGTTGTTGGTCGGGCCGGCGTCGTCCTTGTTCTTCGAGCAGATGAAGGTGCGGTCTTCGACGCGGGCGACGTCCGAGGGGTCGGACCAGGCGAGGTAGGAGTTCTTGCGCTTTTCCGGGTTGAGCTTGATCAGCATGCCGGACTCGACCATCTCGGCGCACAGGCGGTCGTATTCTTCCTGGGAGCCGTCGCACCAGACCACACGGTCGGGCTCGGTCAGGGCGGCGATCTCGCCGACCCACTGCTTGAGGCCTTCGTGGCGGACGTAATCAGGGGCAGCGGCAATGGCCGCCTGGGCGTGGTTCTGAGACATGTGTACAGCTCTCCCGTGCTGTGAGGCGAAACCATCCCCGTCGGTCGGCCATCGCTGAAGCAGGGTGCTGCCTGGCCGGCGGGCTGCGAAAGGCGCATGGCGCCAGATGTTGCAACTGCTGCGGGCCAGGGTCGGAGCCCCGTCCCGCAATAGCCCATAATTATGCCATGGCCGGGCGCTTTCGATCAGGGCTCGGCTGACTATCATGAAGATGAATGCGGGCAATATACGTATTTTTCACATAGCAGATTTACTTTTCGTAATGCGGAAATAAGCGGTTCCGCGGTATCCTTTCGGGCCTGATGCGCCCGCGTCGGCGCCCGAGGCCAACAACACCACCAGACGAGAGGGGAAGACAAACATGGACGAACTGATCCGCGCGGCTGCGCTCGACTACCACCGCTATCCGAGCCCCGGCAAGATCTCGGTCACGCCCACCAAGGTGCTGTCCAACCAGCGCGACCTGTCGCTGGCCTACTCGCCCGGCGTGGCCGCGGCCTGCGACGCGATCGTCGAGGACCCGGCGCAGGCGGCCGAACTCACCGCGCGCTCCAACCTCATCGGCGTGGTCACCAACGGCACCGCCGTGCTCGGCCTGGGCAACATCGGCCCGCTCGCGGCCAAGCCGGTCATGGAAGGCAAGGGCGTGCTGTTCAAGAAGTTCGCCGGCATCGACGTCTTCGACCTCGAGATCGACGAGCCCGACGCCGACAAGCTGATCGACATGATCGCCGCGCTCGAGCCCACCTTCGGCGGCATCAACCTCGAGGACATCAAGGCGCCCGAGTGCTTCTACATCGAGCAGAAGCTGCGTGAGCGCATGAAGATCCCGGTCTTCCACGACGACCAGCACGGCACCGCGATCGTGGTCGGCGCGGCGATCCTGAACGGCCTGCACCTGCAGGGCAAGGACCTGAAGAAGGTCAAGCTGGTGACCTCCGGTGCCGGCGCCGCGGCGCTCGCCTGCCTGGGCCTGCTGGTCAAGCTCGGCATCCCGGTCGAGAACATCTGGGTCACCGACATCGAGGGCGTGGTCTATGAGGGCCGCACCACGCTGATGGACCCGATCAAGGCGCGCTACGCCAAGAAGACCGAGGCCCGCAAGCTCGCCGAGGTCATCGAGGGCGCGGACGTGTTCCTCGGCCTGTCGGCCGGCGGCGTGCTCAAGGGCGAGATGGTGGCGAAGATGGCGGCCAACCCGCTGATCCTCGCGCTCGCCAACCCGACCCCGGAGATCCTGCCCGACGAGGTCAAGAAGGTGCGCAGCGACGCGATCATCGCCACCGGCCGTTCGGACTATCCGAACCAGGTCAACAACGTGCTGTGCTTCCCGTTCATCTTCCGCGGCGCGCTCGACGTCGGCGCGACCACCATCACCGACGAGATGCAGCTCGCCGCGGTGAAGGCGATCGCCGAGCTCGCGCGCGTGGAGCAGAGCGACATCGTCGCCGCCGCCTATGGCGAGAAGGTCGCCGGCTTCGGCCGCGAGTACATCATCCCGCGCCCCTTCGATCCGCGCCTGATCGTCAAGATCGCGCCCGCCGTGGCCGAGGCCGGCATGGCCTCGGGCGTGGCGACGCGTCCGATCACCGACTGGAACGCCTACCGCAGCCAGCTCAACAACTTCGTCTGGCACTCCGGCCTGATCATGAAGCCGGTGTTCGCCGCCGCGCGCGAGAACCCGAAGCGCATCATCTTCTCGGAAGGCGAGTCCGAGAAGGTGCTGCGCGCCGTGCAGCAGGTGGTGGACGAAGGCATCGCGCGCCCGATCCTGATCGGCCGGCCGGACGTGGTGCTGCACAACATCGAGCGCTTCGGCCTGCGCATGGCGGCCGATCGCGACTACGAGCTGGTGAATCCGGACTCCGATCCGCGCTTCAACGAACTGTGGCAGCACTATCACAGCCTCATGGAGCGTCGCGGCGTGTCGGTGGAGTACGCCAAGAAGGAAGTGCGCCGCCGCACCACGCTGATCGGCACCCTGCTGCTCAAGTTCGGCTACGGCGACGGCCTGATCTGCGGCACCTACGGCATGCACCGCCTGCAC
Organism: Thauera sp.; assembly: GCA_017997795.1. Taxonomy (GTDB): domain Bacteria; phylum Pseudomonadota; class Gammaproteobacteria; order Burkholderiales; family Rhodocyclaceae; genus Thauera. The sequence goes on along the minus strand of JAGOEI010000051.1, from coordinate 8,914 downwards.
CGCGAGTTCGTCGAGGACGTGCTCGGTCGGCGCGAGGGGGTCGATCATCTCTACACCGTGAACCTGCTCAGCCTGCCGGGCCGCACGCTGTTCCTCGCCGACACCTACGTCAATTACGACCCCACGCCCGAGCAGGTGGTCGAGATGACGCTGCTCGCCGCCGAGGAGATGAAGCGCTTCGGCATCGAGCCGCGCGTGGCGCTGCTGTCGCACTCGTCCTTCGGCTCGGCCGATTCGCCCACCGCCGAGAAGATGCGCACCGCGCTGCGCCTGCTGCACGAGCGGCATCCCGAGCTCCAGGTCGAGGGCGAGATGCACGGCGACTCGGCGCTGGACGCCAAGCACCGCCTGCAGATCTTCCCCAACGCCAAGATGCGCGAGGATGCCAACCTGCTGATCTTCCCGACCCTGGACGCGGCCAACATCGCCTTCAACCTGCTCAAGAATGCGGCCGGTGGCGGCATGACGGTGGGGCCGATCCTGCTCGGCGCGGCCAAGCCGGTGCACATCCTCACGCCGTCGGCGACCGTGCGCCGCATCATCAACATCACCGCACTGACGGTGGTCGAGGCGGGCCAGGCCGGCTGAGCCGCGCGCCGCGACATTTGCCCTTGCCTCCCGGTCGCGCGCTGCGCCATGCTGGCAGCAGAGTGTGACCGGGGGCGGGTCGATGGACGGGCATGAGGGGCGCGCAGCGCTGGTGCTGACCGGGGGTGGGGCGCGCGCGGCCTACCAGGTCGGCGTGCTCAACGCCATCCGTGAACTGCGCGGCAAGCGCGCGGGCAATCCCTTTCCGATCCTGTGCGGGACGTCGGCCGGGGCGATCAACGCGGTCGCGCTCGCGGTGCACGCGGGCGACTTCGGTCGTGCCGTGCGCCACATCGATCGCATCTGGCGCGGCCTGCATGTGCACGATGTGTATCGGGTCGATCCTCCGGCGCTGTTCGGTAGCGGCGTGCGCTGGGGGTCGGCGCTGTTCGGGGGCTGGCTCGTGCGCCAGACGCCGCGGGCGCTGCTCGACAACACGCCCCTGCAGGGGCTGCTCGGGCGCGTGCTCGACCTGGCCGCAATCGAGCCGGCGATCAGACGCGGCGACCTCCATGCGGTGAGCGTCACCGCATCCGGCTACAGCACCGGCGAGAGCCTCGCCTTCTTCCAGGGCGCGATCGACATCCTGCCGTGGCGGCGCGCGCAGCGCCTGGGGGTGCGCAGCGCGCTGCGCATCGAGCATCTCATGGCCAGCTCGGCGCTGCCCTTCGTCTTCCCCGCGGTCAAGATCCATCGCGAGTTCTTCGGTGACGGCTCGATGCGCCAGCTGGCGCCGGTGAGTCCGGCGATCCACCTCGGCGCGGACCGCATCCTGGTCATCGGCGCCGGGCGCATTGCGGAGGAGGGGCGGGTGCGGGTCGAGCGCTATCCCTCGCCGGCACAGATCGCCGGCCATGCGCTGTCGAGCATCTTCCTCGACACGCTCGAGGTCGATCTCGAGAGCCTGGTGCGCATCAACGAAACCGTCGGCCGACTCGACGCCGCACAGCGCGCGGCCGCGGGCATCGCGTTCCGGCCGATCGAGACGCTGGTCATCCAGCCCTCGCAAAGACTCGATACAATCGCGGGCCGTCACGCCGCCAGCCTGCCGGCGCTGCTCAGAACCGTGCTGCGCGGCCTCGGCACGCTGCGCCGCGAAGGCTCGACCCTGCTCTCCTACCTGCTGTTCGAGCCCGGCTACACGCGGGCGCTGATCGAGCTCGGCTACCACGACGCGATGGCGCGTGCGCCCGAGCTGAGGCGATTCCTGCGTCTGGATTGAGCGCGGCGCGGCGATTGCCTGGCGCCTTGTTGGCCGCTCGGGTGGCGAATGTGGGAAAATTTCACGCCGCGCTTCGAAACGACTTGAAATCTCTTTTGTATCTGCTTATTTTTAAAACAAAACACTCGCGCTGCTCCTGCTGTCCCTTTTTCTGCCCCCCACCATCATGAAGCTTAGAGCCCTCGTTGCCGCCCTCGCGGCCTTGTTCGCGCTGCAATCCGGCGTGGCCACCGCCGCCACCAACACCAGCCGTACGTCGGGCAAGACCGCAGCCGTGGCCAAGAAGGCCGCAGCCAAACCGGCGGCCAAACCCGTCGCCAAACCGAAGGCCGTGGCGGCCAAGGCCGCGAACAAGTCGGTTGCGGCAAAGAAGGCTGCGGCCAAGTCGGCGACCAAGGGCAAGGTGGCGAGCAAGGCGCAGCCGACGAAGAAGGCCGCTGCCAAGGTGAACGTGAAGGCGCGTACCGCCACGGCCAGCGCACGCGGCAAGGCGGCGCCCATGCGGGTGACGCTGCGCAAGGCGGCCCCGGCCGCGCTGGCGGTGGCGCCGGCGAGCTTGCTGGCCGACGAGGCCGACGAGGCGCTCGCGCTCGACGCCAGCGGCATGCCGGTGCTGGGTTCGAGCGCCTTCTACGTCATCAACCAGAACACCGGCGAGGTGCTGCTCGAGCGCAACGCAGCCGCCGTGCTGCCAATCGCCTCGATCACCAAGCTGATGACCGCAATGGTCGTGCTCGAATCCGGGCAGCGCCTGTCCGAGCCGCTCGAGATCACCGAGGGCGACATCGACCGCCTCAAGGGCACCGGTTCGCGCCTGTCCCTGGGGACCACGCTGACGCGCGAGGACATGCTGCACCTGGCGCTGATGTCGTCGGAGAACCGCGCGGCTTCCGCGCTGGCGCGCAACTATCCGGGCGGCGAGGCGGCCTTCGTCGAGGCGATGAACGTCAAGGCCCGCCTGCTCGGGCTGTGGAACACCCGCTTCCACGACAGCACCGGCCTCAACCCCGGCAACGTCTCCAGCCCGCGCGACCTTGCCAAGCTGGTTGCGGCGTCGGCGTCCTTTCCGCTGATCCGCGAGTTCTCGACCTCGCCCGAGCGTTACGTGGACATCAACGGCCGCATGCTGCGCTTCGGCAACACCAACAGCCTGGTGCGCAGCCCCGAGTGGGCGATCAGCGTGTCGAAGACCGGCTACATCTCCGAAGCCGGGCGTTGCCTGGTCATGCAGACCTGGCTGCACCAGCAGCCGGTGGTGATGGTGCTGATGGACTCGTACGGGCGCTACACCCGCACCGCCGACGCCAAGCGCGTGCGCAAGTGGCTCGAGCAGACCGCCACCCAGCGCGTGGCCGCCGCGCCGGCACGTATCGGCGGCTGATGGTTCGAGGCGCGGCAGCCTGCCTGCCGCGCGCCGCTCAATACAGCGCGTCCGCCGTCACCGGCTCCACGCCCGCAGCCTGCAGCGCGACGATCGCCGCCGCGGGATCGTCGAAGCGGAGCAGCATCGCCGCCCGCCCGCTGCTGCGCAGGAAGAACCCGTACATGTACTCGATGTTGGCGTCGGCCGCGGCCAGCACTTCGAGCGTGCGCACCAGCCCGCCGGGCTGATCGTCCACATCGATCGCCACCATGTCGGTCACCGTGACCGCCCAGCCGGCGCTCTGCAGCACGTCGCGCGCGCGCGGCCAGTCGCGCAGCACCAGACGCAGGATGCCGAACTGCTCGCTGTCGGCGAGCGTGAGGCCGGACAGGTTGATCCCGGCCGCGGCGAGCGCCTGCAGCGGCTCGAGCAGGCTGTGCGGGCGGTTCTCCAGGAACACGGAAAGCTGGGGAATGTTCATCTTGGGCTCCGGCCTCAATCCTTGCGCTTGTCGATCACGCGCCGCGCCTTGCCTTCGCTGCGCGCGATGCTGTGCGGCCCCACCAGGCGCAGTCCGACGCGGATGCCGAGCACATGCTCGATCGCGTGCGCGATGCGCGCGCGCAGCGCTTCCATGTCGCGCACCGTGTCGCTGAACACCTCCGGCGTCACCTCGACCTCGACCGTCATCTGGTCCAGGCCGTGGCTGCGGCTGAGGATGATCTGGTAGTGCGGCACCGTGCCCTCGATCTCGAGCAGCGCGGCCTCGACCTGCGACGGGAAGATATTGACGCCGCGGATGATGAACATGTCGTCCGAGCGCCGGCTGATGCGGCGGATGCGGCGCAGCGTGCGCCCGCAGGCGCAGGGCGCGGTGAGGATGGCGGTGATGTCGCGGGTGCGGTAGCGGATCATCGGCATCGCGCGCTTGGACAGCGTGGTCAGCACCAGCTCGCCGTCCTCGCCGTCGGGCAGCGGCGCGCCGGTCTCGGGGTCGATGATCTCGGGGAAGAAGTGGTCCTCGAACACGTGCAGGCCGTCGTGGCAGGCGCACTCGGTGGCCACGCCGGGGCCGGTGATCTCGGACAGGCCGTAGATGTCGAAGGCCTCGATCCCGGTATCGGCCTGGATGCGTTCGCGCATGCCGTCGGTCCACGGCTCGGCGCCGAACACGCCGGTGCGCAGCGGCAGCGCCTTCAGGTCCACCCCCATCTCGCCGGCCTTCTCCACCAGATGCACGAAGAAGCTCGGCGTGGCGCACACCGCGGTGACGCCGAAGTCGCGCATCAGCATGACCTGGCGGTCGGTGTTGCCGCCGGAGACCGGGATCACCGTCGCGCCCAGGGCCTCGGCGCCGTAGTGGGTGCCCATGCCGCCGGTAAACAGCCCGTAGCCGAAGGCGTTCTGCAGGATGTCGCCGCGGTGCAGGCCGCAGGCGGCGAAGGTGCGTGCCATGGCCTCGGTCCACACGTCGAGGTCTTCCTGGGTGTAAGCGACCACGATCGGCTTGCCGGTGGTGCCGGAGGAGGCGTGCAGGCGCACCACCTCGTCCATCGGGCTGGCGAAGAGGCCGAAGGGGTAGGTGTCGCGCAGGTCGGCCTTCACCGTGAACGGCAGCGCGGCGATGTCGTCGATGCCGCCTATCGCCTCGGGGGTGATGCCGCGTGCCTGCATGCGTTCGCGCAACAGCGCCACCTTGTGCCAGGCGCGCGCGACCACCGCCCGCAGGCGCTGCGACTGTACTTCGCGCAACTGCGTCCGCGGCAGGTAATCCGGCGCGCTGACCGGGTTGAAGGCGCCCGCACGATCGTTCCAGCGTTCTCTGGGCATTGCACTGCGTCCCGCTCGAGACAAGGGACGTCATGGTGCGCGTGCGCCGTGCGCTGCTTGTTGATCGAACGCAAACGCCGTGCACACGCGGCAGCGGCTGCTCGCGGCGGGTAGCAGGCCCGTTGGACGACTGCCCTGCGGTTGACCTTCGTCAACGGGGTGCGCCGGGGTGCTGACTAAGCTCAAGGGCTTCGACCCCGAACCGACCCCAATAGAGGATCCGCCCATGGGTGCTGCCCTGCCCGAAACCGCACCGAGCCGCCTGTTCCTGTCCGGCAACGAGGCCGTCGCCCTGGCCGTGCGCGACGCCGGCTGCCGTGTCGCCGCCGCCTACCCCGGCACCCCGTCCACCGAGATCCTGGAAGAGGTGTCGCGCTTTCCCGACCTGTACACTGAGTGGTCGGTGAACGAGAAGGTCTCGCTCGAGGTCGCGCTCGGGGCCTCGATGGTCGGCGCGCGCGCCTTCTGCGCGATGAAGCACGTCGGCCTCAACGTCGCCGCCGACGCGCTGATGACGATGACCGTGACCGGCACCGAAGGCGGGCTGGTGATCGCGGTTGCCGACGACGTCGGCATGTCCTCGTCGCAGAACGAGCAGGACTCGCGCTTCTGGGCGCGCTTCGCGCACCTGCCGATGTTCGAGCCGGCCGACGCGCAGGAGTCCTACGACATGACGCGCGCGGCCTTCGCGCTCTCCGAGCGCTTCCGCTGCCCGGTGCTGCTGCGTCTCACCACCCGCATCTGCCACGTCAAGGGGCGCGTGCTCGCGGGCGAGCGCGAGGCCCACGAGCCCGCCGGCTTCGTCAAGGATCCGCAGCGCTGGGTGATGGTGCCCGGCAACGCCAAGCCGCGCGTGGCGCTTATGTACGAGCGCGAGGATGCGCTGCGCGCCGCCGCCGCCGAGAGCGCATTCAACCCCCTGGTGGAAGGCAGCGACCGCAGCGTCGGCTTCGTGACCTCCGGCCCGGCCTACATGCACGTGCGCGAGACCTTCCCGAACGCGCCGGTGCTCAAGCTCGGCCAGTCCTGGCCGCTGCCGCTCGAGCGCGTGCGCGCGCTTGCCGCCAGCGTCGACCAGTTGCTGGTGGTCGAGGAGACCGAGCCGCTGGTCGAGAACGAGCTGCGCGCCGCCGGCATCGCCTGTGCCGGCAAGGACGTGCTGCCGCGCGTCGGCGAGCTCTCGCCCGACCGCCTGCGCCCGGCGGTCGCCCGCCTGCGCGGCGAAACCGTGGCCGCCGAGGCCCAGCCCACCCGCCTGGTGCCGCAGCAGGTCTTCCCGCGCCCGCCGACGATGTGCGTGGCCTGTCCGCACCTGGGCATCTATTACACCCTGGCGCAACTGCGCAACCTCACCATCTCGGGCGACATCGGCTGCTACACGCTCGGCGCCGGCCAGCCCTGGAACGCGCTCGACACCTGCATCTCGATGGGGGCGTCGATGGGCGTGGCGCTCGGCATGGACAAGGGCCGCGGCGAGGCCGACGCGAAGAAGTCCGTGGTGGCGGTGATCGGCGACTCGACCTTCCTGCACATGGGCATGCAGGGCCTGCTCGACATCACCTGGAACCGCGGCAACGTCACCGTGCTGCTGCTCGACAACCGCGCGGTGGGCATGACCGGCGGCCAGGACAACCCCGGCACCGGCCGCGACATCCACGGTGAAGACGCGCCGCGCATCGACTTCGCCAAGCTGTGCGAGGCGCTCGGCGTGAAGAAGGAGCGCATCCACGTCCTCGACCCCTACCAGCTCCCGGTGCTGTTCAAGGCGCTGCGCGAGGAGACCAAGATCCCCGAGCCCTCGGTGATCATCACCGACCGCCCCTGCGTGCTGATCGGCGACTACAAGCCGACCCAGCCCTACAAGGTCATCGACGACAAGTGCACCGGCTGCGCCAACTGCCTCGACGTCGGCTGTCCGGCGATCCATGTCACCCGGCGCGGCACCGAGGTCAAGCCCTCGGGCAAGGAGGTCGAGCTCTCCTTCGTGCGCATCGAGACCTCGGCCTGTACCGGCTGCGGCCTGTGCGTGCAGCCGTGTGCGCCCGAGGCCATCGTCCATGCCCTGCCGGAGCATCCGGTGAAGTTCCTGCACGCCAAGATCTGAGGAAGCGCGCAATGACCATTACCAACATCGCGGTGTGCGGCATCGGCGGCCAGGGTGTGATGACCGCCACCGAGATCCTCGCCGAGGCGGCGCTGTCGCTCGGCTTCGATGTCAAGAAGACCGAGGTGGCGGGCATGAGCCAGCGTGGCGGGGTGGTGACCTCGCACCTGCGCTTCGGCCCCCAGGTGCTGTCGCCGCAGATCATGCCCGGCGACGCCGACCTGCTGGTGGGCTTCGAGGCCGCCGAGGCGCTGCGCTGGGCGCACATGCTGAAGCCGGGCGGGATCGCGCTGGTCAATCAGGGGCGCCTGGTGCCGCCGGTGGTGAACATCGGCCTCTACGACTATCCGGACGATCCGATCGGCGAGATGCGCGCGCTGGGCCTCGCGGTGTTCGACTTCGACGCCAGCGCGCTCGCGCTGCAACTGGGCAACATCCGCCTCGGCAACACCGTGATGCTGGGGGCGATGTCGGATCGCCTGCCGTTTCCGGCGGACGTATTGCGCGAGGCCGTGCTGGCGCGTTTCGGTGCGCGCAAGCCGGCGCTGCTGGAGCTCAACCGCCAGGCCTTCGAGCTCGGCCGCGCCGCGGTGGCCGAGGCCACGCCCGCAGCGGCCACGGCCTGAACCAGCGCAGTCGTCGGTTCTGCCCGTAGGAGCGACGCCAGTCGCGATCTGGGCGTTGCAGCGCGCACCGAGGCGTGTCGCATCCCGCGCCGCGGGATCGCGACTCGCGTCGCTCCTACAAAACCATCGCGCGGGTCGCCGCTGCGTGCACGCCTTGCTAAGCCGCCTTCGGTGGCAGGTGGCCGAGGGCGCGCGAGATCTCGTCGGCCGTCTCCTTGACCAGCGGCGCCCAGTCGGGGTTGAAGCGCTCGGACGGCGTCGACAGCGACAGGCCGGCGATCAACTCGCCGTTGTCGTCGCGGATGCCGGCGGCGATGCAGCGCACGCCGGCTTCGACTTCGTCGAGGTCGAAGCCCACGCCGTGGCGGCGCACGCGGTCGAGCTCCTTTTCCAGTGCGGGCAGGGTGGTGATGGAGGCCGGCGTCGACGCCGGCAGGCCGGTGCGGCGCGCGTAGTCGCGGATGCGCTCGAGGCCGTCCTCGACCAGGAACAGCTTGCCGGTAGCGGTGGTGTGCAGCGGCGCGCGCGCGCCGACGATGTGCACCACGCGCACCGAGGAACGTCCGCTCGAGGTGCGCTCGACATAGACGATCTCGTCGCCCGCGCGCACGCCCAGATTGACGCTCTCGCCGGTGGCTGCGTGCAGCTTGAGCATGAAGGGCATCGCCGTCTCGCGCAGCGAGATGCGCGACTTCACGATGCTGCCCAGCTCGAGCAGGCGGATGCCCAGGCGGTAGATGCCCGCGTCCGAGCGCTCGACGAAGCCGCTGTGCGTCATCGCGCCCAGGATGCGGTGCGCGGTCGACGGGTGCAGTCCGGTCTCGAGCGCGAGCTGCTTGAGCGGAACGGGGTCGGCGTGCTGGGCGAGCACGTCGAGCAGCTTCATCATGCGTTCGATCACCTGGATCGAGGTCTTGGCTTCGGGTGTTGCGCTGGATTCGGGCTTGTTGGCGGGCACGGCGGACTCGAAATGATGCAGGCTATATCACCTGATGAAATGGTAATCGGCGGCTTTGATTTCGCCTAGTGAAATTGCGTACCGTGCGGCTGCCGGCTGCCTTCGCTATATACTTTGCGCAAAACACAGGGCGTGGGCCGACGGGCCGGCCTCGGCACGAACGCGCGCGTCCGTGCCGCGCGCCGAGCGGTTCTGCGCTCGGTGCACGCCGTTCCCGATGCCC
>JAGOEI010000206.1:2957-4268 GCA_017997795.1 Thauera sp. | reverse complement strand
CGCGCCGCCGTCCTGCGGCCGGTACGCAATCGCCCGCCCCCGTCCCTCGCGCTTGGCCGTGTAGCACGCCTGGTCGGCGGCGCGCACGATCTCGGGCACGCTCACCAGCCCGCCGTCGATCATCGCAAAGCCGATGCTGGCGCCGATGCGATACTCGCGGCCCTCCCATTCGAAGCGCAGGTCGCGCACCGCTGCACACAGGTCGTCGGCGATGCGGGCGGCGGCGTCCGGGGTGCAGCCGCGCAGGATGAGCGCGAATTCGTCGCCCCCGATCCGGCACACGGTGTCCTCGAGGCGCAGGCGTGCGCGGATCAGGTCGGCGACCACCCGCAGCAGGGCGTCGCCGGCGGCGTGCCCGCCGGTGTCGTTCACCGGCTTGAAGTGGTCGAGGTCCAGGAAGCACAGGGCGCCGTGATCGCCGGCCCGGCGCGAGGCGGCGAGCAGTTCTTCCAGCGCCTGCTCGAACGCGCGGCGGTTGGGCAAGGCGGTCAGCGGGTCGTGCAGGGCCTGGTGGGCGAGGCGCGCGGTCGCCTGCTCGATGCGCGCCTGCAGCGTCTTGTGCGCGTTGGTGATCGCGCGCGCCATCGAGTTGAAGCCGTCCTCAAGCGCGCGCAGCTCCTCGCTGCCGGCGCGGCCGCTGACCTGCACGTCGAGCTCGCCGCGCGCCATGCGGCGCACGGCCTCGACCAGCCTGGCCACCGGCGCGCCGACCACGTTGGCCAGGCGGACGGCGAGCAGCATCGCGAGCAGCATCGCGCCGGCGGCCAGGCCGACCGTGGTCAGCACCATGGTGCGCCAGCGCGCATCGTAGGCGCGGGTGTCGAGCTCCACATACACCCAGCCGATGGGCAGCGGCGCGAGCGCCACCTCGCCACCGGCAAGCTCGTCGACCTCGACCGGCATCGAAAACACCGGCGCGGCAAAGCCCGCGCGTGCCCCCTGGCGCTGCAGGCGCACCGCGGTGATGGCCCGCCGTGCCCCCGCAGCGTCGTAGAGCATGGGCTCGCCGAGGCGGACGAGCTCGTCGCCGCGGCGGTCGTACAGCACCGCGGCGGCGACGTCCTTCTGCGCCTTCAGCGCCAGCATCAGGCCGTCGAGGCTGCCGCGGCTGCCCGAGATCACGCCGTACTCGGCGGCGGGCGCCACGAAGCTGACGATGGCCACACCGCGCTCGGTGATCTCGCTGTCCGCGAGGCGCGCACCGCGAGACAGCGACACGCTGGTCATCGCCACCGCCAGCAGCAGCACCGGCAGCAGCACGGTGAGCAGCAGACGCGCGCGCAGGGAGAGGTGGTCGATGCTCATGGCCGT
>JAGOEI010000206.1:0-2857 GCA_017997795.1 Thauera sp. | reverse complement strand
CCCTTCGGCCGGGCTGCCGATGTCGAACACGCGGTGGCCGAGCCCCGCCGCCGCGCGCATGAAGGCATCGGCGAAGGCCTTGTGCACGCCGTCGCGCTGCGACACCACCACGGCGACATCGAGGGCGAACGCGGCAGACGGCGCGATGACGCCCAGAAACAGCACGACCCCGCACACGCTGGCGCGAAAGTACGAACGTAGCTGTAAAACGAAACGCATCACCACGCGAGACGAAGACTGCCAAAGACTTGCGGCTCGTGACGGAAGCGGCCCTCGTGGAAGTCGACATATCGCCCACCCACACTCTGCGCCACGATCGCGACCTCGTTGTTTGCAGCCGGCGGGCCGAAGGCGCGTGCCAGCTTGAGGTCGAAACGCGGCTTGCCGGGGACATCATCGCCGTCGCTGAGCCAGTTCATCTTCTCGTGGCGGTAAGCCCCCAGGCTGATCCGCCAGCGCTCGGGCAGGTCTTTGATTACCAGCAGTGACGTAACGGAGGACGGGCCGCTGTCCTCGAAGTCATCGTCCAGGATGTCTTCGGAGGCATCGATATCGATGAAGGCCTGCGACAAAACCACCCGGCCCCAGCCGGGGCGACGCCAGTCGGCGCTGAACTCGCCGCCGGTCATGCGGAAGGCGCCGGCGTTCTGGAACAGGAATGACTTCGCCCCCCCCGAGTTGAAGGCGTAATCGGCGACCGCCGGGCAGACCGTATGGCCCGGAGTGACCTTGGCACCGGAGGTGTAGTGATAGCAGCGCTCGTCATCGATGTAGCGTTGATAGCTATTGTGGAAGGCGCGCACGTCCAGGCTGAGGCCCAGTTCCCGCAGAACCGCCGCATAACCGACCTCGACATGGCGCACCCGCTCGGGCTTGACGAGCCTGCCGACGATCAGGCCAACGCTGTCGATCTCGCCATCCAGGCGATAAGCCGCTTCTTCGGCGCGCGCCTCGACCATCGAGGGCGCTCGATACGACACCCCCGCCGACATCCGCAAAGCGGACTCCGGAGTGAGCGCGTAGTTCGCGGAGAGCCGTGGCGAGAATAAGGCACCGCTGTAATGGTGATCCTCGAGCACGCCACCGAGGTCGAGTTGCAGGCGCTCGAGCGGTGTCCACACGACACTACCGAACAACTGGCTACTCGTGCCGCGCAGCGTGCTGCGGGTGTTGAACATGTAGGGCGCGCGCACCGACTCCTGGCTCACCCCGGCACCGACCAGGAAGCGCCAACTGGGCGACAGTCGCGCGGAATACTGCACTTCGACGCTGTCCCGGCTCACATCGCTGTTACGGTCCCGACTCACCGGCGCGGACGGATCATCGGCGTCGAGCCACGCCGCCCGCATGCGCTCATCCTGGTGGTAGTAATGGACGGAGAGCTCGGAGTCAGCGGCGAAGCTGCGCTTCCAGCCCAGGTGAAGGAACAGCGCGCGCCCATCGTCCTCGCGTAGCGGGTCGGAGGCGCTCTGCGGGATCCCGCGGTCGCTCTCGCCGTCGCTGAGTCCGAGCATCAAACTCAGCTCGTCGCGCGCGGCCACCTGGGCGGTGGCCGACAGGTTGAACACCGAGCGGGTGATGAACTCGCGGTCATTCAGGGCGGTCTTCCCATCAGGCGTGGTGTGCAGATAAGGCTCGAAATTCACCGCCCTGCGGTTCGAGGCGGAAATGCGCCAATCCACCACTTCCTGGGCCTTGCCGCTGACCCGGAAACCGTGGTCGTAAAAGCCATTCTTGCCGACGCGAGCAATCACGCCCGCACCGCGCTGGGTCGAGGGCGAGCGCGTGATGATGTTGATCACCCCCTGGAAGGCATTGACCCCGAACGCTGCGCCGTTGGGCCCCCTCACCACCTCGATACGCTCGACGTCATCGACGCGCACAGGCAGGTCCTGCCAATTGGTGTTGCCCCACAGCGGGCTGTTCACCGTGCCACCATCGATCATGACCTTGATGCGGCGCTCGTAGGCATCACCCAGGCCGTGGTTGGCGACGGTCGGCGAGCCCTCGGCCCAGTCCGCAACCAGAAAGCCCGGAACCAGGCGCAGCAGATCGTGCAGTTCGGTGAACCCCGAGGCTTCGATCATCTCGCGGTCGATCACGGTGACCGCCACCGGCGCGTCGAGCGGCGACTGCGCCATGCGCGAGGCCGTGAGCACGACCGGGATGTCGCTGAAGAAGAGCTCGGACGCCTGGGCCGCACCCATGCCGAGCATCAGGCTGGCAGCGGTCGCGGAGCAGACGAGCGGGGCGAGGAGACGAAGAGGCGGCACGACTGAATGGGGGGCAATGGATTGCGCGAGACCTTGCACCCGAAGTGGGGAATGCGTCCAGCCAATCCGGGAACAGACCGAGAAAATCCGCACGCTCGCTAAGCAACTCCGGTGGCGAGGGTGCGCACGCCGTGGGCGACGAATTCGACCGCAAGCGCGGCGAGCACCAGGCCCATCAGGCGCGTCATGATGTTCAGGCCGGTCTGGCCGGCATAGCGGCTGATCCGCCCCGCCATGCGAAAGCACACCCACACCACGCCACCCATCACCGCCCCGATCATCAGCAGCGCCACCATGTCCCACCAGTGCTGCACCTGCTCGGAATGGATGATCACCGTGCTGACCGTGCCCGGCCCGGTGAGCAGCGGGATGGTCAGCGGCACGACCGCGACGTTCGAGCGCTCGGCCGCCTCGTGCTGCTCCTCCGGCGTCGAGCGGATGCGCCCGGGCTCGGCGTTGAACATGTTGAGCGCGAGGATGAACAGCAGGATGCCGCCGCCGACCTGCAGCGAGGCGATGGAGATGCCGAAGACCCCGAGCAGGCTCTGGCCGAAGAGCGCCGCTGCGCCGACCACGATCGCGGT
>JAGOEI010000050.1 GCA_017997795.1 Thauera sp. | reverse complement strand
GCCACCGAGGTGCTGCACGCCTGCCGCCGACTCGGCGTGCGCATCGCGCTCGACGACTTCGGCACCGGCTACGCGTCGCTGCGCCACTATCGGCAGTTGCCGGTGGATCAGTTGAAGATCGACCGCAGCTTCGTGCTCGACATGCTCAAGGACAAGGAGGCGCGCGCGATCGTCAATGCCGTCGTGCAACTGGCCCGCACCTTCGAGCGCGAGGTCATCGCCGAAGGGGTCGAAACCCCCGCGCACGCCGCCGCACTGATCGAACTCGGCTGCGAGCTGGGACAGGGCTTCGGCATCGCCCGCCCGATGCCGGCCTCGCACCTGATCCCTTGGTTCTCGTGGCAGGCGCAGCCCGCGCAGGGTAGTGCAAGACCCTCTGCCGATGTGCCGTCGTGTAATGTCTGACGCCCGGGCCGGATCAGGCCAGCAGACCTGCACTGAATCCTGAAACCATGAGGCTCGAGCCCTGGTCGCACGAAACCTCAGCCGGTTTCACGCGGCGCGGCTGGCACTGCTTCATCCGGAAGGGACCCAGAATCCAGCGCTGAAGCGATCTGCACGTTTCTGCTCGCGGCGTGAGGGGCGCCGCCAGCGTCCACGGCCGACGCTTCAGGACTCAGGGCCAGTCCGGCCCGAACAGCCGTTTCGGCTCCAGCGCCACCGTGTCGCGGCTGTTACCCACCCACACATGACCGTCCTGGATCGTGAACTGCAGGCGCATCGTGCGCTCGGCCATGCGCGCGAGCGCTGCGGTGGCCTCACGGTCGAGCTCGAAGACGCGCAGGTTGTCGTGGCGCTCGAGCTTGCTGCGCGCGCCGTTCCACCACACCTCGAGCGCACGGCCGTAGGCCACCACCACCACCTCGCGCGCGCGCCCGCAGGCCTTGCGCGTCCATTTGTCGTCGGGCTGGCCGACGTCGATCCAGCGCTCGATGGTGCCGGTGAGATCCTTCTGCCACAGGTCCGGCTCGTCGTCGACGCACAGGCCCTTGCCAAACGCCAGCGCCGGATCGGCGAACAGCGCGAAGGCCAGCAGGCGCACCATCATGCGCTCGTCAGTCTCGGACGGGTGCCGGGCCAGGGTGAGGCTGTAGTCGGCGTAGTGGTGCCGATCCATGTCGGCCACCTGGATCTCGGCCTTGAAGATGGTGGCCTTGAGCGCCATCAGTGGATCTGCGCCGGGCCGCGGTTGGCCTGCTGCCAGGCGACCACCGCGCGCGCCGCATGCGCCATCACCAGGTCGCGCTGCGCAGCAGGGAGTTCGCGCGCGAGTGCGCCGAACAGCGCCTGGGTCGCTTCCTGGCCCACGCCTTCGGACGCGAGTCCGTCGGCGAGACAGCGGATCTGGATGAAGGCGAGCGCATCGGCGACCAGGCGCCAGCCCGCCACCGGCATCTCGCGGGTGAGCGCAAGCAGCAGGCTGCCGAGCTGTCCAGCCAGGCGTAGGGCCTCGTCGCGGCTTTCGGTCACGATCGACGAGTGCCACAGGGCGAGATGCAGGCCGCGCCGCAGCTCGACCTTGAAATCGATGGCGTTTTCCTCGACGGCAGCGATCGCTTCGAAGTGACGCAGGAAGCGCGCCTCCAGAGTTTCGTCGAGGCTGGTGCGCAAGGCGCCGACCAGTTCGCTCAGCCCCGGGATGGCCACCAGCCCGAAAGCCTGGCTCCACACCAGGCCCCATTGGTCCATGCCGGTCAGCAGCAACGCCAGGCGCAGCGCGTGGGCCTCGCCATCGCCGGCGCCGGCCCACTGCGACAGGTCCGAATGCAGCTCTTGCACACCCTTGTGGCGCACGCGCTCGGTTTCGGCGACGCTGAGGCGGAAGACGCGCGCGAACGCTTCCTGCGCCAGGCGGGCAGCCTGACGCTGGGTGTCGGCATCGACGAGTGCGGCGAGCCGGTCGGGCGGCAGAATGGGTTCGGGTGCGTTCATCGGGTAGGCATCAGGCGATGTTGCGTGCCCACAGCGAGGTCACTGCGGGTTCGAGCGGCCGGTCGGTGCCGGCCCGGAAACCGAGCAGCATGCGGCGCAAGGCGTCGGCGTCCTCGACCGTGAAACCGCGCTTGAAGTCGGTGAGGATCAGCCGCGAGCGCGACAGCCAGTTGCCCGGCGCGTCGTCGATCGCACACCAGTGCGCATCGGCAGGGTTGGCCTCGTGCTGGGCGAGCCACAGCATCGCCTCGCGTTCGCGCAGGCCGTGCAGTTCGGCGCCGGTCTTGGGCAGCATGTGCGGGGTGGCGCCGGCGATCTGTGGGCGGACGTCCTCGGAGAACCGCGCCATCAGTTTCTGCATCGAGAACAGCATGCGCCAGTCCGAGGCGATGACGATCCGCGCTTCAGGAAATTCCCGCACCACCGCTTCGATTCGCGGCAGACAGCGGAAATCCTCGACCTCACCCCAGGGATGGGTGACGCCGTCGAAGTCCATGAAGATGTATGCGGTGCGTGTCATATTTCACTCGGCCCCGGACAAAATCCCGAAGCGATTTTCAAAAATGCTGCAATGCGCAATATACTCGAATCCGAAGTGTTCTGACGCGTACCGGATTTCACGAGCGATACGATTTGTGTCACCCGGGCGGTGTCCAATACCAATCTGTTGCCATGCAGCAACAAACACTCCCTCCCAAAAGGAATCCAGCATGAGCCCCATCGTCAGCCTCGAAGGCAAGGTCGGTCTGATCACCGGCATCGCGAACGAGAAGTCCATCTCCACCGGCGTCGCCGAAGCCTGCGCCCAGGCCGGCGCCAGGATCATCATCACCTACCAGAACGAGAAGACCCGCGCCTTCATCGAGCCGATCATCCAGCGCCTGGGGGTCGAGGACGTCTTCCTGCTCGACGTCACCCAGCCCGAAACCATGGACGCCGCCTTCGCCGAAATCGAGTCGCGCCATGGCAAGCTCGATTTCGCGATCCACAGCATGGCCTTCGCCAAGCGCGACGACCTGCACGGCCGCGTGGTCGACACCTCGCCCGACGGCTTCGCGCTGGCGATGGACGTATCCACCCACTCCTTCGTGCGCATGGCGAAGAAGGCCGAACCGCTGTTCGAGAAGGCTGGCGGCGGTTCGCTGGTCACCATGACCTACCTCGGCTCGGAAAAGGTCATCCCCCACTATGGCGTGATGGGGCTGTGCAAGGCCGCGCTCGAGGCCGCCACGCGCTACCTGGCCGCCGAGCTCGGCCAGAAGGGCATTCGTGTCAACGCCGTGTCGCCGGGCCCGCTGATGACGCGCGCCGCGTCGGGCATCGCCGGCTTCGACGGCCTGATGGCCGCCGCGGTCGAGCGTTCGCCGATGCACGCGCTGGTCACCCCCGAGGACATCGGCGCGCTGACCGCCTTCCTGGTGTCCGATGCGGGGCGTCTGATCACGGGCGGGGTGCATTTCGTCGACGCCGGCTATAACATCATGGCGTAAACAGCGGAGGCGCCATGTTCGATCTGACGGTGGCACGCGAGGCAATAGGGCGGCAGGCGGTCCTTCTGCCGGATCCGGTGCCGTCCCATCCGTTGCTGGATGGCAAGGCGGAGATCGGCCGTGGCGAATACTCCGTCGTGATCGACAAGGGCGACGGCGAGCGGGTCTACAAGATCGTCAGCTCGCCCGCCGACTACTTCCTTTACACCGCCGAAGACCGCCCGCGCGGCGAGCACTTCCCGATCATCCATGCCGACCACGGCGTCATCGGACGCGCATCCTCCGGCTACCCGCTGCACCTGATCGAGATGGAGCGGCTCTATCCGCTGGCCGAGAACTCCCCGGCCGAGGAAGTCGCCAAGCGCCTGATCGAGTTCTACTGGTCGGCGTGCCAGCAGTGGAGCCGCCTCGGCGCCGACATGGGGCGGATCGCGCTGTACCACATGACGGTCAATCCGCTCGCGATCAACCAGAGCCTGCAGCAGGCGCTCAAGGCGCTGTCCGACTTCGTCGAGGACTACCAGGTCCTCCCCGACCTCCTCAACGCCAACAATCTGATGATGCGCAAGGACGGCACCCTCGTGTTCTCCGACCCCGTGTTCATCGCCTGATGGCTGCTGGCGCGCGCTGCGCAAGACTGTGCAGCGTACGGTCGGGGGTGGTGCGCGTATCATCGGGTCCGTCAGCGCAAGGACCTCGACAATGAGCACTTCCCACGACGACCTCCCCGCCCACGAGCATCCGCCCCTGCCGCACCCGGCGAGCGTGGGGATTCCACGCAGTGGCGATTTCGACCCCGAGGCCTTCGAGCGCGCCGTCGGCGACTTGCTGCGCGCCTGCGGCATCGCGCCGGACAACGCCCACACCGGCCGCACGGCACAGCGCGTGCGCGAGCTCTGGCAGCGCCGGCTGCTGGGCGGCTACGAGCTCGATCCGGCCGACGTGCTGGGCGACGGCTTCGAGGATCCGCGGCGCGACATGGTCGTGGTGCGCGGCATCGCCGTGCACGGCGTGTGCCCGCATCACCTCGTACCCTTTCGCGGCGTGGCCCATGTCGCCTATCTGCCCGGCGGACGCCTGCACGGCTTTGGCCGCATCGCCCGCCTGGTCGATGTGATCGGCCATCGCTTCACCTACCAGGAATGGATGACGCGCGACATCGCCGACGCGCTGATGGCGCACGGCAAGGCCGCCGGTGCGGCCTGCGTCATCGAGGCCGAACAACTCTGCCTGCTGCTGGGCGAGGATCGGCGGGGTGACGAGCGGGTGGTGACGCAGGCCTTCGCAGGCGCGTTCGAGCAATCGGAGCAGGCCCGCAACGAGTTCCTGCGCGCCATCGAAGGCCGGAGGAGCTGAGCACTCGCGGCGCAGCGCACACGGGGCCGCAGGCAGCGCGCCCCGTTCCGCAGCTCAATGCAGGTTCACCACCACGGCGCGATGCGCCAGCCGGTGTGCGGTGACGTCCACCAGCACCACCTCACGCCCCTCGAGCACCACCGAGCCAGTGTAGCGATCGTCGCCGCTCACCGAGTATTCGAACTCGAACGCGCGCCGCAGCACGACATGCCCACGCTCGTCGCGCGCCAGGCGCAAGCCGTGGCCGACCACGGTCTCGTCGAGGAACTGCACGGCCTCGCGCAGGCAGGCACGGCGCGCGGCATCGACACCGGCCTCGCGCGCCTTGAGGCTGTCGAACCAGAACCACACCAGCGCGCCCAGCAGCAGGACGACCAGCAGCTCGGCCAGCGTCATGACCGCAAGACCCGCAGGAAGCTGGGCGCGAAGGCCGCCATCAGACGATCACGGCACCATCATGCCGCGAATGGTGAAGAACAGGATCGCCGCCATCAGCGCCGACGCCGGCACGGTGATGACCCAGGCCGCGGCGATGCGCATCAGTTGCGAGCGCTTGACCAGCTCGCGCCGATAGACCTTCTTCAGATCCTTGCGCTCGCCCTTGGAAAAGTTGGCGGGATCCTCGGCCTTCTTCGAGCGCTCCTTGAGGTCCTGCAGCATGCGCCCCTTCTCTTCGACCGAAACCTTCTCGAAGCGCTGGATGAAGGCCTCGATCGCCGCCAGGTCGCCTTCCGGGTGGTGGGCCTTGATCTCGGCCACCATGCGGTCGTAGTTGCTCTTGAGGTATTCGCGCAGAAAGCCCACGCCGAACACGCCGCCCACCGCGATGTGCGTTGAGCTCACCGGCAGTCCGAGCTGGCTGGCGACGATCACGGTGATCGTCGCGGCCATCGCGATGCAGTAGGCGCGCATCTGGTCGAGCTCGGTGATCTCGGAACCGACCGTGCGGATGACCTTGGGGCCGAACAGCGCCAGGCCGAGCGCGATGCCGATCGCACCGACCATCATCACCCAGGTCGGAATGGCCGCGGCCTTGTGCACCACGCCCCCGGACGTCACCACATCCACGATTGCCGCCAGCGGCCCCACCGCGTTGGCGACGTCATTGGAGCCGTGCGCGAAGCTCAACAAGGCCGCAGCGAAGATCAGCGGCACCGTGAACAGCCGGTTCACGCTCTGCTTGGTGTTGGCCACGATCCCCTGCCGCCCCGCGAGCATCCTGCGCACCAGCACGAACACCATCCCACCGACGACCAGACCGTACAGCACCGCCGCCCCGAAGCCGACCTCCCACACCTTGTTCAGCCCCTTGAGGATCAGGTAGGTGGCGAAGGTCCACGCCATCAGGCCGACCAGCACCGGTACGGTCCTGCGCGCGGCCGCAGCCATGTCCACCTGATAGGTGATGCTGCGCTTGACGAGATACAGGAAGCCGGCCGCGAACAGGCCGCCAAGCAGCGGCGAGATGACCCAGCTCGCCGCGATGCCGCCCATCGTCGACCAATCCACGATCGACGGCCCGGCCGCCGCCATGCCTGCGCCCAGCACCGCGCCGACGATCGAGTGCGTGGTCGACACCGGGGCGCCGACCGCGGTGGCGAGGTTGAGCCAGAGCGCGCCCGCAAGCAGCGCCGCGAGCATGATCCACACGAAGGTGTCCGAATCCTTGATCAGATCGGGATTGATGATGCCGCTGCGGATGGTGCCGACCACCTCGCCGCCGGCGATCAGCGCGCCCGCCGCTTCGAAGACCGCCGCGATGACGAGCGCACCGGCCAGCGTCAATGCCTTGGAGCCGACCGCCGGACCGACGTTGTTGGCGACGTCGTTGGCGCCGATGTTCATCGCCATGTAGCCGCCGATCATGGCCGCCATCACCAGCGTCAGGCTGCCCTCGCCGGTGCCGTGGAGCGCCGAGTAGAACATGACGCCGACGAGGAAGATGACACCCATGCCGAGGCGGAAGACTTCGCCCCGGCCGCTGTGCGCTGCGCGCTCGATATCGCTGATGTGCTGCAGGTCCACGATTGGGATCCGATGGGTACGAAAACCGGTATTGTTTCAGAAAAATTGCACTGGCCCAAACCGGACGTGCACTGCCGCGGAAAAAACCCGCAGCTTCATCACAGGCGGTCGTACTTCACCGCCCGTCCGCGAACCTGCTCGGCCGGGTAGCGCCCGGCGTTGATCGCGATCTTGCGGCGCGCGGCCTCGGCCAGGTCGATGTCGAGCACGTCACCCAGACGCACCAGATAGAGCAACACATCGGCCATCTCGAGTGCCACTTCTTCACGCACCGGCGCCGGCAGCGACGCGGACTCCTCGGCCGTCAGCCACTGGAAGTGCTCGATCAGCTCGCCCGCCTCGCCCGACAGCGCCATCGCCAGGTTCTTGGGGGTGTGAAAGCGCTCCCACGCACGCTCGGCCGCGAACCGGCGCATGGCATCGCGCAATTCGGTCAGCGCATCGGCGGCAAGCGGATCGGGCGGCATCGGTGCGGTACTCATTCGATGTGGTGCTCGAGATCGAAGCCCGCGCCCTCGTCGAGCGCGAGGCGTGCGGCAAGCCAGGGCAGCGTGGGCTCCAGGCGCTGCGGCAGCACCCAGGGCGGATTGATCACGTACAGCCCGCTGCCGAACATGCCGAAACCGTCGCGCGGCGGCTTGCGCACCGCCAGCCGCACGTCGAGCCAGCTCTCGGCGCCGAGTTCGGCAAGGCGCGCCGGCAGCGCGCGCGCCTCGGGGCGCGCGAGCATCGGATACCACACCGCGAAGGTGCCGGTGGGAAAGCGGCGCATGGCGTCACGCACCGTGTCGACGACGCGGCGGTAGTCTTCCTTGACCTCGTAGGGCGGATCGATCAGCACCACGGCACGGCGCGAGGGCGGCGGCAGCAGGCCCTTGAGCGCGGTGAAACCATCGCTGCGGCGCACCTGCACGCGCTCCTGCTCGCTCTCGAAGGTGCGCTGCAGGGAATCGAAATCGGCCGGATGCAGTTCGAACAGGCGCAGCCGGTCCTGCGCGCGCGCGCGAGTCATCGCCAGGGCCGGCGAGCCGGGATAGAACAACAGCCGGCCATGCGGGTTGAACTGGCCGACAGCGGCGAGGTAGTTCGCCACCGCCGGCGGCAGGTCATCGCGTCCCCACAGCCGCCCGATGCCATCGACGGACTCGGCCGTCTTGTCGGCCTGCTCGCTGTCGAGCGCATAACACCCCCCGCCCGCATGCGTGTCGACGTAGTACCAGGGCTTGTCCTTGCGATTGAAGTAGTCGAGCAGTTCGAGCAGTACGAGGTGCTTGAGAACGTCGGCGTGATTGCCGGCGTGGAAGGCGTGACGGTAGCTGAGCATGTGGGTTTTCCGATGTCGGCCGGCATCCTAGCACCCCCCGTCGTGGCGCAAAACCCTTGGCGGATCAGCAACATTGCACATCGCGCGAGAGTTTTCATGCTGCACTGCAGTTGCTATGATGCGCGCCCCGACTGCCGCGAGCCTCCGGCGAGCGACATCCAATAGCGAGAACAACTATGAGCATCTATGCCCTTGGCGACCGTCGCCCGAGTTTCGGCGAAGGAAGCTGGATCGCGCACAACGCGACGATCGTCGGATCGGTGCACGCCGGGCGCAACGTCAGCGTCTGGTACAACGTGGTGATGCGCGGCGACAACGACCCGATCACCATCGGCGACGACACCAACATCCAGGACGGCTCGGTGCTGCACAACGACGACGGCGTGCCGCTGGTGATCGGCAGCCGGGTCACCATCGGCCACATGGCGATGCTGCACGGCTGCACCATCGGCGACGGCAGCCTGATCGGCATCAACGCGGTGATCCTGAACAAGGCCGTGATCGGCAAGGAATGCATCATCGGCGCCAACGCGCTGATCCCGGAAGGCAAGGTGATCCCGGAGCGCTCGCTGGTCGTCGGCTCGCCCGGTCGCGTCATCCGCACGCTGACCGACAACGAGATCGAGCACCTCAAGTGGAACGCCCAGCACTACGTCGATAACGCCCGCCTGTACGAACAGGAGCTGTGCGCGCTGGAGCCCTCGAGCGTCATCGGCGCGAAGGAGGCCTGATGCGCCGCGCCCTTGCCCTGCTGTCCGCCGCGGCACTGCTCGCTGCCGCACCGCTGCACGCCGCCGCGCCGGTTGCACCCGCGCAGGCGACCACGATCGAACTGTCGGCCGAGGCGAGCCAGGCTGCTGCGAACGACCTCGTCACCGCCGTGCTCTATGCCGAGCGCAACGGCCCCAACCCGGCCGCGGTCGCGCGTGAGGTCAATCGCGACATCGCCGCCGCACTCGAGATCGCGCGCGCACGTGCGGACATCAAGGTGCAATCGGGCAACACGTCGACGTGGCCGGTCTACGCGCAGGATGGCAAGGGCCGCATCACCGCCTGGCGCATGCGCTCCGAGATCCAGCTCGAAAGCCGAAATCCGGCCGCCATGTCCGAGCTCGTCGGCGAACTGCAGGCGAGCCTGGCGCTGGCCCACATCGCGATGCAGCCCGCACCGGAGACGCGCCGCAAGGCCGTCGACGAGGCGACGGTCGGCGCCCTGCGCGCCTTCGAGCAGCGTGCGGCGCTGATTGCCGGCGCGCTCGGCAAGAAGCATCGCATCGCCCATCTGGCCGTCGGCGACAGCGGTTTCCAGCCGCCGATGCCGCGCATGCGCGCCGCCGCGATGTCCGCGGAAGTGGCCTCGGCGCCGCTCGAGGGTGGCGAGAGCCAGGTCTCCGTGCACGTCAGCGGGCGCATCGAGCTCGTCGATTGAATCGCCCGCGCGGCGCGCGTCCGATGCGAGGCCGCGCCGCCAGAAGTCTTTGACCGCCTGCATGCGAGAGGCGCGCGAGGCCTTCACCTCGTTTCGAGAAAATGGCCGCAAACCTCTGATTCAGCGACGAACCTTGCACGACGCGATACGGTGGGATAGGCTGGCGCAAATATTTTCCGCCTTCCCTCGACAGATCGCTCATTCGTGCCATGAACACCCTGGACTGGTCGCATCTTCGCCCGCTCCGCGCTGCTCCGCGGCGCCGCCCTCGCGCAATGGCCTTGTTCGCCGCAATTGCCGCAGCGGCGCTTCTCGCCGGCTGCAGCACGACGCCGCCTGTCGCCACGACCTCGGCGCCGGCACGCGTGGTCGCCCCCAGCGGCAATTACTTCGCGCTCGACGGTGAGCACCAGACGCAGGAGATGGTGCTGTTCGCGCTCGGTCTGCTCGACACCGGCTATCGCTTCGGCGGCCGCAATCCGGACGCGGGCCTCGACTGCAGCGGCATGGTGGCCTACATCGTCGAGAACATCAGCACCCGCCGGCTGCCGCACAACGCCGCGCAGATCGCCGACCGCACCCGCCCGATCGACGTCAGCGAGCTGCGCCCGGGCGATCTGGTGTTCTTCAACACGATGAAGCGCCGCCACTCGCACATGGGGATCTACATCGGCGACGGCCGTTTCGTGCATGCACCGAACAGCCGCGGAAGGGTGCGGGTGGAGCGCCTCGACAACCGTTATTTCGCCCAGCGCATCGATGGTGCGCGCACGCTGCTCGCCCAGAATTGAGGGCGCAGCGCGCGGCGCAGGTGGCCTTGCATGGCCCGGCCTGTTGATCAGTGCATCCGCTAGCCGACAACTCAGCGACGCGGAATCTGGACGTAGATCTCGTCGGGCTTGGTGAGGCCGAGTTCGAAGCGCGCGCGCTCCTCGATCGCCTCATTGCCCGATTTGAGGTCATTGACCTCGGCCTCGAGGCTGGCGTTGCGCTGCTCGAGGCGAAGGTTCTCCTCGCGCTGCGCCTGCAACAGGCGATCGACCTCCCAGACGCGGAGCCACCCGCCCTTGCCGAGCCAGAGCGGGTACTGCAGCACGATCACAAGTGCGATCAAGATCAGAATCGGCCAGCGCATCGGAAAGAAAGAAGCTCACTTTTTGGTGGCAGCAAACCGGGACGAAACGTTTTCGTTTTCGCAGGAAGTGGTTTGCGGGCGAGCCCGCTCCCGCACGGCGCATGGACCGGAGCGGTGAGGATCACAGGGGTGCTGGGCACAGGGTCGCGGGGTGCATGGCTCACAAAAAGGCCGGCGGGGTTGGCCGCCGGCCTTCCTGATCAGCCCGCGCTTCAGCGCAGGTTGTAGAACGCGCGCTTGCCCGGGTAGAAGGCGGTGTCGCCCAGATCTTCCTCGATGCGCAGCAACTGGTTGTACTTCGAGATGCGGTCCGAGCGGCTGAGCGAGCCGGTCTTGATCTGCATCGCGCGCAGGCCGACGGCGATGTCGGCGATCGTCGAGTCGTCGGTCTCGCCCGAGCGGTGCGAGATCACCGCGGTGTAGCCGGCGAGCTTGGCCATCTCGACGGCGGCGAAGGTCTCGGTCAGCGTGCCGATCTGGTTGATCTTGATCAGAATCGAGTTGGCCACGCCCTGCTCGATGCCCTGCGCGAGGATGTTGGTGTTGGTGACGAAGAGGTCGTCGCCCACCAGTTGCACCTTCTTGCCCAGGCGATCGGTGAGGATCTTCCAGCCGTCCCAGTCGCCCTCGGCCATGGCGTCCTCGATCGACACGATCGGGAACTTGTCGCACAGGGTCTCGAGGTAGTCGGTGAAGCCCTCGGCGGTCAGCGACAGGCCTTCGCCCTTGAGCTCGTACTTGCCGTCCTTGTAGAACTCGGAGGCGGCGCAGTCGAGCGCCAGCAGCACGTCCTGGCCGGGCACGTAGCCGGCGGCGACGATGGCTTCCTGGATCAGGTTGAGCGCTTCCTCGGTGCCCGAGACGTTGGGGGCGAAGCCGCCCTCGTCGCCGACGGTGGTGGGGTAGCCCTTGGCGTCCACGATCTTCTTCAGGTGATGGAATATCTCGGCGCCGCAGCGCAGGGCCTCGCGGAAGCTGGTCATGCTCACCGGCATGATCATGCATTCCTGGATGTCGAGGCTGTTGTTGGCGTGCTCGCCGCCGTTGATGACGTTCATCATCGGCACCGGCATCACCATCGGGCTGGAACCGCCGAAGTAGCGATACAGCGGCAGGCCGGCCTCTTCCGCGGCGGCCTTGGCCACGGCCATCGACACCGCCAGCATGGCGTTGGCGCCCAGGCGCGACTTGTTCTCGGTGCCGTCGAGCTCGATCAGAGTACGGTCGATGAAGGCCTGCTCCTCGGCGTCGAGGCCGATGATCGCCTCGGCGATCTCGGTGTTCACGTTCTCGACCGCGCGCAGCACGCCCTTGCCGAGGAAGCGCGACTTGTCGCCGTCACGCAGCTCGATGGCCTCGCGCGAGCCGGTGGAGGCGCCCGAGGGCACCGCGGCACGGCCCATCACGCCCGATTCGAGCAGCACGTCGGCTTCGACGGTGGGGTTGCCGCGGGAGTCGAGAATCTCGCGGGCGATCACATCAACGATTGCACTCATGTCTTGTCCTGTAGCAGTAGGGAGGGATTCAAATGGGGCGTTCGGAAGCTTGGTTCACGCTGTGGGCGCGGGCTTGCCCGCAAAAGCGGCGATCGAGGCTGCGATGTTCGCGGGCGAGCCCGCTCTCGCAGCCAGCCCGCAGCCGGCAGCATCGCGACCACGAAGGCTACCTTCACCGCCGCCGCCGGCGTGATGGCCGACGCGATACGGCTCATTCGCCTTCACGTGTTTCACCGCGCCCACAACGCGTTATCAGAGCGTGGTCTCGAGGAAGCCCTGGCGCTTGACCAGCGCGTCGATGTCCTTGAGCGTGGTCAGCAGCGCCTTCATCTTGGGCAGCGGCCAGGCGTTGGGGCCGTCGGACAGCGCCTTGGCCGGGTCGGGGTGGGTCTCCATGAAGAGGCCCGCCACGCCCACGGCGACCGCGGCGCGCGCCAGCACCGGCACGAACTCGCGCTGGCCGCCCGAGGCCGTGCCCTGCCCGCCCGGCAGCTGCACCGAGTGGGTGGCGTCGAACACCACCGGGCAGCCGGTGTCGCGCATGATCGCCAGCGAGCGCATGTCGGAGACGAGGTTGTTGTAGCCGAAGGAGGCGCCGCGCTCGCACACCATGATGGTGTCGGCGCCGCCGTTGGCCTCGCGCGCCTTGTCGGCGACGTTCTTCATGTCGCCGGGGGCGAGGAACTGGCCCTTCTTGATGTTCACCGGCTTGCCGCTGGCCGCCACCGCGTGGATGAAGTCGGTCTGGCGGCACAGGAAGGCCGGGGTCTGCAGCACGTCGACCACCGAGGCCACGAGCGGGATCTCCTCGATCGTGTGCACGTCGGTCAGCACCGGCAGGCCGAGCTGCTTCTTGACCGCCTCGAGCATCTTCAGCCCCGCGTCCATGCCGTGGCCGCGGAAGCTCTTGCCCGAGCTGCGGTTGGCCTTGTCGTACGAGGCCTTGAAGATGTAGGGGATGCCCAGCTCGACGCAGATTTCCTTCATCTCGCCAGCGATGTCCAGGCACATCTGCTCGGACTCGGCCACGCAGGGGCCGGAGATCAGGAAGATGGGCTTGTCGAGACCGACTTCAAAACCGCAGAGATTCATGCTTCGCTCCTCGAGGCCGCAGCCTCCTTGCGGGCGATCGCCGCCTTCACGTAGGCGGTGAACAGCGGATGGCCCTTGCGCGGGTTGGAGGTGAATTCAGGGTGGAACTGGCAACCGACGAACCAGGGGTGCACGTCGGCGGGCAGCTCGATCATCTCGCACAGGTCGGTGACCGGCGCGCGGCCCGCCACCACCAGGCCCTTCTCTTCGAGCTTGGCGAGCAGGGTGTTGTTGACCTCGTAGCGGTGGCGGTGACGCTCCATGACCTCGGGGGCGCCGTAGATCGCGCGTGCCAACGTGCCTTCCTTCAACTGGCAGACCTGGCCGCCGAGGCGCATCGTGCCGCCGAGATCGGACTCCTCGGAGCGCTTCTCGATCTTGCCGCTGCGGTCCTTCCACTCGGTGATCAGGCCGATGACGGGGTACTTGGTGTCGCGCTCGAACTCGGTCGAGTGCGCGCCTTCCATGCCGGCGACGTCGCGGGCGAACTCGACCACCGCGAGCTGCATGCCGAGGCAGATGCCCAGGTAGGGCACCTTGTTCTCGCGCGCGTAGCGGATGGCGGCGATCTTGCCTTCGGTGCCGCGCTTGCCGAAGCCGCCCGGCACCAGGATCGCGTCCATGGACTTGAGCACGCCGCAGCCGTCGCGCTCGATGTCCTCGGAGTCGATGTAGTGGATCTTGACCTTCGACTCGGTGTGCATGCCGGCGTGGTTGAGCGACTCGATCAGCGACTTGTACGACTCGGTGAGGTCGACGTACTTGCCGACGAAGCCGATATCCACCGTCTGCTTCGGGTTCTCGAGCGCGTGGATGAGCTTGTCCCACACCGACAGGTCGGCCGCGCGCGCGAGGATGTCGAGCTTGTGGCAGACGATCTGGTCGAGCATCTGGTCGTGCAGTTGGCCCGGGATCTTGTAGATCGAATCGGCGTCCAGGCACTCGATGACCGCCTCGGGCATCACGTTGCAGAACAGCGCGATCTTGCGGCGCTCGTCCTCCGGCACCGAACGGTCGGCGCGGCAGAGCAGGATGTCGGGCTGGATGCCGATCTCGCGCAGCTCCTTGACCGAGTGCTGGGTCGGCTTGGTCTTGAGCTCGCCGGCGGTCGGGATGTAGGGCAGCAGCGTGAGGTGGATGAAGCAGGTGCCGTGACGGCCCTCTTCGAAGCCCATCTGGCGGATGGCCTCGAGGAAGGGCAGCGACTCGATGTCGCCCACCGTGCCGCCGACCTCGACGATCGCCACGTCGGCGCCCTCGGCGCCGCGCTTGACGTAGGCCTTGATCTCGTCGGTGATGTGCGGGATGACCTGCACGGTCTTGCCGAGATACTCGCCGCGGCGCTCCTTCTTCAGCACCGACTCGTAGATCTGGCCGGTGGTGAAGTTGTTGCGCTTGCTCATCTTGGCGCTGGTGAAGCGCTCGTAATGGCCGAGGTCGAGGTCGGTCTCGGCGCCGTCTTCGGTGACGAAGACCTCGCCGTGCTGGAACGGGCTCATGGTGCCCGGATCGACGTTGATGTACGGGTCCAGCTTGAGGTGCGTGACCTTGATGCCGCGGGACTCGAGGATCGCCCCCAAAGAGGCGGCGGCGATGCCTTTGCCCAGGGAGGACACGACACCGCC